>NZ_BAAAWH010000001.1:636634-954951 GCF_039534975.1 Microbacterium terregens
TCCACGTACGCCTTTTGCGCGAGGAGCATCCGCCGCACGTCGGGGTGGTCGATGATCGGAACCTGGGGCGCGCTTGCATCCTTCAGGTTCATAGGCCGACCCTGCGGCCGTTCGCGCGCATATGCCAGCGAGTGGAGATAGCCGGTGTAACCAACTGCGACAGCCCCGGCGCCCACGCCGATGCGCGCCTCGTTCATCATGTCGAACATGATCGGCAGCCCGGAGCCCACCTCCCCGACGAGGAAGCCCACCGCTCCAGCCTGCGCGCCCGGCGTGTGCGCCCCGTCTCCGAACGCGAGCAGCGTATTCGTCGTCCCTCGGTACCCCATCTTGTGATTCAGGCCGACGAGCGTGACGTCGTTCCGTTCGCCCGGTTCGCCGGACCCGTCCGGAAGATGACGCGGCACGATGAACAGCGACAGTCCCCTCGGACCAACCGGCGCACCAGGGGTGCGCGCAAGCACCAGGTGAACGATGTTGTCGGCGAGTTCGTGGTCCCCACCGGAGATCCACATCTTCGAGCCGAACACGCGATGTGTCCCGTCCTCCTGCGGAACCGCAATCGTCGTGATGTCGCCGAGAGACGAGCCTGCCTGCTGCTCAGACAGGCACATCGTGCCGAACCATCTGCCTTCGAGGATTGGGATCGCAAACGTTGCAATCTGTCCGGGTGTTCCGTGAGTGACGAGAAGGTGTGCGTTCGCTTCGGAGAGGAACGGGTAGGCGTATGTTGCGAGGGATCCGGCGGCCAGGTACGTCATGCACGCTGAACGGACGGCGTAGGGAAGCTGCGCGCCTCCAATTTCCTCGTCGAATGTGCTCGCGATGAGGCCGGACTCGCCAAATGCTCGGAGTGCCGTGAGCAGTTCAGGCGGCTGGATAACTCGTCCGTCCAGGCCCATACGCGGTTCGTTCTCGTCAAGCAGACGATTGATTGGGGCGAAGACTTCCGTGCCCAAGTGTTCAGCGAGGTCGAGGACGGAGTCGAACATGTCGCGGTCGTAGGCGTGGAAACGCTCTCGCGCGGCCAGCTGATCGACTTTGAGCCACTCGTACAACATGAACTCGAGATCCCGACGAGCGAGTAGGCGATCATTGGACATGAGAACTCCTTCGTCTCGATTCAGCGAGTTTCAGCCTGCAACGTTTTCGCAGACGATGCGCCCGGTATTCCACTCATCGGTTCCGGGCGCATTCCAGCTGGGCACGTGTCGAATGTTCCGTGCCAACTTGCGCTACCGCTCTTCTGGCCTCATGAGGCCGTCTCGTGGTCTTGCCAACATGAAGGGGTGGCTGCATGACGAGCTCCGTGCGTGGGCTGTCGCTCACCGCGATCAAACGCGGCAGATCCTGACGCGGAGGTGGTGCTGGGTTCATACGATGCCGCGTCTCGGGTGATTGTCTGTGCGTACTCAGCGCGAACTGGCGGCGCGGATGATGCTGAGTTCGGTGTGCGAAACGAGTGCAACGAGTGCGTGGATTCGCCTGCGACGGGAAATTCTGGGCCCTGCTAGGGGGGACCCGTCACGCGGTCCGAGGCTTCACATCTCTCCGTCTCCGCTCACGGACCCCTGCTGACGTCGGCGATTGAGGCGTGTACAACTGGGAAAGCTCCGACGCCGGAGCGGAGCACTCGATCCTGCCCTCCGGCGGCCAAGAGGGCGTGCCCACATCTTGCCCACAAGCGACGGCGATCGCGGCCGAACGAACCGAGTCTGGCCAAGCTTCCACCCCGCCGAGAACGGCGTGATTCCGCGGTTTCTGACCGATCAGGAACGAGGAGGATCCAACCTCTTTGGGTTCAAATCCCACCGTCACCGCCAGCTTGGAAGCCCCGAGATCCCTTGTAAACATTGGGATGTCGGGGCTTTCGCTTTGCGCGGGGTCAGGCTCCGTGCGCGCACTTTGCCCACACTTCTTGGTACGTGCATGTGTGATGTCTCAGTCATCGCGGACAGTTCTGCATCAGGGCATCGGTGACACTCAGATGGTGGGCAGTCCCACGCGGTCGGCTGCGCGATTCATAGTGCGCCACGATGTCTACGAGGAGATGCAGATCGCCGAACGCGCATACCCGAGGCAGCACAAGTAGCCGACTCACCGCCGAGCCAGAACAATCGAGGCGCGCACAACCCCGTTTGTGGACTCAGACGACAGATGTGACAAGAGAGACGATGCGATGGAAATCAACGGAAAGCCCCTGACTCAGATGACGATCGCCGACGCCCGAACGGCTCTCCTCGCCGGTGAGGTGTCCGTTGTCGAACTGGTGACGGCGCACCACGCGCGTATTGATGCATTCGATCAATCGGGTCCCGCTCTCAACGCGATGGTGACGGTCAGCGACGAATCACTGCAGGTCGCGGAAGGGCTGGACGCAGCCCTGCGGGCCGGTGCCACCCCCGGTCCGCTCTTCGGCGTGCCAGTCGTCGTCAAGGACAACCTCCTCACATCTGGCATGCCAACGTCCTTCGGCAGCAAGGGCTTTCGGGACTACCGCAGCGCGCGCGACGCCACCGTGGTGTCGAACCTCCGCGGCGCGGGCGCGATCGTAATCGGTAAGACGACGATGCCGGACTGGGCCTCTGCCTGGTTCGCCAACTCATCCCGAAGCGGCTGGACCAAGAACCCTCACGCGCTGGGCCACAGTGCGGGGGGATCCAGCAGCGGCACGGCAGTGGGCATCGCCGCGGGATATGCCCCCATCGGGTTGGGCACGGACACGGGATCGTCCATCCGGTTGCCGGCCGCGTTCTGCAATCTCGTCGGGTTGCGCCCGACGCCGGGACTGGTGAGCCGAGACGGCTGCAGCCCGATCGTTGCCATGCAGGACACGATCGGGCCGATGGCGCGAAATGTCACGGATCTGACGAAGGTCTTCGACGTCCTCGTCGGATTCGACCCGGCCGATCCGCTGACGCATCGACACTCATTCGCCCGTCGCGGCGCTCCGTACGTGAACGCATTACGAGAAGACTCGATGCGCGGAAAGCGCTTGGGCGTCTTGAGGGGCGCATTCGCTCCCGATTCCGTAGACACCCGTGAGGTGAATCGCGTCATGGAATCCGCGCTCCTCCAATGCATGGCCGGCGGGGCGACTCTCGTGGACGTCGAAGAGGAATGGCTGCCTCGCCTGATCGAGCGAACATTTCTCTACCGGTTCGCGGCGAGGCGCGATCTCAACAACTGGTTGAAGGAACAGCCGGGCGTACCGTTCACTCGGATCGAAGACATTGTGGGGCAGGGCGGGTTCGATCCCCGGATTCCGTTGCTTTCATATATCGGCGACCCATCCGATGGCCGTACTTCGAGTTCTGCGTTCCATGCGGCGATCGAAGCGCGCGAGGAACTGCTCTCCAGACTCGTCGGCACCCTTGAGGCGAACCGACTGGACGCGTTCGTCTTTCCGACGACCCAATCCACGCCGCCCCTTCTGGGCGATGTGATGGACCCCGCGTGGAACACCGTCGACGGCTTTCTGTCGCCGTCGGTTCTCGCCTCGTCGGCTGGTATGCCGGCACTGAGCATCCCTGCTGGTTTCAGCTCTCACGGGTTGCCTGTCGGTATGGAAATCCTCGGCCGACCCTTCGATGAATCGACCGTGATCTCGGTCGCCTACGGTTTTGAGCAGCTGGGCAGCCATCATCACGCCCCTGTGAGCACACCGGCGTTCTGACGCCAGACATCTTCGTCTCGACCCCGAGTCCGATCTGGCGGGGTGCTTCTTAGCGCGCTGAACAAGGTGTGCGCCGGCCGAGTGGCGCGCCGCTCAGCGGAGCGGGTCGAAGGGGGCGATGACGGGATCGATTTCGCCGGTGAGGATCTGCTTCACGAGCAGCTTGCCGGTGGCGGGGCCCAGGACGATGCCCCACATTCCGTGGCCGCCGGCGACGTACACGCCGGGGGCACGGGTAGCCCCCACGACAGGGAGGCCGTCCGGGGTGACAGGCCGGGAGCCGACCCATTCGTCGTGACGGGAGTCGAGGTCGATGCCGGTGAACAAGTCGCGAGCCTGGTTGACGATGGACTGGATGCGGCGCGGCTGCGATGGTTCGTCGGGACCGCGGAACTCCATCGTCCCGGCGAGCCGGAAACGGCCCTGGTAGGGCGTGCATGCGATGCGCTGGAACGGGAAATAGACCGGATGCCGTGTCGGTTCGTCCGTGTCCACCGTGAACGAGTAGCCGCGGCCGGCCTGCACGCGCACCTTCACACCGAGGGGCCGTGCGAGTTGCGGCATCCACGCTCCCGTCGCGATGACGACGGAGTCAGCCGTGAGGCGCTCCCCGGTATCGAGGGTGATCGCGGGCTTGCCATTGGAGCTGACGCCGGTGACGGCGTTACCCGTACGCAGCTCTGCGCCGCGCGCCCTGACTGCGTCGCCCACTGCGTGAACGAAGGGGCCCGGTTCGATGAAGCGCTGCCCGTCGAGCCGGTACGCGACCTGCACCGCGTCGGACAGCTGCGGCGCGAGATCCCGTGGATTGTCGAGCCGTTCGATGGGAACGTCCTGACCGTGGCCGGCCACCCGCGCGATCTCGCCGAGGAACGCCCTCCCCTGCGACTCGGCGGTGAATCCGATGACGAACGGCCCTTCGCGGGTCCACGCGTCCACTCCTCCATGGATCAGCTCGTCGAACCCGGCCAGAGAGATGTTGTTGATCGGCGTGAGCGCTGCCATGGTGCGGTGCCAGGCGCGCATCGTGCCATGGGAACTGAATCGCGCCAGGAACGACCACAAGCCAGGGTCGACGCGGAACGGAACGTGGAGGGCGGCATCCGGGTCGATCAGTGCTTTCGGTCCGTACGTCCAAAGGCTCGGGTCGGCGAGCGGGACCGTCTTGCCCGGCGTCAGGTATCCGGCATTGCCCCACGACGATCCGGCCGCGATCCCCGCACGGTCAACGATGGTGACCTCGACGCCCTGTTCCTGCAGATGCCAAGCCGTCGCCAGGCCGACCATTCCCGCACCGACCACGATCGACCGCGTCATTCGTATCCTCCCTGATACACGACCGACAAGACACGAACAGTATGCAGAATCTCTTCCTCTGCGTGACATGTGGTGAGAGGTTTGTTCTGCCAAGCATCCAAATGGAAATATTCTGCACACTTCGGAGGGCGTTGATATGTCGGAGGAAGATTCTGTCGAGGTCCGACTGGACACGATCGATCGCGCGATCCTGGGCGAGCTGGAACGAGACGGTCGCCTCACGAACAACGATCTCGCCTCGCGCGTGGGCATACCCGCATCCACGTGCCACAAGCGGGTACGAGCGCTGGTCGCATCCGGGGTGATACACGGATTCCACGCCGACATCGATCCGGCCCGGCTCGGACTCAAGCTCGAAGCTCTCATCTCCATCCGTCTGCACGCTCACGCCCGCGGCAACCTGCGGCGCTTCCAGGCCTACCTCGAGCAGCTGCCTGCCACGCGCCACGTGTATTTCGTGGCCGGCGACCGCGATTTCCTGCTCCACGTCGCCGTGGCAGACGCCGTGGCGCTGCGAGAACTCGTCTCCGACACGCTCAGCCTCCGTGAGGAGGTGGCAGCCACGAACACCAGTCTCATCTTCGATCACGCCCCGCGCCGCCGCTGAAGCTGACCGGGTGGGCAAGAACGAGGTTGCTCTGGATGCGGCTGATCAGCACCGGTGAAATCGCGCACGCCGCTATCGTGGTCCCCATTCGCGGCGCGTGTTGCTCCCGGCTCCTATCCGGTGGCCGGACTCGCCACCGCCGAGCGGGGATTCCGCCGCCGGCATGAGGGAAGGAGCCACTGTGGATCTGGGGATCAGGGGCAAAGCCGCACTCGTGCTCGGCTCGACGTCGGGCCTTGGCGGCGCGTCCGCGAGTGCGCTCGCGAGCGAAGGCGCACGTGTGGGATTCGTGGGTCGTCGCCGGGAGCGGGCGATCGAGCTCGCGGGGGCGCACGAGGGTTCCGTCGCCCTGGTGTGCGACCTCTCTCAGCCGGACTCCGCTCGGACGCTCGCCGAGGACGCGGCCGCTCGGCTGGGTGAGATCGACATCCTGGTGCTGAACTCCGGGGGGCCAGCGCCGGGACCGGCATCCGGGCTCACCTCCGCCGAGGTGCGCAGCGCGGTCGAGACGCTGCTGGTCCGTCAGATCGAGATCACCGAGCTCTTCTTGCCTGCGATGCGCTCACGCGGTTGGGGGCGGATCGTCGCGATCGGTTCCACCTCGATCCAAGAGCCGCTCGCCGGCCTCGCGTTGTCCAACATCGCGCGGTCCGGGCTGGCCGGATACCTGAAGACGCTTTCGCGCGAGGTCGCTTCCGACGGGGTCACGGTCAATATGGTGCTTCCTGGACTGATCGGCACCGATCGCCTCACGCAGCTCGACAGTCACCGCGCCGCGGCGGCGAACGTTGACGTCGAAGACCTGAACGCCCGCTCCCGCGCGGCGATCCCCGCCGGACGGTACGGCTCTCCAGAGGAGTTCGCGGCGGTGGTGGCCTTCCTCTGCAGCGTTCAGGCGTCCTACGTCACCGGCGAGCAGATCAGGTGCGACGGGGGCCTGGTCGCCGGTTACTGACGTCGTCGCTCGCTCACCTACCCCACCGAACTCGGGCGGCGCTACTGACTGATTCCGCACGAGTCGGTGAGATACCGGAGCGTTCACCCGTGCGCGATTAGGGTTTCACGTAGCCCGTGACGATCACGGCGACCGACCGCATCTCGATTCAGCGAGCAATCCGCGTCCGAGCGTGCGATTCCAGGGAGGCGGATCCGATGACCAACCCCGAGGCGCACCCTCGCGAGGTCGTGCTCGAGGCCGCCCAGCCCTGTGACGGCGTCGAACTGCTGGATCCGCGAGAAGTGCCCTTGGGCGGGCCGCGAGCGATGACGGTGTACCGGACGTTGCCTTCCAAAGCCCGCTCATTCGTCGGCTCGTGGTGCTTCCTCGACCACTATGGCCCCGACGAGGTTGCGAGCTCAGGAGGGATGGTCGTGCCGCGGCATCCTCATACCGGGTTGGCGACGGTCTCATGGCTGTTCACCGGGCGCATCGCGCATCTTGATTCCGGTGGCAACGCGGCCGACGTCGTCCCGGGCGAGCTCAATCTGATGATCTCCGGCAGAGGGATCACGCACTCCGAGATCAGCACCGAAGACACCGCCACGCTGCACGGAGTCCAGCTGTGGTACGCCTTGCCCGCGGCTGCGCGCTTCAGCGACAACCACTTCGAGCACTTCGCCCCGGACCCCGTGCACCATCCCGGAATGGTCGCGAGGGTGTTCATCGGCCAGCTGCTCGGCTCGGCGTCCCCCGTTCAGACGCGGACCGCGGAGCTGTTGGGCGCCGAACTCCTCATCGACCCAAACGCCACCGTCTCACTCGAGGCACGGCCTGACTTCGAGCACGCCGTGCTCGCGGAGACCGGAACCCTGATGGTCGATCGTGCCGCGGTGCAGCACCGCGTCCTGGCCTATGTGCCCGCCGGCTCGGACACGATCGAAATCACGGCCGGGCCGGAGGGTGCCCGCGCCATCCTGCTGGGCGGGATTCCGTTCGACGAACAGATCGTGATGTGGTGGAACTTCGTCGGCCGGACACACGAAGAAGTCGTGGAGTTCCGCCGTCGCTATCAATCGGAACTCGGCTTCGAACCCGAGCACGTCGACGACGTGGGAAAACCTCGGCTGTTCGGCGAGTTCCCCGCGGGTCAGGAGGCGCCACTGCCCGCGCCGATCCTGCCGAATGTGCGACTGCGTCCCCGAGGATAGCCCGCCCGTCCGGACGCTCCGGGGATCACGTCACGCCCATCTCCTCAGGCATCGCGACGCGCGCCCTCCGACGGGGTGACGGTGAACATGGTCGGGGCTCGGAACCCGGATGCTGCGAATGCGGCAGCCACAGCATCCATCGTCGATGCGACCCGAACACGTGGCACGAGCGCTATGGCGGCGCCTCCGAAGCCGCCTCCGGTCATCCGGGCGCCGATGGCGCCGGCGCCCATCGCCGCGTCGACGGCGGTGTCGAGCTCTGCGATCGAGATCTCGAAGTCATCGCGCATGGATGCGTGGGAGGAGAGCAGCAGGTCGCCGATCGCACCGGCGCCCTGGGCGCGGAGGGTGCGCACGGTATCGAGGACGCGCTGATTCTCGGTCACGATGTGGCGCACTCGGCGATACGTGACCTCATCCATCAGGTCTGCCGCGCGCGCAATATCGTCGACGCCGAGATCGCGCAGGGCGGAGACGCCCATGGCCCGGGCGCCGCGCTCGCACGACGAGCGGCGCTCGCCGTACCCGCCGGTGGCGTGCGAGTGCTTCACGCCGGTGTCGATCACGAGCACGTCGAGTTGCGCGGCGGCGAATCCGAGGTCGACGACGGTCGCCTCGAGTGACCGGCAGTCCAGGAAGATGCCGGCGTCGGTGCGGCCGAGCATCGCCGCCATCTGATCCATGATGCCGGTGGGGGCCCCGACAGCGTCGTTCTCGGCCGTGCGACCCACGCGGGCGAGGGCAGTGGGCTCGAGTCCGAGTTCCCATACGTCATTGAGCGCCGCTGCGGTCGCGCCCTCGATCGCGGCCGAGGAGGACAGGCCCGCGCCGACGGGGACGTCCGATGCGATGGCGATGTCCAGACCGCGCAGATCTCGGTGCTCGACTCCGGATTCGGCGACCAGCGCCCACGCGACGCCGAGCGGGTAGGCGGTCCACTCGGGCACGCGTCCGCGGGACGGGAACAGTGCGGGCAGGTCGGCGAGGGGGATCTCGACGTCGTCGCGAGTGACGGTCGACGCGACGCGGATGACGCCGTCGTCCCGGCCGGCGACCGCCACATGGGTGCGGCGATCGATCGCGAACGGCAGCACGAAGCCGTCGTTGTAATCGGTGTGCTCCCCGATGAGATTCACGCGTCCGGGCGCCGACCACTCGCCCAGAGGCGACGAACCGCCGATGCGTTGCAGCAGAGCTCCCGCCCGGGCCGCGGCATCCGTGTCGGTCGCACTCACGACGCGATCGCCTCACGCAGCCGGGCAGCGGACGTTTCGGGGGGGATGTCGCCGATCCAGGCACCCATGGCCGCCTCAGATCCGGCGAGGTATTTGAGCTTGTCGGCGGCGCGGCGCGGAGAGGTGAGTGCGAGGTGCAGACGGACGGTGTCGCGCCCGACATGCGCGGGGGACTGATGCCACGCCGCGATGTAGGGGGTCGGGGTCTCGTAGAGCGCGTCGAGTCCGCGGAGCAGGCGCAGGTAGACGTCGGCGAGCTCGTCGCGCTCCGGGGCCGATGTCGCGGCGAGGTCGGGGACGTGCCGGCGCGGGGTCAGATGGACTTCGATGGGCCACCGTGCCGCGAACGGGACGTAGGCGATCCAGTGCTCCGAGTCCAGGACGACACGAGGGCCGGATCCCTCGGCCGCGACGATCCGCGCGAACAGGTCGTCACCCTCGCGCTCGATCGCGGCGAGCAGCAGCTTGGTATGTGGGGTGATGTAGGGGTAGGCGTAGATCTGTCCGTGCGGGTGGTGCAGCGTCACGCCGATCTCTTCACCCCGATTCTCGAAGGGGAACACCTGCTGCACGCCGGGCAAAGCCGACAGTGCGGCGGTGCGGTCGGCCCATGCCTCGATCACCGTGCGCGCCCGGCGGGGGGTCTGAGTGCCGAACGACCCCGTGTGGGAGGGCGAGAAGCAGACCACTTCGCAGCGCCCGATGGCGCTGCGGGACCGTTCGAGCCCTGGGGCGTCGAGGTCGTCGAGGCCGAGCGGCGCGTCGCGGGCGGCCTCGACCTCGCCGCTGGCCGCAGCCAGGCCAGGACCGAACGACGGTGACTTGTTCTCGAAGACCGCCACATCGTACGTCGACGGGATCTCGGAGGGATTCGTCGGTGTCTGCGGCGCGAGCGGATCGAGATGGGCAGGAGGCAGGAAGGCGCGATTCTGCCGCGATGCGGCAATCGAGATCCAGTCGCCGGTCAGCACATCACGCCGCATCATCGCGGTCGCCGGCCGAGCGTCGAGGGTGCGGGTGTCGATCGAGCGCTCCTCGCCGAGGCTCGTATCGGCGTCGTCGAAGTAGATCAACTCGCGACCGTCCGCGAGACGCGTCGCGCGTCTCACCACGCCGGCGCCCAGCGTCTGGACGCTGGGCGGGCGGCCAAGAGAGCTCATGTTCACGTCAACACGGTAGCAATCCTGCGTGGTAGCGTCAACACGCCGGAACGATGCGAGGAGGCTGACGGTGGGCTCGAGCACTGATCGCCGCGTCTCGATGGCGGACGTCGCCGCGCACGCCGGTGTCTCGGGACAGACCGTGTCGCGGGTCGCCAATGCCAGTCCCCGCGTCGATCCGGCCACCCGGGCCCGCGTCGAAGAGGCGATGGCCGTTCTCGGCTACCGTCCCCACCGGGCGGCGCGTGCGCTGCGAACAGGGCGAACCCAGACGATCGGCCTGGTGGTGTCCACCCTCGCGACCGTCGGCAACTCGCGCATGCTGCAGGCGGTGGCCGATGCCGCGGGAGCGCGGGGGTATGCGCTCACGGTCGTCACTCTCGGCCCCGAGGCCGATATCGAGAACGCCTTCGAGCGCCTGCGCGAGCACGGCGTGGACGGCGCCCTCGTGCTGAACGAAGCGAGCGCGGTCGCCCGGGACGCGCCCGCTCCGGCGCGGCTCGAGCTGGTCGTGGTCGACTCGCCTCCGGATGACAGGTTCGGGGTCATCGCCACGGCTCACGCGGACGGCGCGCGGAACGCGACCGAGCACCTCCTTGCGCTCGGTCATTCGTCGGTGCGCCACATCGCCGGGCCGCGAGGCTCGTTTGCCGCGGACGAACGCGAACGAGGGTGGCGCGAAGCCCTGCAGCACGCGGGTGCGCCCGTCATCGAGCCGTTCCGCGGCGATTGGACCGCGGCATCCGGGCATCACGCGGGAGCGCTGCTGGCCGCGGACGCATCGGTGACCGCAGTGTTCGCGGCGAACGACCAGATGGCGCTCGGTGTCCTGCGGGCACTCTTCGAGGGCGATCGATACGTGCCTGGGGACGTGAGCGTCATCGGATTCGACGATGTCCCGGATGCCGCCGACTTCCGCCCGCCGCTCACGACCGTTCGGCAGGATTTCGACCGTCTCGGTGAGCGGGCGGTCGCCATGCTCGTGGACAGGATCGAGGGGCACCGACTTCCGCTTGCCGAGTCCGTGTCGACCGCGCTGGTGATCCGGGGGAGCACGACCGGGTGAAGGGATGCCGACCGGATCGCGCCGGCAGGGGCCCGAGCTGAGGTGGTCCCACGCTCCCGGCGAGGGTGCGGTCCGGCGTCACGCAGTCACGGTCGTCTCGGCGCTGCGGGGTCACCCCGCAGCAGCTCGGAGGTCGCCAGGCGTGCGACGGCCGCTTGGATCGCCACGGCGGCGGCGCCGCGCGCCCACGCGCGGAACCCCGCGTCATCCACGAGGATCTCGACCGGTTCGGCGAGGGGATCGCGGTCGGCAGCGGCCGCGACGCGGACCTGCGATGCGGCCAGTTCCCACAGCCCGATCCCGTCGCCGGCGAGCACGACCGTGGGCTGCATGGTGAGGTTCGCCGCGAGTGCGATCATCCGTCCGAGACCGCGGGCCGCGGCATCCACCACCGCAGTGGCCACCGGATCGCCGGCGGCAGCGAGGGAAAGCACCTCGGCGTAATCGACGGGGCGGCCGAGGGCGGATGCCACCTGCGCACACATTCCGATGGAGGTCAGCACCGCGGTGGAGCAGCCGCGGTGCCCCTGGGGGCACAGTGGGCCGGTGGGGTCGAGCGGGATGTGCCCACCGAGGCCGACGCCGGCCCCTCTGGTGTGCACCGATTCCCCGCCGACCACCAGACCGTAGCCGACACCCGCGCCGATGGTGATCACCGAGAATCCGCTGCGGCCTCTGCCCGCGCCGAACCAGCGTTCGGCTTCGACCAGCGCGACGACGTCGTTCTCCACGGTCACATTCAGTCCCGTGACGGACGAGAGCGATGGTCCGAAGTCGACGTCCACCCAGTCCAGGAAGGGAGCGCGGATGACTCGGCCGGAGTCATCGACCGCTCCACCGAGGCTGACGCCCACCCCGACGAGCGGGGCGGTCGTCACCGCGGAGAAGTCGGACACGATTCCGGCCAGCACGCCCACGACCGCCTCGGGCGTGGTGGCCCTGAGCGCGACGACGCGTTCGGCGAGGATCTGCGCACGAGCGTCGGTCAGGACGGCGTAGACCGCGTCTCCGGTGATCTTCATCCCCGCGAAGGAGCCGAGGTCCGGGGCGATGTCGAGCGGGCGGACCGGGCGGCCGACTGCTCCGTTGGACTCTTCACCGCGCTCGACGAAGAGTCCGCGCTCCAGAAAGGGCTTCGCCAGACGCGTCAAGCTCGCCGGCGACAGACCCAGCCTCCGGCCGAGCGCGCTTCGCCCGATGGGCCCGTGGATGAGCACTTCGCGAGCGAGCGCCTCATGGCTTTCGGTCAGCACCGCACCTCCCCAGTTGCTTCCATTGTGGCACCAACTCGCGTCGATACATCGCAGAAAACAAACCGTCAACCCACTTGACCGATGAGTTATTTCCGTTGTAAAAGTAATACGTGGCAACTCACAGCGGAGCGATCGGCCCCGAGCGCACCGACACGGCGGCGGTCTCGGAGTATCCGATGAGTACATTGCATCTGCGTCGGGGCGGGACGAGCGTCGTCGTGGACATGACTGCGCAGCCTCACCCCGCCATCGTTCACTGGGGTCGGGAACTGGTCGGATCGACGCCCCTGTCGCTGGCCTCCCTCGCCCTTGCCGCCCGCCCGCAACGGGTGTCCGGTGGCCTCGACGAGACCCCGCGCCTGGGACTGCTCCCGACGCCGGCCGGCGGCTGGCTCGGCACGCCCGGTATCGAGGGACACCGCGACGGCGCCGGTGGGAGCATCCGCTTCGAGCTGGCGGGCGTGCAGTCGAACTATCATCGCGCGACGATCTCACTCGTCGACTCCGAAGCGCAGCTCGCCGCCCAGATCGAGTTGCGAGTGGGCGCCAGCGGACTGCTGCACCAGCGCATCCTGCTGCGCAACACCGGCGCCTCGCGGTACACGCTGCAGTCACTCCAGATCATCTTCCCGATGCCCTGGGACGCCACGGAGATCCTCGACACGACGGGTCGGCACCTGCGTGAGCGCACTCCGCAGCGGCGTGCCTTCACATTCGGCACGCACACGCGTGAGAGCCGACGCGGTCGGCCCGGTGCGGACGCGACGCTGCTTCTCGCCGCCGGACGGCCGGGCTTCGGCTTCGAGAACGGGCGGGTGCACGGCATCCACGTGGCATGGAGCGGCAATCACCGTGTCACGGCGGAGCGGACGACCACCGGCGAGGCGTTCCTGTCGGGCGGAGAGCTGCTGCTCGCCGGCGAGGTCATCCTCGCCCCAGGAGAGTCGCTTCAGAGCCCGTGGGTGATCGGCTCGTGGGGCGATGGCCTGACGGAGCTGTCCGCTCGCTTCCACGAGGAGTGGCGTGCCCGTCCGCAGCATCCGCGACGCCCGCGCCCGGTCACACTGAACACGTGGGAGGCGGTTTACTTCGACCACTCTCTCGAGAAGCTCGCCGCGCTGGCGGATGCCGCGGCCGGGGTCGGCGTCGAGCGGTTCGTGCTCGACGACGGGTGGTTCACGGGCCGACGCGACGACACGGCGGGTCTGGGGGATTGGTTCGTCGACCGGGACGTGTGGCCGGACGGGTTGCACCCGCTCATCGACCAGGTGCGCGAGCTGGGGATGGAATTCGGGCTGTGGGTCGAACCCGAGATGATCAATCCCGACAGCGACCTCGCGCGCAGGCATCCGGACTGGATCCTCCGCGGGCGGATGGCGCTGCCGCCGTCGGCTCGGCAGCAGCAGGTGCTCGACCTCGCCCACCCCGACGCCTATGACTACATCTCGGGACGACTGCACGCCCTGCTCGAGGAGTACCCGATCGCCTACCTGAAGTGGGATCACAATCGCGATCTCGTCGATGCGGGCAGTGGGCCGGGAGGAAGCAGCCGGGTGCACGACCACACCCTCGCGCTGTATCGCCTGCTCGACGAACTGAAGGCCCGCCATCCGCGCTTGGAGATCGAGAGCTGCGCATCGGGCGGCGCCCGCGTCGACCTCGGGATCCTCGATCGCACCGATCGCATCTGGACCAGCGACAGCCTCGACCCGCTCGAGCGTCTCGCGAACCAGCGTTACACCGGCCTGGTCGTCGCCCCGGAGTTGATGGGAATGCACCTGACCAGCCCCATCGTCCACGCCTCCGGCCGCACGGTCTCCCTGGCACTCAGCGGGGCGGTCGCCCTGTTCGGCCACTTCGGGATCGAGTGGGACCTGACCGCGGTCGATGAGGCGACCCGGGAGCAGATCGTCTGGTGGGTCGCCCTGGCGAAGCGGCTGCGACCGCTGATCGCGACGGGCCGGGTCGTTCATGTCGACGGGACCGATCCGGGGATCGATGTGCGCGGCATGGTCGCTGCGGACGCAGCATCCGCCGTCTTCACCATCACTCAGACCGAGACGTCGGTCGCGTACCCCGCCGGGCGCGTGCGGCTGCCGGGGCTGGACGCGGAACGCAGGTACCGGGTGCGGGTCATCGCCGCCGAC
Source organism: Microbacterium terregens (assembly GCF_039534975.1). Classification (NCBI taxonomy): domain Bacteria; kingdom Bacillati; phylum Actinomycetota; class Actinomycetes; order Micrococcales; family Microbacteriaceae; genus Microbacterium; species Microbacterium terregens. The sequence continues at coordinate 651,244 of NZ_BAAAWH010000001.1, forward strand.
GGACGTGGTGACCATCCCGGCCAGTCCCCGCTCGCCTGGGCCCACCAGGACACGGCGCTGACCGGCCTCGAGCTGGAGTCGGTCGGCCTGCGTCCGCCGGTCCAGTTCCCCCAGCAGGCGCGCGTGCTCGAACTCCTCACGGACGACTGAACGCAGCATCCCCCGCACCACGACCGCGCAAGGAGGCGCACGATGACCAAGAGAATGCGAACGACCGTCCGGGCTGTCGCGGTTCTCGCCACGGCGGGACTCGCGATCGGGTTGAACGCCTGCGCGAGCGACGCGTCGGGCGAAGTGACGACACTGAACTTCTTCCAGTTCAAGGGTGAGGCCCTCGAGGACTTCAACCAGATGATCGCGGACTTCGAGGCCGAGAATCCGGACATCCGCATCGTGCAGAACCAGGTCGCGGATGCGGACACGCTGATCCGCACGCTGCTCGTCAAGGACCGCGTTCCCGACATCGTCACGTTGAACGCGAACGGCAATTTCGGGCGACTTGCAGAGGCCGGGGTGTTCTACGACTTCTCCGACGAGCCGGTGCTCGAGACCATCAACCCGGCGGTGCAGGACATCCTCGCCGACCTCGGTACCTATGGCGACGAGGTCAACGGGCTCGGCTACGTGAACAACGCCAACGGCGTCATCTACAACGCCGCCATCTTCGAGGAGCAAGGGCTCGAAGTCCCCGAGACGTGGGACGAGTTCATCGCCCTCTGCGACGCGCTCACCGCCGCCGGGATCACTCCGTTCTACGGGACGCTGGCTGATTCATGGACGGGCGTCCCTTCGTGGAACGCCCTGGGCGCATACCCCGCGCAAGACGACTTCTTCGACAAGATGCGCGCGCAAGGCACCGACATCGGCCCTGACTCCGAAGTGTCGTTCCAGAAGGACTTCGCCGAGATGATGGACCAGCAGTACACGCTGTACTCGTACATGCAGGACGGCTACCGGGGCAAGACCTACGACGACGGCAACGCCGCGTTCGCCAACGGCGAGGTCGCGATGCTGCTTCAGGGCATCTGGGCAACGAACCCGATCAAGCAGGTCAATCCCGACATCGAGATGGGCATCTTCCCGTACCCCGGAACGGATGACCCCGACGATCGGCTCCTCGTCTCCGGCGTCGACGTCGTCTTCACGATGGGCAAGAACAACCCGAAGCAGGAAGCCGCGATGCGCTTCATCGACTACGCGTTCCAGACCGACGTGATCGAGGGCTTCGCGGCCTCGCAGAACATGGTGCCCTCGGTGGAGGGTGCGCAGATCAGTGACGATCCCGCACTGCAGTCGGTCAAGCCGTTCTTCGACGACGGGAGGATCACGGGGTTCATCGATCACCAGATCCCGCCGGCAGTCCCGCTGATCCCGATCGACCAGGAGTTCCTGTTCAACGGTGACGCGGAGGCCGCACTGAAAACACTCGACAACGAGTGGCGCAAGGTCGCCGCTCGGACGATTCCGGTCACGACGGGAGAGGACCAATGACCATCACCCAAGCGGTGCGCAGCAGCGCCACGGACGGCGCGGCGCCCAAGCGCGCTGGACGAATCAGAACAGAGAACCGGCGCGCCTCTGCGGCGTTCTACTGGATGGTGTGGCCGGCCGTCATCGCGTTCGCGGGGTTCCACACACTCCCCGTCCTGGTCGGGATCTTCTTCAGCTTCACGAACTACGCCGGCTACGGCGCCTGGAACTTCGTGGGACTGTCGAACTACTTCAACCTCTTCCAAGATGACCGGGTTCTGCAGGCGTACGGGTTCTCGTTCCTCTTCGCCATCGTCGCCACGATCCTGACGAACGCGTTCTCGCTCGCGATCGCGCTGGGATTGAACGCCAAGATCAAGGCGCGCAACTTCTGGCGGGGTGTGTACTTCGTGCCCTACATCCTCGCGATCCTGGTCATCGGCTACGTGTTCCAGTTCTTCTTCTCGAACTCGCTGCCGAAGATCCTTGCGGGCATCCCGCTGTTCGCCGACAACATCCTCGCCAACGAGCAGTGGGCGTGCACGGCGATCGTGGCGCTGGCCGTCTGGCAGGCCTGTGCATTCGCGATCATCATCTACCTGTCCGGGCTTCAGACGATCCCGGCGGAGATGTACGAGGCGGCGTCGCTGGACGGTGCCTCCGCGTGGCGTCAGTTCACATCCATCACCTTCCCGCTCATCGGCGCGTTCTTCACGATCAACGTCGTGCTGAGCCTCAAGGGCTTCCTGCAGGTGTTCGACCCCATCGTCGCCCTGACCAACGGTGGCCCAGGGACCTCCACCGAATCCGTGACCCTGCTGATCTTCCGTGGCGGGTTCTCCGGCGGTGAGTTCGCCTACCAGACCGCCAACGCGGTGGTCTTCTTCATCGTGATCACGATCGTCTCGCTCTTCCAATTCCGGGTCCTTCAGCGCAGAGAGGCCGATTTCTGATGACTACCGCAACGAACGTCGCTCCACAGCTGGAGCAAGAGCTCGACGCCGTCACCGCCAACGGGCGCCGCAAGCGCCAGAGCGATCGCGAAGACGACACCCGTCGCACGAACTGGTGGGCGACCGCATTGATCGCGGTGTGCTCGCTCACCGTGCTCGTCCCGCTGTACCTGGCCGTCGTGGTGGCGCTGAAGACCCCGGAGCAGCTCACCGCCGGCACCGGGTTCGAGCTTCCCAACCCGATCCGGTGGGAGAATTTCGCCGACGCGTGGGTCAAGACGAGCTTCCCCCAGGCGCTGGCCAACACGGCGTTCATCACCGTGGGTGCGGTCTTCTTCACCCTGCTGACCAGCTCGGTCGTCGCGTACGCGCTGGCCCGGAACATCCACCGGCCCTTCTTCAAGGGCGTGTTCTTCTACCTGCTCGCAGCGCTGTTCATCCCGTTCCCGATCATCATGCTGCCGCTCGTGAAGCAGACCGCGACCCTGGGGCTGGACAACCAGGTCGGAATGATCATCCTCTATACGATCTACGGGCTGTCGCTGAACATCTTCATCTACACGGCATACATCCGCTCGATCCCGATCGAGTTGGAAGAAGCGGCGAGGATGGACGGGGCCTCGACATGGCGCGTGTTCCGGTCGGTCATCTTCCCCCTGCTGATGCCGATGAACGCCACCGTCGGCATCCTCACCTGCGTGTGGGCATGGAATGACTTCATCATGCCGCTCGTGGTGCTCACCGAACCGAGCGCCCGAACCCTGCCCCTCGCGCAGTACGTCTTCCAGGGCCAGTTCAACACCGACTACACGGTGGCCTTCGCGTCGTATCTGATGGCCATGGCGCCGCTGTTGATCGTCTACATCTTCTCGCAGCGCTGGGTGATCTCCGGTGTCACCAGAGGGTCGATCAAATAGGGGCCGTCACGCGGTCCGCGGCCCGACCTTGCCAGTGTCGTCGGCTCGTGGTTTGGTGACGGAATGCAGACAGCGATATCCGCGGACGGCACGACCATCGCTTTCGAACGGGTCGGTGACGGCCCGCCGATCGTCATCGTCGGCGGTGCGTTCTCAGTGGCGGCAGACGGTGCCGCGATCGCCGCCGCGCTCGCCGACGCCGGCTTTCAGGCGGTCACGGTGGACAGGCGGGCCCGTGGGGCGAGCGGAGACATGCGCGGGTCCCTCCCCGAAGACGAGGTGAGCGATCTCGCCGCCGTCATCGCGGCGGTCGGTGGCGAGGCGATCGTGCTCGGACACTCATCCGGTGCGGTGCTGGCCCTCTACGCCGCCTCGCGAGGGGTGCCGATCACCGCGTTGTTCCTCTCCGAGCCGCCGTTCCGCTTCGGTGTGGCAGAGCCCGACCCCCTGCTCGCCGACCGCCTGCAGCAGTTGGTGGATGCCGGCAAGAACGAAGATGCCGTCCTCACGTTCCAGCTCGAGGGTGTGGAGCTGCCCGCCGAGATGGTGGAGTCGATTCGGCAGAGCGACCTGTTCGAGAGACTCGTACCGCTCGCACAGTCCACCGTCTACGACGCGAGATTGACGGCGCAGGTCTCCACGCCGACGCGTGGGATGCTCTCCGTCCCGCAGCCCGTCACGATCCTGCGCGGTGAGCAGACCTTCCCCCTCCTCGTGACGGCGACCGACCGTCTCGCGGAGCAGATGCCTGCCGCCGAGCTGGTGATCGTGCCCGAGTCCGTGATGCACAGACCCGACCCGGCCACGACGGCACGGGTGGTGCGACAGCGGGTCTGACGCGCCTGTTCACGCACGGACGGGAGTCGGTGTGCCGTGCGACGCGCGCGCAGTCAGCCCGCTCGGAGGCCCACCCAGAGCGCGAAGTGCGTAGAGGATCGTTGCGAGATCGACGAGTTCCTGGATGAGGGCACCGGCGACGGCAGGGATCACCCCGGTCATGGCGACGATCATGAGCCCGATGCTCAGCCCGATACCGATCCAGATGGCGGTCAGCGCCACCCGCAGCGTGTGCTGGCCGATCGAGACGGCGTCCACGATCTTGTCCAGAGAGTCGACCAGGATGACGACATCAGCGGCGTCTCCGGCCGCGGTGGCGCCCTTCGCGCCCATGGCGACGCCGATGTCGGATGCCGCGAGCACGGGAGCATCGTTCACGCCATCGCCGACCATCATCACCGGGCGAGGACGCAGCTGCGCAGCGAGGTGGACCTTCTCCGGCGGGAGCAGTTCGGCGTGCACTTCCTCGATCCCCACCTGGCGGGCGATGGACATCGCGGTGGGGAGGGCGTCCCCGGTGAGCATCGTGATCCGCTCGACGCCGTTGCTTCGCAGCCATTCAACGACCCGGGAGGATTCGGGCCTGGGATCGTCGGCCAGGACGAGGACGCCGGCGAATCGCCCGTCGATCGCAACATAGGCGGCAGCCTCGCCAGGGCCGAGGGCCGCGCGCTCGGTCTCGGGCGCGAGTGCGGTGATGTACGCGGGTTTGCCGACCACAACCCGGCGCCCGTCGAACACGGCCTCCACCCCGTTGGTGGCGACCTCGATGGCGTCGTCCGTCGCCACCAGGTCGAAACCCTGTTCCACGGCGGCGCGCCGGATGCCCTCGGCGAGGACGTGGGAGGAGTACTGTTCGGCGGATGCCGCGAGAAGAAGCACCTCGTCGGCGGTGAAGCCCTCGGCGGGCCGGACGTCGACCAGAGCGGGTCGCCCCGCCGTGAGCGTTCCCGTCTTGTCGAACGCGACCGATCGCGCGCGCGCGAGCTGCTCGATGACCGCGCCGCTCTTCATGATCACGCCGGTCTTCGCTGCGCGCGAGAGTCCACCCAGGAAGGCGACCGGAGCCGCGATGAGCAGAGGACAGGGAGTCGCGAGTACCAGCACCTCGGCGAAGCGGGTCGGGTCGCCCGACAACGCCCACCCGGTGCCGGCCAGAACGAGCGAGATCGCAGTGAACGGGATCGCGAAACGGTCAGCGAGGCGGACGACGGGGGCCCGGGAGTCCTGGGCGTCTTGGACGAGCGCGACGATCTGCTGATACTGGCTGTCCGCGCTGCGACGCGTGGCACGGATCCGCACGGCGCGCGTTCCATTGATCGCTCCCGACAGCACCTCGCCTCCCGCATTGCGGCTCACCGGCATGCTCTCGCCGGTGAGCGAGGACTCATCGAACGTGCCGCTGGAGGTGAGCAGGATCCCGTCGACCGGCACGATCTCAGAGGGCCGCACGAGAAGAACGTCGCCGATCGCGACATCGTCCACGGCACGGTCCTGAACCGCATCGGGTTCGGCGGACTGCGAGCGGACGACGTGCGCAATCCGAGGTGATCTATCCAGCAGCGCCGTCAGATCGCGTCGAGCGCGGCGACCGGCGAAATCCTCGAGTGCTTCCCCGCCGGAGAGCATGAGAACGACGATCAACGAGGCAAGGTATTCCCCGACGGCGAGGGTCGCGATCATCGCGACCACCGCGAGGATATCGAGCCCGATGTGCCCGCGGAGCACATCCCGCACCATTCCGACGAGCGTCCACACGATGAACACCCCGACGTAGCTGATTGCAAGCCATCGAGACACGGATGCCGCGCCCACCAGCTGGAGGACGAGCACGACCGCGAGGACGGCCGTCGAGGCCGTGATCACGGGATACCGCCTGATCGTCCGAATCAACTGCATGCGCTCGAACTGTCAGGACGCGCGGGCCCCCGCGAGCTCGGGGCCTTCGCTATCCATGAGTCTGGGATCGGCGGCGCAAGAAACGAGATCCTCGGAATCCCCGCCCGACGGATCGGCGGCGCACGCCCGGCCGGCCTCGGTGACCTTGAGCCGTGCATCCGGGTCGAGCTTGGTAAGGATCGAGTACGAGAGATCGGCGAGCTGCGTCACTCCGTCGGCGTCGAGTCCGTCCAGCACCATGCGGCGCACGGCGGTGGCGTACAGCGACCGACTCGCCTCGTAGGCCGCTTCACCCGCGGCCGTGAGCTGAGCGTTGGTGGCGCGGCCGTCTTCAAGGCAGGGTGCGCGCTCCACCAGCCCCTTCCGCTCCAGGGTTGTGACGACGCGCGACAGCCGGGGGAGTGTGGCGTTGGTTCGCGCGGCGAGAGCGCTCATGCGCAGGCGGTGCGCGTCCGATTCGTTCAGCGCCTCGAGCAGGGTGAACTCGAACGAGGTGAGCCCGGCCGGCGCAAGGTGCTGGTCCAGAGCGGTGGGCAGGAGCTCGAGCAGCGCGTGGAGTCTCGCGACCGCGACGCGTTCGTCCTGGGTCAATCCGCTGTCGTCCATACGAGCATCGTACCAATAGTTGCATCTACAAGTAAACCCGGCTATGGTCTTAGTTGTAAGTACAACCAAGTCCGGGTCACCGGCATCCCAAGGAGAGATCTTCATGACCAGCGTCACCATCTTCGGTACCGGCAACATGGCCAACGCGATCGGCGGAGTCTTCGCCGCAGGCGGAAACAGCGTCACGTACATCGGTCGCGACCGTGTGGGCACCGCACTCATCGAGGGTGACATCGTCGTCCTCGCCGTTCCGCACCCCGCCGTCGACGAGATCGTCGCGGCCTACGCCACCCAGCTCACCGGCAAGACGGTCGTCGACATCACCAACCCGGTCGACTTCTCCACCTTCGACTCGCTGGTCGTGCCTGCCGGCTCTTCGCTCACGGCGCAGATCCAGGAGAAGCTGCCGCAGAGCAGCGTCGTCAAGGCCTTCAACACCAACTTCGCCGCCACGCTCGCATCCGGCAAGGTCGGCGACCTGCCGACCACTGTCCTGGTCGCCGGCGACGACGCCGCCGCCAAGTCCGGCCTGATCTCCGCGATCGAGGCCGGCGGCCTGGGCGCGATCGATGCCGGTTCGCTCTCGCGGGCCAGCGAGCTCGAGGCCCTCGGCTTCCTGCAGCTCACCCTCGCCGTGGGCGAGCAGATCGCCTGGACGGGCGGCTTCGCCTCCGTTCGCTAACCCACACCCTGCCCGGCCGGGTCCTCCGGCCGGGCAGGCACAGACAGACAGAGAGAGACGAATCATGGTCGCACCCACCACGAGCACCCAGCGCACCTCGGCGCCCGACCGCATCCTCGATCCGCAGACGGTGATGGATGCCGTGACCCTGCGCGTCGGGGACTTGTCGACGATGTCTTCGTACTACTCCGATGCGCTGGCATTCGAGCCGCTCGAGGAGCGTGCGCGTGGCAACGAGGTGCACCGGGTGCTCGGTCGCGGCGGCACTCCGATGCTCCGTCTGATCGAGACGCCGAACCTGCCCGCCGTCGACCCGCGCCAGGCCGGTCTGTTCCACACGGCGTTCCTGTTCGACGACGCATCGGCGCTCGCCGCGACGGTCTACCGTGCGGCGCAGCATCCGCGCAGCCGCTTCACCGGCTCCAGTGATCACCTCGTCAGCGAGGCGTTCTACTTCACCGACCCCGAAGGCAACGGCGTCGAACTGTACGTGGATCGCGACCGGTCTGATTGGACCTATGCCGGTGGTCAGCTGCAGATGGACAGCCTGTACCTCGACCCGAACGCCTACCTTCGCCGACACTTGGATGAGAACGCCGTCGACTCGGTCGCCACCTCGGCCGGCCGCGTCGGTCATGTTCATCTCCAGGTGGGCGACATCGCACGCGCCCGGGCCTTCTATGTCGACGCGCTCGGCTTCGAGACGACCGTCGCGACCTACCCCGGCGCACTGTTCGCCTCGGCCGGCGGCTACCACCATCACGTCGCGATGAACGTGTGGAACAGCGCCGGTGCCGGCCCGCGCGCGGCCGCCCTCGGTCTCGGCGACGTCGCCATCACCGTGCCCGACCGCGAGGACCTCGACGCGCTCGGCGCGCGACTCACCCGCCACCGACTTGCCTTCGCCGATACCGGACGATCGGTCGTGCTCGCCGACCCGTGGGGAACACGGGTGACCGTCGCGCTGCCCGCTGCGGGCGTCGACGACCTGCTCGGACGCTGACCCGTCCCCGGGATCGCATCTGCGGATGCCGCGGTCCTCGCTGAGTTCACCCTTGCGTCGCAGTACGCCTGGCCAGTCGCGGCCGACCCGCGTACCGTCGACGCATGGAGAACCTCAGCCAGAAGATGGCCGTGTCGACGCCCTCCTGGGGCGTCAAGATGGCCTACGGCGAAGCCATCACGCTCGGCGGCCGCGAACTCGTGCCGGCCGCCCTTGTCATCTTCGGTTTCGGGGCGGGTGAGGGTTCCGGCGAGAAGGTCGAAGGAGGCACGGTGCCGGCCGGCAGGGGCGCCGGAAGCGGCGGCGGTGGAGGCGGCTACGTCCTCCCTGCCGGCGCGTACGTGAGCGGCGCCGACGGGGTGAGGTTCCGCCCCAACCCGATCGCCATCGTCATCGTGGCCATCCCTCTGATCTCCGCCGCCGGGTGGGCTCTCGCGCGTATCGTCGGCGCGGCCCGCGGGTCACGCGCCACCTGAAGGGCATGACCGTCATGCCGGACCCTTCGGGGGAGTGAGCCGGCCCGCACGACATGCGAGCCCGCCCAGCGGCGGCAAGGCGTGTTCAGAGGGCGACGACGCGCGCAGCGTCGTGCGCGGCCGTGACGATGACGTCGGAGACGACGCCGTGTTGGGTGATGAACACGTCGTGGCTGGCCGGCACCGTCGTGATCTCGGCCCCCATGCGCTCGGCCATGTGCTGCAGCATCGCCTGGTCGAAGGACTTGTCCTGCTCCGCGATGATCGCCCAGGTCGGCTTGTCGCGCCAGGCGGCGTACTTCACCGGGACGCCGAATGCCGACATGTTGATGGGCACCTGCGAGTCGCGGAGGAAGGCCGCGTCGGCGTCGCTGGCGTCTGCGGCGAAGCCCGCCTTGAACAGGTCGTGGTTGAGGAACCCGTACCCGTCGTCGCCGACGTCGATGACGAAGTCGGGGGTCGGGGCGAATCCCTCGTACTGCTGCGACGTGGTCTCCCCCGTGTCGGGCGCGAGCGCCGACACGTAGACCAGTCCGGCGACGTTCGGGTGCACCCCGGCCTCGGTGATGACCGTGCCGCCCCAGGAATGGGCAACGAGAATCGCCGGCCCGTCCTGCCGGTTCAGCACTCGGGTGGTCGCCGCGACGTCGTCTTCCAGCGAGGTGAGTGGGATCTGCACGATTGTGACCCGGTACCCCTGAGCTGTCAGGTTGTCGTACACGCCGCGCCATCCCGAACCATCGACAAACGCTCCATGCACCAGCACCACGTTCTTGATGTCTTGATCACTGCTCATGATTTCTCCAATTCGATCGCGCCGGGTGACCGGTGCACGTCCAGGGTCCGCTGGCTCTTGCCAGGCATTTGGGATGTAATATATTGCATGTCGCCAGGCGAGGCAAGGGCCTCATCGTCGTCCGCACAGCAGAGGCTCTATCCGGTTGATCCGGCAGCTCTGACGCTGTCCACGACCCCGAGGATCGCGGCCGTCACAAGCGCAGGCTGCTCGACCGGGATACCGTGCCCGCTGTCGGTGTTGGTGATGTGCTCGGCGTGCAACGCCTGCGCGAGCGCGGCTTGGGCTGCGACCCAGCCGGGCCACGTCGATTCACCGGGTGTGACCTGCAGGTCCCACGGATGATCCGAAGAGAGCACGACCACGGGAATGTCGGGCAGCGCTGCGACCGCCCGCAGTTCCGAGATGCTCGGCTCGTACGCCGGCACCTCCGAGCCGAGCGCGTCTCCGCTCGCCGCGATCAGGGCCATCCACCGCGCCCATTGGTCGGGTGAGAACGTCTCGGCGAGGTACTCGCTGGCCGAGTCGACGAGGACGAGTCCGGCGACTTCGGCAGGATGCGTCCGTGCGAAGTCCTGCCCGATCAAGCCGCCCCAGGACAGCCCCACGACAACGTACGGACCGGGCTCGGCGGCGGCATCCATCGCCTTCGCCAGATCGTCCGCGCTCTGGCGCGCGGTGGTCGGCTGGGCGACAACGGTCGAGGGGGAGAGCGCGCCCGACGCCCGGGTCGTTCCCGGCCGATCGTAGGAGCACACCCGCGTTGTCCGGGAGAGTTCGTCGAAGGTGGACACGGCATCCGGATCCGCGTCCGGGAGCAGCGTGTCCCATTCGTCGGCCGCGCCTCGCGTCCCTGAGATGAGCAGCACGGTGGGCGAGCCCGTGCCGGCGCACCGCAGGAACACGGCGCGGTCACCCCCGATGTCGACCAATTCCTCCGCCGCAGCGCTCTCGCCGCTCGGCGAGGCGCTCGAGCTGGGCGTCACGGGCGACGCACCCGAGCCGCCACACGCCGTCAGCGTCAGCAGAAGAGCGGATGCCGCGGCAAGCGTTGTGACCGACCACGCTCTTCCACGCCTCAGTTCCATGGAGACATCATCTTCCTCCCTGGCCTTCGCCGCACCGGGGCTGCGAACGCCGACCAGCCAGGACGACGACGCCGGAGCCGGCGCATGAGGTTCGGCCGGACAAAATACGGCATCCGGCCCACACCCCCGCAGAGGAGATTTACCCTCTCGTCATGAGATCATCGCCTTCTGCGATCGCCACGACCGGTGAGCTGCGCGCGTCGGGTCACACCTACCGCCCGCTGCGCGTCGAACTGCGCGAGAACCTCCTGGCGGCGCTGGCCGATGAGCGCGCCCCGTGGCCCGGCATCCACGGGTTCGACACCACGGTGATTCCTCAGCTGGAACGCGCTCTGCTCGCCGGACACGACGTCGTCCTGCTGGGTGAGCGCGGTCAGGGCAAGACGCGGCTGCTGCGCAGCCTTGCCAGCCTGCTCGACGAGTGGACGCCGGTCATCGCCGGATCCGAGCTGGGCGAGCACCCCTTCCATCCGGTCACACCCGCGTCAGCTCGACGTGCAGCCGAGCTGGGCGACGATCTCCCGGTGCAGTGGCGCCATCGCTCAGAGCGATATGTCGAGAAGCTCGCCACCCCCGATACTTCGGTGGCCGACCTCATCGGTGATGTCGATCCGATCAAGGTCGCCGAGGGCCGCTCGCTCGGCGACCCCGAGACGATCCACTATGGGCTGATCCCGCGCAGCCACCGCGGAATCGTCGCCATCAACGAACTGCCCGATCTCGCCGAGCGCATTCAGGTGTCCCTGCTGAACGTCATGGAGGAGCGCGACATCCAGATCCGCGGCTACGTGCTGCGCCTCAACCTCGATGTGCTCGTCGTCGCCACCGCGAACCCTGAGGACTACACCAACCGAGGGCGCATCATCACTCCGCTTCAGGACCGCTTCGGCGCGGAGATCCGCACCCACTACCCGCCGAGCATCGAGGAGGAGGTGGCGGTCATCCGGCAAGAGGCTGACCTCGTCGCCGCCGTCCCCGCGCACCTGCTCGAGGTGCTGGCGCGCTTCACCCGCAATCTTCGGGAATCGGATGCCGTCGACCAGCGTGCCGGTGTCTCGGCGCGCTTCGCCATCGCCGGGGCGGAGACGATCGCTGCGGCGGCCCTGCACCGCGCGACGCGTCAGCACGAAGAGGTCGGAGTGGCGCGGCCCGTCGACCTCGAGACCGCGGTCGACGTCCTGGGGGGCAAGATCGAGTTCGAGACGGGCGAGGAGGGCCGCGAGCGTGCCATCCTCGAGCATCTGCTGCGCACGGCGATCGCCGAGACCGCACGCACCCACCTGCGCGGCATCGACGCGCGCGTGCTCGTGGACGCCCTGCACGACGGTGCGACGGTGATGACGGGCGAGCAGGTTCCCGCCGCCGCTGTGCTCGCGGCGATGCCGGTGCTCGGCGAGTCCGATCTGTACGACGAGGTGGCAGACCGGCTCGAGGCGCAGACGCCCGGGGAGCGGGCCGGAGCGCTCGAGCTCTTGCTCGAGATGCTCTACCTGGAGCGGCGAATCAGCAAGGACAGTGCCGCCGGAGAGACCGCCTATGGCTGAGCGCACTCGAGCGACGCGGATGACTCGAACAGGCGGCATCCGCTGATGGTGCGCGGGTTCCATCGGGTCCCCCCGCATACCACCCGGTACGGACGATACGCCGGCGGGCCGGACCCGCTCGCCCCGCCCGTCCCGGTGCAGGAAGCGCTGGAGGCGATCGGGCGCGATGTCATGTCCGGAACTTCGGCCGAGCGCGCCGTGCGCGAATACCTGCGCCGCGGCGCCCGCGATCAGCAGGGTCTCGACGACCTGGCCCGACGGGTGCGCGAGCGTCGCGCAGACCTGGTGCGGCGGCACCGGCTCGGCGGCACACTGGACGAAGTGCGACAACTCCTGGACCGCGCAGTGCTCGAGGAGCGCAAGCACCTCGTCCGCGACGTCGACATCGACGACGACGTCCGAGCGTTCGCCGAGATGCGGCTCGAGAATCTGCCCCCCAGCACGGCGGCGGCCGTGAACGACCTGTCCGACTACGAGTGGCGAAGCCCCGCGGCGCGTTCCGACTACGAGCGGATCAAGGAGCTGCTCGGCCGCGAGCTGCTGGACCAGCGATTCGCCGGGATGAAGAGCGCCCTCGAGAGTGCGACGGATGCCGATCGCCGAGCGGTCCGCGACATGCTCGGTGACCTGAACGACCTGCTCGAAAAGCGCCGGCTCGGAGAGGACACCGCCGGGGACTTCGACGAGTTCACGCGGAAGCACGGCGAGCAGTTCCCCGAGAATCCTCAGAATCTCGACGAGCTGCTGGACACCCTCGCGGAGCGTTCCGCCGCGGCCCAGCGGATGCTCAACTCCATGACTCCCGAGCAGCAGGACGAACTGATGAATCTCGCCGCCCAGGCGTTCGGATCGCCGGAGCTGATGCAGTCCTTGTCACGCCTCGACGACAACCTGCGTTCGTTGCGACCCGACGAGGACTGGAGCGGTTCGGCATCCTTCTCGGGCGACGAGCCGACCGGTCTCGGTGAGGCGACGGGAATCATGCAGGAGCTCTCCGACCTCGACTCGCTGTCCGACCAGCTGGGCCAGTCCTATCCCGGAGCCCGGATGGACGACATCGACGTGGATGCGCTCGGGCGCCTCGTCGGCGATGATGCCGCAGTCAGCGCCCGCGCCCTGCGCGACCTCGAACAGGAACTGAAGGACACCGGGATGCTGCATCGGGCATCCGACGGGGCGCTGCGGCTCACTCCCCGCGCGATGCGGCAACTCGGTCGTGCGCTGCTGCGGGACATCGCCACGCGTCAGTCCGGGCGCGGCGGCCGCCGTGAGACGCGTCACGCCGGGGCCGCGGGCGACCGCACCGGGTCGACGAGGGAGTGGGCGTTCGGCGACACCGAGGCCTGGGACATTCCGCGGACGGTGTCCAACGCCGTCCTGCGAACGGTCGCGTCCGGCGCAGATGCGTCAGCCGGAGTGCGGCTCGAGACACGCGATGTCGCGGTGGTCGAAACCGAAGAACGCACGCAGGCGGCGGTCGCGCTGCTCGTCGACACCTCGTTCTCGATGGCGATGGACGGGCGGTGGGTGCCGATGAAGCGCACCGCTCTGGCCCTGCATCACCTCATCTCCACGCGTTTCCGCGGCGACAGGCTTCAGCTGATCGCGTTCGCCCGGCACGCGGAGGTGACCGATATCGAGCAGCTGACGGCCAAGGATGCCGTGTGGGACAAGGGCACGAACCTGCACCATGCTCTTCTTCTCGCTCAACGGCACTTCCGCCGCAACCCCACCGCGCAGCCCGTCCTGCTGATCGTCACCGACGGTGAGCCGACGTCGCATCTGGATCCGGACGGCTCCGTGTACTTCGCCTACCCCCCGGACCCGCGCACAGTGGCGCTCACCGTGCGTGAACTCGACACGGTGCAGCGACTCGGCGCGCAGACGACATTCTTCCGGCTGGGGGACGACCCCGGCCTGGCTCGGTTCATCGACGCGCTCGCCCGCCGCGCAGGAGGACACGTGGTCGCACCGGAACTCGATGATCTCGGACGAGCCGTCGTGGAGAGCTACCTCGGGTCCCGCCACACCGGGCGCGGGTCACCCGAGGACTTCGGCGAGTTGCTCCGCGGCAGATCCTGGTGGTGACGGTGGGGCAAGGCCGTAGGCACGAGCACGGACGATCGCGGACACGGGAGGATGTGCAGTTTCGGGTCATGCCGTGACATCGCGCCGTTGCAGAGCCTCCGCGCTCGCCGCGATCACGACGGCGGACGCTGCCCACAACACGGCGAGCCCGAGCGCATCCGCCCCGTCGGAGAGCGGCGGCCGGTGATACGCCCACGAATACGGCGAGAGGATGCGCAGCCACTGCGCATCGGGAACCTGATTGGCGACCGCGTTGAGGGCGTAGCCGACGACGGCGATCCCGGCGCCGGCCGCCGTTGCCCAGGATCTCCGGCCGGTGAGAGCGCCGACCAGCAGAGCGGTGCCTCCGCCGAGCAGCGTCAGTCCCAGCAGTGCCGCCGTCGCGGCAACGATGTTCGCCGGGTCGATTTTCAGCTGCGACGGCACGTTCAGCAGCGCCACGATCATGCCGGCCACAGCGGTGAGCCACAGCAGGCGGACGAGCAGGGCCAGCGCCGCCTGTAGCGCGTAGGAACGCCGCCCGATGCCGTGGGCGAGGTCCAGTTCGAGGCGCCCCGACTCTTCGGCGCCCGCCACCGCGCTCGCTCCCCACGAGGTCGCCGCGATCGTCACCAGCACGAACCCGACGAGTCCGTAGAACGTGGCCTGCGCGTAGCCGGCACCCGTTCCGATCTGCTCATAGCCGAGTGCGGAGACCAGTTCCGGGGGCAGGCCGTCGATGATCTGCTGCAGCTGGTCGTTGCCGCCGATGCTGGGATACAGGGGAAGGTACAGGGCCAGGGCCGCCGTGATTCCCAGCGTCCATCCGAGCAGCCCGCGCCACGACTCCCGGAGCGTGCGCCGGAAGAGGGGCAGCTTACGCACGACCGCCCTCCTCCTCGCTTGCGCCGTAGAGGCGGAGGACGGATTCCTCAAGGTCGGGTTCCTCCACGGTGAGGTCGGATACCCGGTGCCGCGCGAGCGCTTTGATCACCGGATCGATGTCGCCCTCGATCGTTGCCGTCACGCGAACCGAGCCGCCCGGGTGCGCCGCCACGTGCAGATCGCTCAGCTGGCCCAGCGGGCGCAGCTCGACGTCGAGGATCCCGGGATCGGCATCCACAAGTCCGACACTGAGCCGCCGGACCGCTGCCAGGCGGAGGGATGCGACGTTCCCGTGCGCGACGATACGCCCCGCGCTCAGCACGGCGACGGCATCCGCGGTCTGCTGTATCTCGCTGAGCACGTGCGAGCTCAGCAGCACCGTCTGACCGGCGGCTCGAGCCTGCCGCACCATCTCGAGGAACTCCCGTTGGACAAGCGGATCCAGCCCGCTGGTCGGCTCATCGAGCACGAGCAGCTCGGGCTTGTGCATGAACGCCTGCACCAGTCCGAGTTTCTGCTTGTTGCCCTTCGACAGGGTCCGCACGGGCCTGGTCAGGTCCAGACCGAGACGCTCGGCGAGTTCGTCTCGTGCGCCAGGCGCGACCGGCCCGGACACCTGCGCGTAGAAGTCGAGAAGACGCCTGCCGGTGACGCGGCCTTCGAGCCGGAGGTCTCCGGGCACGAAGCCGATCCGGCGCCGCAGGGCCGGCCCGCCGCGCCTCGGATCGGACCCGAGCACGCGCGCGACACCCCCGGAGGGGCGGATGATGTCCAGCAGCATTCGCAGTGTCGTGGTCTTGCCGGCTCCGTTCGGACCGATCAGGCCGAAGACCGTGCCGGGTTCGACAGTGAGGTCGAGGGCGTGCACTGCCGTGCGACGTCCGTACCGCTTGTGCAGTTGCGAAGTCTGAATGGCAGGGGTCATACCCATGCTCCTCTCACGACGCTTCGCGCCGAGTCCGGACGGACGCTCGGCGAGATCGCATGTCTCTGGCGATCGCCCGCGCTGCTGCTCGCGCGTCGAGACCGATGCGTCCCAAAGACGCGGCGACCGTGAGCCCGGCCGGTCCGGCTGCGACGACGAGCACTTCGACATGCATGCTTCCCCCGACTGGAACGCTAGCGCGGGGGCCGGTGCCCGTCGAGCGGGTCGCCGCTCGTGGTCCAACCACTAATATGTGTTGCTATCTAGTGGTAGTCAGTGTTACCGTCTACTGGTACACAGTGACACAGAGTAGAACGGACGGTGGGTGATGGGCAGCCAGATGACCGAGATGCTCAAGGGCACACTCGAAGGCATCGTGCTCGCGATTCTGGACGTGCGCCCTGCGTACGGCTACGAGATCACGGCACGTCTTCGCGATCAGGGTTTCACCGACCTCGTCGAAGGCACGATCTACGCCCTGCTCGTGCGCATCGAGCAGCGCGGATTCGTGGATGTGGAGAAGGTCCCCTCCGAGAAGGGGCCGCCGCGGAAGGTGTACTCGATCAACGCGCAAGGGCGCGGACAGCTCGACGAATTCTGGAGGACCTGGAGCTTCCTCGCAGAACGTATCGGACAGCTCCACGAAGGAGAGAAGTGATCATGGTTGCGAAATGGATCGAGGCCCTCACCGGGTCCCTGGAGCAGAAGAAGCAGTACAAGCAGGACAGGGCCCGTATCGAGGCCCTTCCTGAGCCGTACGCAACCGCCGCGAAGGCGACTCATCGGTATCTGCTGGTGTCCGGGGGCATCACCGACGGGGACACGCTCGTCACGATGTTCGGCGACCTGGCTGACCTGTGGGAGCGCGCCGCCGTCGACGGCACGCCGCTGCGTGACATCGTCGGCGACGATCCGGTCGAATTCGCCGAGACCTTCGCGCAGGCGTACTCCGGCAAGCAGTGGATCGACAAGGAGCGCGCTCGGCTGAACAAGGCGATCGCGGACGCGGAGCGAGGAGGAGGAGAGCAATGACCTCGGATGCTGCGATCCGGGTGATGGATCTGCAGAAGTCCTTCAAGGACGTGGACGTGCTGCGCGGCGTCGACTTCGACGTGGCCCCGGGCAGCATCTTCGCCCTGCTCGGCTCGAACGGCGCCGGCAAGACCACCGTCGTGCGGATCCTGTCCACCCTTCTGAAACAGGATGCCGGTTCCGCCGCCGTGAGCGGCTTCGACGTCGCGACGCAACCGCAGAAGGTGCGGGAGTCGATCAGCCTCACGGGGCAGTTCGCGGCCGTCGACGAAATCCTCAGCGGGCGGGAGAACCTCGTGCTGGTCGCTCGGCTTCGGCACCTCAAGGATCCCGGGGCGATCGCGGACGACCTGCTCGCCCGGTTCGCGCTGACCGAGGCAGGGGGTCGGCGGGTGGCGACCTATTCCGGTGGGATGCGGCGGCGCCTCGACATCGCGATGAGCCTCATCGGGAATCCGGACGTCATCTTCCTCGACGAGCCGACCACCGGCCTGGACCCGCAGGCGCGCCTGGAGGTGTGGCAGACCGTCAGGGAACTCGCCAGCAGGGGAACGACGGTGCTGCTCACGACGCAGTACCTGGATGAGGCGGAACAGCTCGCCGACCAGATCGCGATCCTTCACCAGGGCCGGATCATCGTGAACGGCACTCTCGCCGAGCTCAAGCAGCTTCTGCCTCCGGCGAAGGTCGAGTACATCGAGAAGCAGCCCAGCCTCGAAGAGGTCTTCCTCGCGATCGTCGGCGAAGGCGACGAGAGCGTCAGCGAGGACACCGCAGGCGCCGCGCGGACAACCAGGAAGGAACGATCATGACCGCTACGCACTTCCTCCCCGACACCACCGTCCTGACCGGGCGGTCGCTGCGTCACATCCTGCGCAGCCCGGACACCATCATCACGACGGCGGTCACGCCGGTCGCGCTCATGCTGCTGTTCGTCTTCGTCTTCGGTGGAGCCATCGACACCGGGTCGTATTCGTATATCGACTACATGCTGCCCGGCATCCTGCTGATCACGATTGCATCGGGCATCGCGTACACGGCCTACCGGCTCTTCCTCGATCTGCAGGGCGGGATCTTCGAACGCTTCCAGTCCATGCCGATCGCACGGTCGAGCGCGCTGTGGGCGCACGTACTGACCTCGCTGGTTGCGAACCTGATCTCGCTCACGATCGTCGTGGGTGTGGCCTTCATCCTGGGCTTCCGCACCGGGGCGAGTGTGCTGGGCTGGCTCGCGGTGGCCGGCATCCTGATCCTGTTCACGCTGGCGCTGACCTGGATCGCCGTGATCGCGGGGCTCTCGGCCAAGACGGTGGACGGCGCGAGCGCGTTCTCGTATCCGCTCATCTTCCTGCCGTTCATCAGCTCGGCCTTCGTGCCCACCGACACGATGCCCGCTCCCGTCGCGTGGTTCGCCGAGAATCAGCCGGTGACGCCCATCGTCAACACGATCCGCGACATCTTCGCCCAGCAGCCCGTCGGCACCGACATCTGGCTCGCGCTGGCCTGGTGCCTCGGCATCCTGATCGTCGCGTACTTCGCCGCGATGGCGATCTACCGGCGCAAGATCAGCTGACCGCAGAGCAAAGGGTCCGGCCCCGTGGGGGTCGGACCCCGAGCGGCGGGCCGGATAGGGTGCAGGTGTGATTCCCGATCCCACGCCCCACGCCACGCGGCTGAGCGTGGAGGGGACGTTCAACTTTCGCGAAGTGTCGCCCGGCCTCCTCCGCCCGGGACGGCTGTATCGCTCCGATGCTCTGCACGGGCTCACCGCCCGGGGTCGCAGTCAGCTCGCAGGCATGGGAATCAGCCGAGTCATCGACCTGCGATCCCGGCTGGACAGGCGGCTGACGGGGCGGGACCGGCTCCGCGGCGTCGGGGCGGAGTATCTCAGCATCCCGATCCGAGGTGTCGGACGCAGATTCGATCCTTCGACGATCACGCTCGCCGCGGTGTATCGCAACATCCTGGAGCAGGAAGGCACTCAGGTGGGGGCGGCGATCCGCGCGATCGCGGATGCCGAGGGCCCCGTGGTCGTCCACTGCACCGCGGGCAAGGACCGGGCGGGGATCGTCGTGGCGCTGACCCTCCTCGCGCTCGGCGTCGACACCGACACAGTGACGGCGGACTTCGAATCGAGCGCGTCCAATCTCGCCGGCGTCTGGACAGACCAGATGGTGCGCAAGGCCCGCCGGTTCGGAGTGTCGTTGACGGATGAGTTGC
Organism: Microbacterium terregens; assembly: GCF_039534975.1. Taxonomy (NCBI): domain Bacteria; kingdom Bacillati; phylum Actinomycetota; class Actinomycetes; order Micrococcales; family Microbacteriaceae; genus Microbacterium; species Microbacterium terregens. Next base: position 670,644 of record NZ_BAAAWH010000001.1, read on the forward strand.
TCGAGGTGCTGGCCGGGTCGCCGGCGTCCGCGCTGAGGGACGCGCTGCGGATCGTGGAGGAGGAACACGGCGGGGTGCCCGCCTACCTGAGTGAGATCGGCGTGGATGCCGCCGTCGTAGCCCGGCTGCACGCGGGGCTGGACCGACGCTGACGCTGCGGCCGCCCGTGCGCCCTTGACCCGCACAACTCCCGTTCGCCTGTCACGACATGCCGGCGAGGGCCGCGGTTCGTGACAGGCGAGCGGCGGGGTTGTCCCGCGCAACTCAGGTTCGCCTGTCACGACATGCCGGCGAGGGCCGCGGTTCGTGACAGGCGAGCGGCGGGGGAGCCTCAGGAAGCCGGGTCCGGGTCGTCGGCCCGGGACCACGCGATCGCGATCAGCCGGCGCAGCACATCGAGATCGATGTCGTCGAGCTTCTTCACGTAGAGACAGCCGGCGCCTTCGGTGTAGGTGCCCAGAGAGGGCAGCAGCGCTGCAGCCTCGGGCTGATCCTTCAGACCGTACAGCGACAGTTGCGCCTTGCGCGGTGAGAAACCGGTCTTCATCCATTCGCCATGGGTGCGTGGATTCGCCGGCGACACGTAGTGGTAGCTTCCGTATCCGACGATGGACGGCCCCCACAGAACGGGGTCTGTGCCGGTGACATCGCGGAAGATCTCGGCAAGACGCAGACCGTCCTCCTTCCGGCGGGCGGGAGTGGCCGCGTGCAGGAAGTCCTCGACATTCGCGTCCGTCGGCACCGTCTTCAATTCAGCCATGCGTCCAGTGTGACACTCGGTCCTCAGCGACGCGCGGGTGATTCCACCGTCGATCCCGAAGAAGACGAGCAGGCCGCGTCGGACGGATGATCGGGCGCGGGCGGTCGGTTGATACGGTCGAGCGGGACCGCACTCGTCGGTTCAGCCCTCTGATATCGGAGCCCCAATGACCACGTCTTCGTCCGCGGCACGCACCTACGGTCGAATCGGAGTCTGGCGCAGCGGCCCGCTTCTCACGCCCGACCTGGCTGCCGGCATCGAGCAGCTCGGCTATGGCACGCTCTGGATCGGCGGTTCCCCCGATGCCGACCTCGCCATCGCGGCGACGCTCCTGAACGCGACCGAGCACCTCAGGATCGCCACCGGCATCGTCAACATCTGGAAGTCGCCTGCCGCCGAGGTCGCGGCATCCTTCCATCGTCTGGAACGAACGCACCCGGGAAGGTTCACCCTGGGGATCGGTATCGGACACCGTGAGGCGCTCGGCGATCGCTATCAGAAGCCGTTCGCCGCGCTGGTCGCCTACTTGGACGCCCTCGACGCCGAAGGCGTGCCCGTCGGCCGCCGGGTGGTCTCGGCACTGGGCCCGCGAACGCTGGCGCTCTCGGCCGAGCGTTCCGCCGGCACGCACCCGTACATGACGACCGCGGCGCACACCCGCTTCGCTCGGGGCGTCGTCGGCCCTGACGCCCTGGTCGCGCCCGAGCAGCGAATGGTTGCGAATACCGACGTCGCAGCCTCACGGGCGACCGCCCGCACGTTCCTCTCCCGCTACCTCGCGCTGTCGAACTACCGTCGCACGCTCCAAAGCCACGGCTTCTCTGCCGCCGACCTGAACGACGGCGCCACCGACGAGGCGGTCGACGCTCTCGTGCCCCATGGAACACCGGCGGTTCTCGCGGCGGCAGTGCAGTCCCACCTGGATGCCGGTGCCGACCACGTCTGCGTCCAGATCCTCCCCGCACAGGAGGACCCGTTGCCTGCGTTGGCATCGTTGGCGAGCGAGCTCGGCCTGCGCTGAACGGCGACCGGGGGAGAGCTTCGCGATGGTTAATGACGGCGATCAGCCACGCCACCGGGTGGAATCGGTCGATCACGCGCTGAGCATCCTCCTGCTTCTCCAGGAGCAGCCAGAATTGCGCGTGACGGAGACAGCACGCGAGTTGGGGGTCGCCCCCTCCACGGCGCACAGGCTGATCACCACGTTGGCGGCGCGCGGTTTTCTCACTCAGGACCGGGTTACCAAGGCCTACCGCGCCGGATCGACTCTCATCGAATTGGGGATGCAGAGCACGCGTGCGCTGGATCTGCGGGCCGCGGGTGAGCCCCACATCAAAGCACTGGCCGGGCGACTGGGCGAGACGGTGAACTTGATGGTCCTCGAAGGCCGGTCGGTGCGATTCGTAGCGGGCTTTGAGAGCGATCAGCGGGTGCGCACACACGTGCTGACCGGCACGCTGCTGCCCGCGTACGCGGTTTCCGGCGGCAAGGTGCTCCTTGCCGAGATGTCCCGCGAAGCGCTCCGCGAGATGTACCCGGGCCGGCTGAAGAAGCTCACGCCGCGCACGAGAACGTTCACACAGCTGCTCGAGGAGCTGTCGATCGTCATGATGCGGGGATACGCGGTGAACCGAGGTGAGAGCGTAGCCGGGCTGAGCGCGGTTGCGGTTCCACTCCGCGACCACCTGGGCCGGACGATCGCGGCAGTGGCGATGTCGGCGCCGAGCGCGCGACTTCCACGGGCACGAATGCGTGAGATCGTCATCGAGCTTCGGGGGTGCGCCGCGCGCATCCGAGCCGATCTGTAGCGCGAGCGCTCACCCCGGCACCGGGCGGATTTGCCGTGCTGGAGATTCCGTCCTGCAGAATCGCGCGGCAGGTTCTGTTCCCCCATCTCGCCGTTGCGCGTTTGCTCATGGGACAGCGAGACCGCGCCGACGCGGTCTCTCGAAGGGAATTCTGCCGATGAAGACCGATGCCTTCTGCCACCTGCTGCCGCGCGAGTACGCGAAGCGCCTGTTCGCGATCGATGACAGTCCGGTCGCTCGCAACATCCAAAAGCGGGTCAGCAGCATTCCCGCGCTCGTCGACCTGGACGTGCGCTTCCGGGTGATGGATGAGTTCGGCTCGGACTACCGCCAGATCATCAACACGGCGGCGCCGCCGCTCGAGGACCTCGGACCAGTCGAGCGCACCCTCGAGCTCGCTCGTGTCGCCAATGACGGCATGGCCGAAATCGTCCGCGATCATCCGGATCGCTTCGCGGGATTCTGCGCTGCCGTTTCGCTCGACGACGTGGACGCCGCGATCGGCGAGGCCGAGCGCGCGTTCGACGAACTCGGAGCCGTCGGCGTGCAGATCTACACGCACCACCACGGTGGTCCGATGGATCAGGAGAAGTTCTTCCCGTTCTACGAAGCGGTCGCCAAACGCGGAAACAAGATGATCCAGGTGCACCCGTGCCGCGACTCCAGCTGGGCTGACTACAAGACCGAGGAGCGGTCTAAGTTCGAGATCTGGTGGACCCTCGGCTGGGAGTACGACCTGTCGGCGTTCATGTCCCGTCTCGTCTTCGCCGGCATCTTCGAGCGCCTACCGGAGATCAAGTTCCTCATTCACCACGGCGGCGCGATGATCCCGCACTTCGCCGGTCGGGTCGGCCCGGGATGGGACCAGCTCGGCGCACGCACGCCTCCCGATCAAGTCGAGGACGTGACGGGGTATCCGCTGACGAAGCGCCCCATCGAGTACTTCAAGAACTTCTACGTCGACACCGCCTACTTCGGAGCGGGCGATGCGATGCGCACGGCGATCAAGTTCTTCGGCGTCGATCACACGCTGTTCGGCTCCGACTCGCCCTTCGACCCGGAGAAGGGCCCCGGCTACATCCGGGCAACGATCGGCAATCTCCAAGAGATGGACATTCTTTCGGATTCCGATCGCGAAGCGATCTACCACGGAAATGTGACGAAGCTGCTCGGCCTGTGACCCACGAGGGAGCTCGTCCGCGGCCAGCGCGCACATCGCACGAACACCAACCGATCCCAGACAAGAGGTAACAATGAAGTTCCTGACCAAGCGCACGCTCGGTGGCCTTGCCACCGCCGCTGCGGCGGCGATTCTGCTGGCCGCATGCTCCTCCACACCGGCATCCCCCGCTGGCGCCTCCGATGTGCCCGATGCGGCCGCGGACAGTGAGCCGGAGAAGGCCAGCCTCACCATCGCGATCAATCCCTCCTCGCAATTCGCGCCGATGTACTACGGCATGGAATCCGGAATCTTCGAGGAGCACGGCCTCGAGCTCGAGATCGTGCCCCAGACGGACGTGGCGGCCATCGTGTCGGGCGTCGCGAGTGGGACGTACGATCTGGGTTTCGCGACGGTCGTGCACGTGCTGACGGCTAATGCGAACGGCATCCCGATTCGTGCGGTGGCCACCATCGAAGGCCAGATCCGTCCTGACGACGAAGGCACCGTGACCATCGCGTCGGCCGCGTCGGGCATCACGGACTTCTCCGGCCTCGAAGGCAAGAAGCTCGCGACGGTCGGATTGTCCTCCCACAACACGCTGACCGCCTGGGCGCTCGCCGAGGAAGCCGGCATCGACCCGAAGTCCATCGAGCTCGTCCAGTTGCCCTTCGGGCAGATGGCCGCGGCTCTGCAGAACGGCGACGTGGACGTCGCTGTCATGCAGTGGCCCTTCGCTGGAGACGCGCTGGCCAACGGCGGGGTCGCCCTGGAGTACAACAACCGCGTGATGTTCCAGGACACCGCGACGACGTTCTTCAATGCGTCGCAGTCGTTCATCGATCAGAACCCGAACACCGTCAAGGCGTTCGCCGACGCGATGGCGGAATCCATTGAGGCGGCGACCGCCGATCCGGATGCTGCGCGTGCAGCGCTCGTCCCCGGCCTCGGTATCACCACGGAGCAGGCGGCCGGAGCGCGCTGGAACATCGGCGGCGTGCCGCAGCTGAACCTGAAGGCATTCGAGACGGCTCAGAAGTTCCTCGTGAAATACAGCGAGGATGCGTCGGCCAAGTCGGCCATCGAGGCGCTGGACGTGTCGACATTGGTGTGGTCGGGCGCGCTCGAATAGACGGCGCTGCCGCGCAGTGACCACCCGTATTGACTGATGAACACGAGGAGCACGATGAGTACGACAGCACGCGGATGGATCACCTGGGTCCTCCCTTCGCTGACCGTGCTCATCGTGCTCTTGTTCTGGCAACTGATCACGGTCACGCAGGTGGTCAGCCCCAGCGAGTTCCCCACAATGACGGACTCGGTCGGGGCGCTGTGGGCCGAGGTTACCTCGGCCAGGCTCTGGAGTGCGGTCGGGGCGACCTTGATCGGGTGGGTGATCGGTATGAGCATTACGATCGCGCTCGGTCTCATCGTCGGCACCGCCCTCGCATTCAGTGACTTCGCACAGCGCAGCGCGGCACCCGTCATCGAGATCTTCAAGGCGATCCCCGCGATCGCCATCCTTCCGATCGTCATCCTCGTCGCGGGATCAAGCCTGCCGATGAAGGTGTTCCTGATCTGCTTCGCCGCGTTCTGGCCGTTCGTCATCCAGGTGATCTACGGCGTCCGGTCGATGGACCCGATCGTCCTGGACACCGCCAAGGCGCTCGGGGTCGGCGGGGTGCGGCGGTTCTTCACCGTCGTAATCCCGAGTGCGTCACCGTATCTCGTCACCGGCATGCGCATCGCGTCGGCGCAGGCGCTGATCCTCGCGGTCGTCGCCGAGATCGTGGGCGGCGCCGAAGGCATCGGCCGCAACATCCTGCTCGCCCAGAACGCCGGGACGAGCGCATACCCGACCATGTACGCATACATCCTCGTCGCCGGTCTGCTGGGGATCACGCTGACCGGAGCATTCTTCCTCATGGAGCGCAGAGTCATGCACTGGCACGAATCGCAGCGCAACATCCGCGCGTCCAACAAGGTGGCCGGCGCATGACCCGACTCATTACGAGCGCAGTGCCGACGGCGCGCCGGCGTCCGGTGCGCGCGTCCAGTCCGCTGCGGCGCGTCGCCCGAATAGCAACGGCCCTCTGGTTGCCCGTGCTGCTGGTTGCGCTGTGGTGGGCCGCCACTGCCTCCAGCACGTCGCCGTTCTTCCCACCCCTCGGGGACATCCTCGTCGAGACGTGGAACCAGTGGGTCGTCTTCGGCGCCTGGACGAACGCGGTCTCGAGCCTTCGCAATCTGCTGATCGGCTACGTCTTCGGCACGCTGATCGGCCTTATCGGTGGATCACTGCTGTGGCGCCTGCGGTATCTGCGGATCGCCGCGAACCCTCTCATCTACTTCCTGTACGTCTTGCCGGCGCCCGCCTTGCTCCCCGCGATGATTGCGATCTTCGGCATCGGCGACATGCGTCAGGTCGCCCTCATCGCCCTCGGATCGATCTGGCCGACGCTTCTGAACACTCTGGACGGCATGCGCGGGATCGATACCGTCAAGTTCGATACGGCCAAGGCGCTCCGGCTGGGGGGGTGGCGCACGTACTTCTCACTCGTCCTGCCTGGCGCCGCGCCCCAGATCGCTGCCGGGCTGCGCGCCAGCTTGACCGTCGGAATCATCCTGATGGTGGTCAGCGAGATGGTCGCGGCTCGCTCTGGCATCGGCTATTTCATCCTCCAGTCGCAGGCCGAATTCGCCATCAAGAAGATGTGGACCGGCATCATCGTGCTGGCCCTCATCGGAACCCTGCTGAACTATCTGTTCGTCCTCGTCGAGCGTGTGACGCTGCGCTGGTATTACCGGTCGCGCGCGCTCGGTGGATCGTAGAAGGAGTCCGACATGACGCTCACCGTTTCCACCGCGACCGAGGTCGTCCTCGCCGTCGAGGATCTCCGCAAGATCTACAACGAAGGCACCGATCAAGCCAACATGGCGATCGATCGGGTGTCCTTCAGCGTGGACAAAGGCGAGTTCGTCTGCATCGTCGGGCCCAGCGGCGCCGGCAAGACGACACTCTTGCGCTGCATCTCCGGCCTCGCCGCTCCCAGCTCGGGAGCGGTGACCTTCGAAGGCCGACTCCTGACGAGCGTCCCCGAGCAGCTCGGACTCGTCTTCCAGGACTACAGCCGGTCGCTGTACCCCTGGTACACGAACGGGAAGAACGTCGCGTTGCCGCTCGCCGCTCGCGGAGTGCCCAAGGCCGAGCGGGCTCAGCGCGTCAGCGAGGCGCTCGCCAGTGTCGGCCTGGGGCACGTCGAGAAGAAGTACCCGTGGGAGCTGTCCGGCGGTATGCAGCAGCGCGTGGCGATAGCGCGCGCGCTGTCTTATCGACCCGAGCTGCTCCTCATGGACGAGCCGTTCGCGTCCGTCGACGCGCAGACCCGCTTCGACCTCGAGGATCTGATCCTGAAGGTGCGGCGTGAGCTGGGGATCACCGTGGTGCTCGTCACACACGACATCGACGAGGCGATCTACCTGGGTGACCGGATCGTCGTGCTCTCGAAGAACCCGAGCGTCGTGAAAGAGGTGGTCGAGGTCTCCCTCGGTGAAGAGCGGTCGCAGGTGGAGACGCGATCGAGCGAAGACTTCCTCGCGCTGCGCAGCCACCTGCTCTCACTAGTGATGCCCCGCGACTCGTGAGCCGGTCCGAGCAGGTCGAACAGGCCTCGGATCCGATCGATTCTGGACAAAGGACGAAGATGACATTCGCGCTGCCCGACGCATCCGAGACCGTACGGCTGGACCAGATCATCGATGGGATCGGTGTGCCCGGAGACAGCCTCCTCGAGGTGCGCAATCCCGGCCGACGCAGCGAGCTCGTCGGCACCGTGGTAGACGGGACCGTCGAGCAGGTCGCCGCCGCGGTCGACGCTGCGTTCGCCGCCTCCTCCGCATGGGCGGCGACCCCCGTCGGCGAGCGCGTCGCGCTCCTGGCTCGGATCGGGGACGAACTCGACGCCCACGCGGAGGGGCTCGCGACGTTGGTGGCCCGAGAGAACGGCAGCGTCCGCGCGATCATCCGGCGCGAGCTGATGGGCGCCGGAAACGCCTTCCGCGAGGTCGGAGATCAACTCGAAGCAAAGCTGGCGCCCCGAGACCACGCGTCGGATTCGCCGGGGACGTTCGTGCGGATCGAGCGGAAGCCCTTCGGCGTGGTGGCGTGCATCGTCCCATGGAACGCCCCGATGATCCTCACGGCCAACAAGATCGCGCCGGCTCTGGCCGCCGGTAACGCAATCGTGCTGAAGCCGTCGCCCTTCGCACCGCTCGGCGTCTCCCTCATCGGCCGCATCGCCGCGTCGATCCTCCCGCCGGGAGTCGTCAATGTGGTCAACGGCGGTGGCGAGGTCGGCAGTGCGCTTATTGCTCATCGGCACGTGCGCAAGGTCTCTTTCACGGGTGGTGGAGAGACGGCTCGTCACATCATGCGCCAAGCGGCGGACCTGCTCAAGGGCGTGCATTTCGAGCTCGGTGGAAATGACCCGGCGATCGTGCTGGATGATGCCGACCTCCCCGTCACCGTCGATCGCATCGTGGACTCGGCGTTCCGTCGAGCCGGTCAGGTGTGTTTCGCGGTCAAGCGGGTCTACGTGCCGCGCTCGCGGATCGATGAGTTTCGCCGACTGCTGGTCGATCGGGTCGATCGCATCGCCGTGGGAGACGTGCTGGACTCGCGAGCGACCATGGGTCCACTCAACAACGAGGGACAGCTGACGAAGGTCCGCGGGTTGCTGGAGCGGACGATGGCACAGGGTCGGGATGTTCGCGTTCTGGGGACGAAGACGGATGCCGGGGCCTGGGACGACGGCTTCTTCCTGCTGCCTGCCGTGGTGCTCGACGCGCAGCCAGACGATGAGATCGTCTGCGAGGAGCAGTTCGGACCCGTCCTCCCCGTGGTCGTCTACGACGGCGAAGAGCAGGCGATTGCGCTGGCCAACGACACCGAGTACGGGCTGTGCTCGTCGGTGTGGTCACGCTCGACGGAGCGCGCGCTCGCCGTCGCATCTCGCATCGAGGCCGGCATGACGATCGTGAACAATCATCTGTTCAGTCACACGGGGTCGCGGGAGATCCCCTTCGGCGGGTGGAAGCAGAGCGGGATCGGCTGGGAGGGGTCGCCGTACGGCATCGACGAGTACCTGCAATTCCACAGTGTCGATGTCCAGTCCTTCCCCGAAGCGAAGGGGTAGGCGGTGACTCAGCTTCCGTCGACGGCAGCCCTGCTGCTCGAATCGCTGCGCGAGGCGGGCGTGAAGTACCTCTTCGCGAACTTCGGCAGTGACCACCCCGCCATTATCGAGGCGCTGGCGGCCGATCGTGAACGAGGCATCGACGTGCCGGCGGTCGTCATCTGCCCGCACGAGTACACCGCGCTGAGTGCCGCCCACGGCTACGCCGCCGCGACGGGCGAACCACAGGCGGTTTTCATCCACACGGACGTCGGCACGGCCAACTTGGGCGGTGCCGTGCACAATGCCGCGCGCTCGCGCGTCCCCGTGTTCATCTTCGCCGGGCTCACCCCGTTCACCCTCGAGGGCGAGCTTCCAGGGTCGCGCAACACGCACGTCAACCACCTCCAGGACGCCCCCGACCAGCATGCGCTGGTGCGCCAGTACGTGAAGTGGAATTACGACATCCGCACCGGCAGAAACGTGCCGCAGCTGGTCCACCGAGCTCTGCAGATCGCCTCCAGCGCACCCGCAGGTCCGGTCTACCTCACCGGCGCTCGGGAGGTGCTCGCCGAGGAAGTGCCGCGGCCGGACCTCACACCACAGCAGTGGTCGCCCGTCGCCCCCATCCCGGCACAGGGCGATCTGGTGGACGAACTCATTCGCGACCTGCAGAGCTCGCGGCGACCCGTCATCGTGACGACCTACCTGGGTCGCGCACAGGCATCGGTGGCGAAGCTCGTCGAGGTGGCGGAGCGGCTCGGTGTGCCGGTGGTCGAATTCAACGCGGAAGTCCTGAGCTTCCCCTTCGACCACCCGCTCCACCTGGGCGATGATCCGCATCCGGCGATCGCCGACGCGGACGTCATCGTGGCGATCGACACCGACGCGCCGTGGCTTGCCGGGTCCGGCAAGCCACGCCCCGGCACGAAGATCTTCGTCATCAACGAGGATCCCCTGCAGCAATCCATCCCGCTCTGGTATGTGCCGGCAGACCGATTCATCCGTGCGGACAGTGGTCTGGTGCTCGATCAGGTCCTCGCGGCACTGCGCTCCGGTGGTGAAGACGATCCCAGCCTGAGCGCATCGGGGTCCGCCCGCACGCGCGGACGCGTCGAAGCTGCCGCCGCTCGAGGTCGCGAGATGCGACAACGCTGGGATGAAGCTGTTCAAGGGGATCTGGTGGCAGGTCGGCTCACTCCCGCGAGTGTGTCGCATGTGCTCGCCGGACTCATCGACGATGACGCCATCGTCGTCAATGAGGCCATCTCTGAGGCACCCACCGTGTGGAAGCATCTGCCGAGGCGCAAGGCCGGAACCGTCTTCGGCAATCGCGGCACTTCGCTGGGGTGGTCCGGAGGGGGAGCTCTCGGCGTCAAGCTCGCCAATCGGGATCGAACGGTCGTCAGCATCGTCGGTGACGGGACCTTCTTCTTCACTGTGCCTTCTTCGACGTACTGGGTCGCGGACCGCTACCGCATCCCCGTGCTGACTGTCGTGCTCGACAACGGCGGCTGGAACGCCACAAAGCGCAATCTCACTCGCCAGCACGCGGGCCAGTCCGCCGATCAGAGCGACCGCTACTGGGTCAACCTGCAGCAGAGCGCGGACTTCCCGGCGATCGCCGCCGCGGCAGGCAACGCCTGGGGTGAGACGGTCACCGAATTCGACGCCCTGGAGAGGGCCCTGCGGACTGGTCTGAGGAAAGTGGCAGAGGGCACGCCCGCCGTGGTATCTGTGCGCCTCGAACCGATTTCGCGTCAGCAGGAAGATGCGCTGTAGACGTGTCCGACGACATCGGCCTGCGTTCCGATCGCGGCCCTGCGCTCCTCGCGCTGCTCCTTGCGACCTTCCTGATCGGCATGGCGCAGTGGGTGATCGCCACCGCGGTGCCGTCGATCGCAGCCGACATCGGCGGTTTCTCGTCGTTCCCGTGGCTCTTCTCCGTCTATCTCCTGACCATGACGGTTACGGTCCCCGTCGTCTCCCGGCTCGCGGACATCGTCGGGCGCAAGCGCCTGCTCCTGGTCGGAATCTCCGTGTTCGTTCTCGGCTCCGTGCTCTGTGGCCTGGCATGGAGCATGCCATCTCTCATCGCATTCCGGGTGGTCCAAGCCCTGGGTGGCGGTTCTATCCAATCCCTCGCGCTCACGGTCATCGGTGACCTCTACAACCGCGAAGATCGTGCCCGGGTACAGGGTCACATCGCGGTAACCCTCGCCGCGGCATCCGTGATTGGCCCGCTTGTGGGTGGCTTCTTCGCGATGATGGACGCGTGGCGGCTGGTCTTCCTGATCAATCTGCCGATCGGCGTGCTGGCACTCTGGCTCATTTACCGAAACGTGCACGAGCAGGTCGAGCGTCGAGCGCACCGGATCGACTATGCCGGAGCTGTCCTGATCACCGGGGCGCTGTCCCTGCTCGTCCTCGGCGCCCTCGAGGGCGGTGGTGCCTGGGCGTGGACGTCTGCGACGAGTCTGACGATCTTCGCGGTCGGCGCCGCACTGCTTGTCGCGTTCGTCCTTCGCGAGCGGCGTGCCGCCGAGCCGATCATCCCCCTGGGGTTGTTCCGCCGCCGTCTCGTCGTGGTCATGGCGGTCCTGGGTCTGATGATGGGTGGAATCATGGTCGGGCTGACCGCCTTCGCCCCGATCTATCTGCAGGTGGCGGGAGGGGCATCGCCGATCTGGGCAGGCGTGGCGGTCGCGGCGATGGCGTTGGGGTTACCGGCATCCTCTGCGCTCGCCGGCACCCTGTCCCTGCGGTGGGGATTGCGCCGCACAACCGTTCTGGGAGCGGTGCTCGCCGTCGCCGGGGTTGCAGGCTTGGCGGCATTCGCCCACTACCCGTCCGTGTTCACGGTGGCTGCCTGTGCAGCCCTGGTGGGGATCGGTTTCGGCCTTACGACGGTGCCGGGGCTGGTGGCGCTTCAGGAAAGCGTTGCATGGAATCAGCGCGGAATGGTCACCGGGCTCGTCACGTTCTTCCGTTCCCTCGGTCAGGTCCTCGGAGTTGCCGCGTTGGGCGCGGTCGGGAAGGCGATGCTCGGGGACGCGGCGCGCGACCAAGACCCGTTGGTCGTTCAGTCGGCCATCGGCGTCGTGTTCACCCTGATGCTCGTGTTCGCGCTCATCCACCTGTTCGGCTCGTTCGCGATGCCCCGGTCGGTCGCGACAACCGGCGCGGGCGGCACACCTGCCGCGGCATCCCGTTCGGCGTCCTGAAGGGGCGCTCCCGCTTCACACCCTTGCCACATGCCCGCGGGGGGACGATGATGCTGACTGCGAAGTGCACCCAGCCTTCGGCCTGATGGCCGGCGTCCGCGCGTCGGCGGTGAAGAGGACTGTTGGCCAAGAAGCGACAGATCGCCGATTACGACGAGTCGAAGCTGCGCATCTCGAAACCGGATCCCGTCGCTGCTGGCGCCCGTGGAGTCGTCGTCGCCGCCGAACGCGCACTGCCGCGCGATGGGGTCGCCCGCACCGCGCGCACCTGGCTCACGATGAATCAGGTCGGCGGCTTCGACTGCATGAGCTGCGCGTGGCCCGACCCTGACCCCGGCCAGCGGCATCCCGCCGAGTTCTGCGAGAACGGCGCCAAGGCGGTCGCAGAGGAGGCGACCGAGGACCGCGCGACACCGGAGTTCTTCGCCGCCCACAGCATCGCCGAGATGGACTCCCATTCGGAGTACTGGCTGGGTCAGCAGGGACGCATCACTCACCCGATGGTCAAGCGTCCCGGAGCCACGCACTACGCGCCGATCGGATGGGACGAGGCGTTCGAGCTGATCGCCGCCGAATTACAGGGACTGTCCAGTCCGAATCAGGCGACGTTCTACACCTCGGGGCGTGCCTCCAACGAAGCGGCGTTCGCCTACCAGCTGTTCGCCCGGGCGTTCGGCACGAACAACCTGCCCGACTGCTCCAACATGTGTCACGAGTCGACCAGCGTCGCGCTCGCCGAGTCGATCGGGATCGGCAAGGCCAGCGTGGTCATGGCCGACGTCGAGCAGGCCGATCTGCTCATCCTCGCCGGACACAATCCGGGCACCAACCATCCCCGCATGCTCACGCACGTGGAGATCGCGAAGCGGCGCGGCGCGAAGGTCCTCGCCATCAACCCGCTCAAAGAGACCGGGCTCACCCGGTTCAAGAACCCGCAGAGCCCACGAGACGTCCTCGGCCGCGGCATCCGGGTGGCCGATCTTCACCTGCAGGTGAAGATCAACGGAGACCTGGCCCTCTTCCAGGCGATCGGGTCGCTGCTTGTGCAGTGGGACGCTCTGGACCACGACTTCATCGACCGCTACACCAGCGGTTTCGACGCATGGGCCGAGCATGTGCGGACCGTCGACTGGGACCAGGTGGTGGAAGCGACCGGTCTTGCCCGCGGAGAGATCGAAGCCGCGGCGCGAATGATCGCCGACTCCAAGAAGACGGTGTTCTGCTGGGCGATGGGCATCTGTCAGCACCGCAACGGTGTCGCCACGGTGAAGGAGATCGTGAACGTCGCGCTCGCTCAGGGGAACATCGGCAAGCCGGGAGCGGGCCTTCTGCCATTGCGCGGTCACTCGAACGTGCAGGGCGATCGCACGATGGGGATCTGGGAACGGCCGCCGACGGCCTTTCTGGACAAGCTGCAGGAGGAGTTCGGATTCGACCCGCCCCGCGAACCAGGGCATGACGTCGTCGACTCGATCCGGGCTCTGCGCGACGGAGAGGTCACGGTGTTCGTCGGGCTCGGGGGCAACTTCGTGCAGGCGAGCCCGGACAGCGGCGTCACGTATCGCGCGCTGCGGCGGGCGAAGCTGACGGTGCAGATCTCCACCAAGATCAACCGATCGCATCTCGTGTGCGGCGAGACCGCGCTGATCCTGCCGACGCTGGGGCGCACCGAGCACGACGTGCAGGCGAGCGGGCCGCAGTGGATCTCGGTCGAGGATTCCACGTGCTCCGTGCACTCCTCTCGGGGCCCGCTCCACCCCGCGAGCCCGCACCTTCGCTCCGAGGTCTCGATCATCACCTCGATCGCCGAGAAGACGCTGGACCAGCGCATGGGCATCGACTGGAGGGGCATGCGCGATGACTACCGACTCATCCGACGCCACATCTCCCGCGTCGTCGCGGGGTGCGAGGCCTATGAGGTCAACGTCCGTGCCCCGGGCGGCTTTCTGATGCCGCATCCACCACGCGACTCTCGGACCTTCCAGACCGGATCGGGACGCGCCGAGTTCGTCGTCTCCCCCCTCGAGCTGCTCGATGTCCCTCCCCGGCATCTGCTCCTGCAGACCATGCGCAGTCACGATCAGTTCAATACGACCGTGTACGGGCTCAGCGACCGCTATCGAGGGGTCAACGGCGGGCGGAAGGTCGTCTTCCTCCATCGCGACGACATCGCCGCGCTGGGTTTCGACGACGGAGATCACGTCGATCTGATCACCCATTGGGATCAGGATGCTGTCGCCCGATCGGTCCGCGACTTCAGGATCGTCGAGTACGACATTCCGCGCGGCTGCGCTGCCGCCTACTACCCGGAGACCAACCCGCTGCTCCCGCTGGATGCGACCGCCCTCGGCAGCAACCAGCCGGCCGCCAAGTCGATCGTCGTCAGCCTGGTGCCCGCAGGGCAGAGCGCCGAAAACGGGGGCGAGGGGCAGCAGAAGGCGGTGGGCGCGGACTGGGTGCACAAGTCTCGCCCTCAGCCGGTTCATCTGTCCTGACGGACCCGCGACCCACCGGAGCGCGTGGTTCCCGTCGGCGACGTTCTCGCGTTCCGCAGTCGTAAATGGCGGGATCGGCCCGCCTGCGCTTCGCAACAAGTGACTGCGGAATCAGGCGTGCCGGAGGGGGAGCTGTGGCTCCGCCTGCCGTTCACGATCCAGGCGCGCGAGAACCCCCCGGCCGAACGGCACGGGGGGTTCTCATCCAGCGGCTTACTTGAACGCGTCTTTGACGTTCTCGCCGGCCTTCTTGAGGTTGGCCTTCGTCTGGTCGGCCTCGCCCTCACGCTCGAGGCTTTCGTTGTTCGTTCCCTTGCCGACAGCCTCTTTGGCCTTGCCGGTCACGTCTTCGGCTGCGTTCTTGATCTTGTCGTCGAGTCCCATTGCGATTCCTTCCGTGCGAATCCGGGTGTCTCCCGTGCCTGCCACGTTACGTCGCGGATGCCGGACCCAGAGGGGGCTCGCGCGCTGGCGTCACCTGTGCTAACGCAGTTTCTCGTGGGTCCGGGACCGCCTCGAACGTGCCCTCGTCAGAGCGGAGCGGGCGCCGGGGCGCTCATCTCGAGGGCGGGGAACGCGCGCAGCACCATGTCCACGAGCCGATCGAGCGGACGGGTGAGGGGGTCAGTGACGGGCATGCCCAGGTCGAGTTCGTATTCGTCGATCACCGTGCCCACTTCGTCGTCGCTCATGTGCTCGTGATTGATGGTGACGCCGATGACTGTGGTGTCGGCGAACGCCTCGATGAGTGCGATCTCGCTGGCTACGGTCGGCATCGGGAGCATCGGGAAGTCTCCCAGCGACGTGCGCTTCGGAGCATGCTGCACGATGACGCCGGCCGGCCGGCTTCCGCGCAGGATGTATGCCGACGTCAGATAGGCCGGATGGCTGAGCGCACCCTGACCCTCGACGACGATGATGTCGGGATGTTCGCCCTCGTATGCGGCGACGACCTGATTCTCCACCTCGCCGGAGCAGAACTGCGGAACCATGGCGTCCAGCGCGACGCCGTACTTGCCGCCCTGGATGAGCGTCGTCTGGCCCGTGCCGACCAGGACCGCCTTGATTCCCCGGGCGTTGAGCGACTGGACCAGAAGGGTGGCCGTCGTGCGCTTGCCGATCGCCCCGTCCGTGCCGAGGACGGCGATCCGGGGGCACGGGACGTCGAAGATCCGTCCCGAGAACTGGTGGAGGTCCTGCTTCGCCTTCGGCTGGCGCACGTCGGTGATCGTGACATCGGCGAGGAGGCTGGCAGCGGCGAACTCGATGTCGTCATTGAGGAACTCGTGGAGGCCGTTGATGATGTGCATGCCCCGCGCGATGCCCTCGAGCAGCACGACGCGCTGTGCCGCGGAAAGCAGCCCGGAGGCCGGCGCG
This sequence comes from Microbacterium terregens, assembly GCF_039534975.1. NCBI lineage: Bacteria > Bacillati > Actinomycetota > Actinomycetes > Micrococcales > Microbacteriaceae > Microbacterium > Microbacterium terregens. The sequence continues at coordinate 686,641 of NZ_BAAAWH010000001.1, forward strand.
ATGCCGCAGATGAGGTAGTCGGGCACCCGCCCGGCGGAGGCGATCGCCTCGGCCAGGTTGCCGAGCACCGGGATGCCGTTGGCGACGCCATCGAGATGCATACCGGCGTCGGCACCCGCCCGCGTGCTGTCGATGACGCTCAGGATCTCGTACCGCTCGGAGTGGCGCACGAGACCGTTGGCGGTCTTGCCGTCCTGCTGACCGAACTGCCCCTCGCAGTAGACGATGGCCGTGGTGCCGGAGGGCAACGAGGCCGCGATGGAATCAGAACTGGGGACGGACGAGAGCATGACATTCCTCTGAGTGATTCAGAGGAGGCGACGGAGTCGTGGCCGGGCGGTTGCCCAACGGTCAGCGAAACTCTTCCCTGATCCGGCATTCGCCGGTACTGTCACGATACCGTTCGGGCCTGAGAGCACCGAGACCCCGGAACGCGGGCGTCACACGCGAAGTTCGGCGTCGGACCGCTGCGGCTGCAGGAACCTGGCGAGGAAGTCCTCGAGCTCGCCGACGGCATCCAGCGGCAGCACGTGTGCGACGTACTGGTCCGGGCGTACCAGGACGAGGCATCCGGTGGCGCGGTCGATGCCCCGCGCGTCGAAGATGTCGTCGCCCTTCGCCGACGGCGCGAACGCCTTGTCGTAGTCGGCCAGTCCGTACCGGCCCTTGTGCGGACGCAGCAGCTCGGGCAAGGCTGTCGGCTCCACCTCGCGATGGCTCTGTTGCAGGATGCCGCGCACATCGATGACCGCGTCGATGTCCGCGCCGTCCGGGGTGACGCGCGTGGCCGGGCCGTCCATCCACTGCTCCGCGAACGCCCGGAGCCGTGAGGCGGGGTCGGTGACGGTGCGCCGATCGCCGAATGCATAGAGGCGCCAGCGACCGTCGGCGCGGTGGACATGGCCCAGCTCGAGCGGCTCGGCGTCCCCGATGCGCGCGACCGGCGCGGAATGGAATCGCTCGCCGATCGGAAAACCGGTCGCGAGGTGCTGCCAGGTCGCGTCGCCGGTGAGGAGGGCGGGGGGATAGTGCGTGGCCGTCCCGGCGGTGTAGCGGCCCTGCTTCTGGAAGTGGTTCTGCAGCGCGGCCGGATCCACGCCCTCGCCCGAGCCGGCATCCAAGGGCTTCGCGCTCATCATCGCGGCCCACTCCTTGTCGAAGTCGATCAGGTTCTGCGCGACGGCCTGGCGCTCCGCAGAGTACGTGTGCAGCAGCTCGGGGGCGCTGCGACCCTCGAGGACGGCGGCGAGCTTCCAGCCGATGTTGAACGCATCCTGCATGGACACGTTCATGCCCTGCCCGGCCTTCGGGCTGTGGGTGTGGCACGCGTCGCCGGCGACGAAGACACGAGGCAGGCGCGTCGCGATCTGGTCCACCGGCACATCGTCGAACTTGTCCGTGAGTCGCTGGCCGATCTCGTAGACCGACCACCAGACGATCTCTTTGACCTCGAGCGCGTGCGGGTGAAGGATGCGGCCCGCGGCCGCGATCAGATCGTCCGAGGTGATGGCACGCCCGGCGACACGCTCGCCGGGGTCCAGTTCGTCCATCTCGATGTAGAACCGGACGAGGTAGCCGCCCTCGCGCGGGATGATGATCATGTTGCCGGCGTCGGTGGACTGGATGACCGACTTGAAGCGGATGTCCGGATAGTCGGTGACCACCAGCGCATCCATGACGCCCCACGCCTGGTTGGCCGAGTCGCCGTGCAGCACCCGGCCGATCGACTGCCGCACGGTGCTGCGCGCGCCGTCGCAGCCGACGACGTACCGCGCTCGCACGATGCTCTCCTCACCGGTGTCGACGCGGCGCATCCGGACCACGACCGGGTAGTCCGCGGCATCCGTCACGTCCACCGCCAGCACTTCGACGCCGTACTCCGGCTCGAGCCGGCGAGGGGCGGTGCGCATCTTCTCGAGCAGGAACTCCTGCACGCGGGCCTGGTTCAAGATGACGTGGGGGAACTCGGAGAGTCCCTCTTCGACATCCTGGATCCGCCCGCTGCGCACGATGCGGGAACCGTCGGCGGGGTCCGGGCGCCAGAAGACGGTCTCGGTGACCTGCGCCGCCTCTTTCAGCACGCGGTCGGCGATATCGAACGCCTCGAACATCTCCACCGAACGGCACGCGATGCCGTCCGCCTGGCCCAGCTCGAGCGCACCGGCACGGCGCTCGACGATGCGGGTGCGAATGCCCGGAAAGGCGGCGAGCTGGGCGCCCAGCACGCAGCCGGCGGGTCCGGTGCCGACGATGAGCACGTCGACGGTGTCGTCGCCCTTCGGCTCGTTCGTCGCGGCCGGGTCGGCGCGCAGGATCGCCGGATCGCCGGTGTGGAAGCCGTTCAAGTACGCCTGCATGGCCGCTCCTTTGCGTGGGATCGCTCGTCCGCGAGACCGACCCGGAATTAGTACGTATACGGAGGATACCGCAGGCGCGTGTCCGAACACAAGGCGAGCAGTGTCCAAGCGCCCGCCCGACATGGCGCTCAGGGCGCTGCGATATAGGCGACCGGCGCCAGCAATGCCAGGAATCTCTCCCGGTCCTGCGGGGTGAGCGGTTCCAGCAGCCGCTCCTGCACGAGGGCGACGCGGGGCGTGAATCCACTCACCGCGGACTCCCCCGCGGGGCTGAGCGAAAGCACGCGGCGGCGGCCGTCCGCGGCATCCGGTTCTCGCGTGATCCACCCGCGACGCGCAAGGCGCTGGACGAGGTCTGCGGCCGTGGACTTGTCCAGCGCCGCCAGCTCGCCGAGTTCACGCTGGCTGATCGACGGGTGGGTGGCCAGCACGCGCAACGCGGCATACTGCGGACCGGTGAGTTCCCGATCGAACTCCGCGGCGAACAGCGCGGTGTGCACCTGCTGCGCACGCCGCAGCAGGTGCCCGGGGATGTGCAGCGGAGAGTACGTGCCGTCCTCGCCCCGCGGGTCGACGCGGGCCGTGCGCCGGAGCAGTTCCGTGAACTCACCGCGGGCCTCGGTGGGAAGCGGGGCCAGCAGGCGTTCCTGCACTCTCTGGACCTTCGTGCGCAGGCTCGCAAGCGCGTCGACGGCGCCCGCCGCGGGCATCAGGATGTCCCGCCGCGCATCCGAGGGACTCCGCGCCCGCGTGACCCACCCGCGTCCGGCCAAGCGCGCCACGACATCCATCGTGGACGACGTGTCGAGGGACGCCACGTCGGACACATGGCGCTGGTCTGCGCCCGGCGAAGCCGCGATCGCCGCGAGCACCGCATACTGCGGGCTCGTCGGATCGCTGCCGACCTCCTCCAGCCACTGCGCGTTGTGCACCTGCTGCGCGAGTCGCAGCAGATGACCGCAGACTCGCGAGAGTCCGGCGGAATCGGGATGCCGCGTCTGCAGATCGCTCATCACCGTTCCTCCCGACACCGTCGTGTCAGGATACCGACCGATCCGAGGCGGGACTCCCCGACGCGATCAAGCCGACCCCGGCCCACCAAGCAGACGGCGCGAGCGGAACCCGCCGTGCGGTCGCGGCTACTCGTCCTCGATGCGGGAGTGGTCGCCGAGCCGGTGCCACGAACGGTTGTGGTACACCAGCGCATCGCCGTGCTCGCCCGGCGAGATGTCTCGCTCGACCTGCGAATTCAGAGCGTGCGCGGCGAAGACGGTCGAGCCGCCGGCATCCATCCGGCCGATGACCGCGCACCGCACCCACGCTCGCACGTCGTGATACACGGGCTCGCCCGTGGGCAGTCGCGAGAACCGTTGCGGGTCGGCGAAGCGATCGCGGCCGCTGGCGGCGCCGAGTCGAGCCAGCTCGACATCGTGTGCGTCCAGCAGATGAACGATGACCGTCTCGGCGCGGGCGAGCACCTCGGCGGCAGAGGATTGGTCCGATATCGAGAAGACCAGCAGCGGCGGGTCCGCGCTCACCGATGACACGGAGGTCGCCGTCAGCGCGACGGGGCCGTCGCCCGCGTCGGCGGTGATGATCGAAACCCCACCGGGATGACCGCGGAACAGCGTCTTGAAGTCCTCGGCCGAGAGCGAGGGTCCGAACGCGTGCCGCGACGCGTCATCCGCGCGCGGGGTCGTCGGTGCGGGTTGGCTCATATATAGACGCTACAGACTTCGCCGGCGAGCTGAGGCGCAACGGCCCTCGCGGGCGTCACGCCGCGACATCTGCGCACACGCGACGACGCAGCGCGCACATGGGCAGCGCGTAGGCTCGGTCGCTATGGCATCAGGCGCGACGATCCACACGTTCACCGTGCAGCTGGCCGATGTGGATCGCGGTGTCTACGACGAGCTGGCCCTTCGGGTTGCCCGCCATCCCTCCGAGACGGACGCGTTCATGATGACGCGCGTGCTGGCGTACTGCCTCGAGTTCGAGGAGGGCATCGCCTTCGGCGAAGGGATATCGACGACGAACGAGCCGGCGATCGTCGTGCGCGATGCGACCGGCCGGCTGACCTCGTGGATCGAAGTGGGCGCGCCGGATGCCGAACGGCTGCACTTCGGCAGCAAGCTCGCGGACCGCACGCTGGTCTACACCCACCGTGATCCGGCCAAGGTGCTGGCGCCGTGGGCAGGGAAGCGGATCCACAACGCCGAGGCGATCACTCTGCACAGCTTCGACCCGGGCTTCGTCGACTCCGCCGTCGCGGTGCTGGAGCGGCGCAACACGGCGACGCTGTCGATCACCGAGCGACAGCTCTACCTCGATCTGAACGGGTCGACTCTGACCTCGACGATCCACGACCACCGGATCGTGTGACGGCAAGGCAGGTGATGTCAGCGCCGTGCGATCCGCCGCAGCGTCCGTATCGTGACGACCGCCGTCAGAACCCAGGGCCCGAGCACGAGGATCGGGTCCAGCCACGCATGCTTGAGATCGATACGACCGCGCCCGACGCGCGAGGCCAGCGGTCGGCGGCCGCGCTCGCCGAGGATGCCGCTTTCGGCGATCGGATTGTCCGGCCGCAGCGTTGCGAACGACTTCAGGTGCGCCGTCATCGCGTCCACCCGGTCGCCCAGAATGAGCAGCAGCCAGTGGGCGGTCTGCCCTTCGCTGTAAGTGTCGTAGGCGTATCTGCGGATGACGCCGGCCACGCCCCTCAGGGGCTGCGCGGTTCCGAACACCGGAGTGAGCCGCAGGTGCTCCACGGATCTCTCTCGCCGACCCGGATTCGGCTGCTGGGGCGGCAGGTCCCAATGGGCGCCGGTGATGATGCCCGGCTGCTCCCGCGGAAACGCCGGTCGGTCGGCGGGATCAAGGTCGGCGCCCCACCCCGGGATGCGGGCGCGCAACTCTTCTGCGGTCGGCCTCGTGCCGGGCTTTTCGGACGTGTAAGGCATATTGTTCCTCCGCGGTTGACGGCCTCGCCGGGCTAAGCCGGCGTGACGACCGGCTTGATGCAGTCATCCAGTTTCGACGAGAAGAGGTGGTAGCCCTCCGCGATCTCATCCAGGGGTATCCGGTGGGTGATCAGGTCGCTCGGCATGATGATCCCGTTGCGGATGTGCTCCCAGAGCCGGGGCCACTGCCGCTTCACGGGAGCTTGGTTGGTGCGGATGGTGAGGCCCTTGTTCATCGCGTCACCGAATTTCACTGCGCTGAACAGCGGCCCGTAGGCGCCCATCACCGAGACGGTGCCGCCCTTGCGGACCGAGTCGATCGCCCAGTTCAGGGCGACGGGCGATCCGCCCTGCATCTTCAGCTTCGCCGCGGTCACGTGCTGCATGACATGCCCATCGGCCTCTGCCCCGACGGCGTCGATCGCGACGTCGGCCCCGAGACCGTCGGTGGCCCGCTTGAGGTAGCGGACGATGTCGCCCATCTGCCCGAAGTTCACCGTCTCGGCGAACGCGAAGGTTTTCGCCTTCTCCAGCCGGAAGTCCAGATAGTCCACGACGATGACCCGCCCAGCGCCCATGAGCCAGCACGATCGTGCCGCCGCAAGACCGACCGGACCAGCCCCGAAGACCACCGCGGTGTCGCCCTCGACGATGTCAGCGAGCTGGGCGCCGAAGTAGCCGGTCGAGAAGGCATCCGTCAGAAGAAGGGCGTTCTCGTCCGTGATCCCCTCCGGGATGACGGACGGACCGACGTCCGCGAAGGGGACGCGCACGCGCTCGGCCTGCCCGCCGTCGTAGCCGCCGCTGGTGTGGGAGTACCCGTAGATGCCGCCGACGGCGGTGGCGTTCGCGTTGACGTTGTGACAGTTGGAGAACAGACCCCGCGCGCAGAAGAAGCACGAGCCGCAGTAGATGTTGAACGGCACCATCACCCGGTCACCGATCTTGACGTTCTGGACGGACGAACCGACCTGCTCGATCGTGCCGATGAACTCGTGGCCGAACGTATGCCCGATTCGGGTGTCCGGCATCATGCCGTGATACAGGTGCAGGTCAGAACCGCAGATCGAGGCCAGCTCGACCCGCACGATCGCGTCGTTCGGATGCTCGATCTTGGGATCGGGCTTCTCCTCCACGCGGATCTTGTACGGTCCTCGGTAGACCATCGCCTTCATGTCGCACCTCCAAGGAGCCCAGCATTGCTGACAAGCCGGCTCGGACGGGGGGGCTTGCGCAGATCCGACATCGCATGCAAGCGCGCGGACCACAAGGGGTGTTGCGGCGATTGAGTCGGGGCGAGAATGACCTCGGGGGGACCACTGAGTCAGGAGCAGCCATGTCATACCGAGTCGGATACTTCGTCGGGAGTCTTTCCTCCACCTCGATCAACCGAATCCTCTCCAAAGCCCTCATCCGGCTGTCGCCCGACGAGTTGGAATTCACCGAGATCCCGATCCGCGATCTACCGCTCTACAGCCAGGACTATGACGCGGATTATCCCCCCGCGGCGCGGGCGCTGAAGGAGGCGATCGCGGCAACGCAGGCTGTTCTGTTCGTGACGCCGGAATACAACCGTTCCATCCCCGGCGGGTTGAAGAACGCGATCGACTGGGCATCTCGCCCGTGGGGAGAGAACTCCTTCGATCACATCCCCGCCGCTGTGATCGGGGCGTCGGTCGGGTCCATCGGAACGGCCGTCGCGCAGCAGAGCCTGCGTGGAGTCCTCAGCTTCTGCAATGCGCGCCAGATGACCGCGCCCGAGGCCTATATCCACTTCTCGCCGGAGGTCTTCAGCGAGGACGGGTCGGTCTCCAATCCCGCGACGGAAGAGTTCCTCCGCAACTTCATGTCCGACTTCCGCGAGCACATCCAACGGGTGCTGACGGTCCTGCCGCGCTAGGGACGGCTCGTCACCCGCCTCGCCGATGCTCGTCACCGGCTTAGCGGGGGCGACGTCGTCCAGCGGAGCGCCGCCGCCCCCACGCCCGGCGGGTGTCCGTTGTGTCAGCCGAGTCTGCCGAAGGTGGCGTCGATGTCCGCCATCTCCATCGCGGCCGTGGCCGCAATCAGCTCCTGGAGATCCTTGTCGGCACCGGGCGAGAACTCCTCGAACCGCTCGGGCGAGATCGTCAACGGGGCGCCGTCCGGTGCCTGCTCGGTGGCGTTGAGCTTCGTCCCGTCCTTCGACGGCGACATTCCCTGGAAGATCTTGCCGGCCTCGGACTGGGCATCAAGGTCGAACGAGTACTGCTTGCTCTGCAGTCCCATGTCGATGAGCCGCTTGACCTCGGGGAAGCTCTCCGCGTTCGTCTTGGGAATAGGCAACGCCGCATTCCAGTTGACGCCGAGGGTCTCGAGGGCCCGCGCGTAGGCGTTCTCGTGGGCCTGGTCGCGGACGATCAGGTACGAGATGGTCGACCGCGCCATCTTGTTGTCCGTCATCTCGTACAGGCGGCACTTCTGCAGCCGACCGGTCGATTCGAGCATGAGGTTGTAGAGCAGGTCGAGCACGAGGTTGCCCGAGTTGTAGACGTAGCTGCCCATCCACGGGTTGCCGGCAGCATCCACCGGAAGTGCCCCCTGCGCACCGACCAGGTAGTGGTGGATGTTGCTGTGGTCCAGGGCGATGTTCAGGGGAATCGCCCCGCCGGCACCGGGGGCGTCCACCGGGTCGGTCTTCTTCCCCTGGTACCGCGGCGAGCCGTCCAGCAGTCGGGAGATCGTGGTGCCGATCAGCTCGACGTGGCTGATCTCCTCCGTCCCGATTCCCTGAATGAGGTCGCGATAGGGCTTGGCGTCAGGACCACGGAAGTTGATGCTCTGGAACAGGTACTGCATCATCGTCCGCATCTCGCCGAACTGGCCGCCCAGCCCCTCCTGGAGCGCGTTGGCCGCCGCCGGATCCGGCTCGTCCTGTTCGATCTCGTTGATCAGTCGCTGAACGTGTAAGTACATGCATTCCTCCTTGGAATCGCGGGATGCGATTCACCTTCCGCTCTCGACGGGCGAGACGCATCGGGCTGGACAGCCGGCTGACGGCTCGCGTACTATCTCCGCCGCTTCTGCGTGCATGGGCGGGTACCGGTACCTGCAAGCAGCGTCGCCGTCAAGCCCCGGCGAGAAAAGCGCCCGTGATGGGATCTTGGATTCCGACACCGTCGCCCGACGGCGTCGAGTCGTGCGGGAGCGAAGATGACGATCACCGACGTAGAAGCCCCGTCGGATGTGCGTGCGCGGGCGCGGGGTCCGGTCAGCGCGTTGCTGCTCGATCTTCTTCGCCGGGCCGATCCCGCTGCGCCGTTCGGCGACTCGCTGATCGAAGCGACCCGCCGGTCCGTGGCTGCATCGCGCGACGTCGCGGCGGACGAGGACCTGCAGCTCTCCCTGTTCCTGCTCTATGCCGGCGCATACGGGTCTCTGGACTGGATCGACCCCGAGTGGGAGTGGCACGCCGGGCTGCTCGAGGTGCGGACGGCGATCGAGTCAGCGTTCGAGACCGAACTGCGCCGGACCGTCACGCCGCCGGAACTGCCATCTGCGGATGCCGAGTCCATCGCATCCGCCCTCTTCAGCCTGACCGCGCCCACGCCCGGCCCGTCGCTGTCGCGGTTCCTGGCCAAGCACGCCACGTCGGCCCAGGCGCGAGAGTTCCTCATCCAGCGCAGCGTCTACACGCTCCGCGAGGCGGATCCGCATTCGTGGGCCATTCCTCGGCTCACCGGACGGGCGAAGGTCGCGCTCGTCGAGATCCAGTCCGACGAGTACGGCGCCGGGCGCCCGGAACGCATGCACGCCGAGATCTTCGCGCGCACCATGCGCGGGGTGGGACTGGACGCGACCTACGGCCGGTACGTGGACCTCGTCCCCGCGATCACTCTCGCGTCGCAGAACGCGATGTCGATGTTCGGGATGAATCGCCGACTGCTGGGCGCGATCGTCGGTCACCTCGCGGCCTTCGAGATGACGTCCTCGCTTCCGAACCGCATGTACGGCGACGGATTCCGCCGGCTCGGCTTCGGTGCGGACGTGACGGAGTATTTCGACGAGCACGTCGAGGCCGATGCGGTGCACGAGCAGATCGCGGCGCGGGACCTCGCCGGCAGCCTCGGGGAGGACCGACCCGACCTGATCCCGGACATCTTCTTCGGGGCAGCCGCCTGCCTCTTCCTCGATGGTCGCGTCGCCGACAGCATCGGCGACGCCTTCGAAGCGGGACGCAGTTCGCTCCGCCCCGGCGCAGATCTGCCGGCGGGTGATCGTGACTGAGTACGTCCCGCAGATCACGGCGTGCAAGGACGGGCCCCTCCTGGTGCGCGGTGCCGTGCAGATCTTGGGTGACGACGGACACGTGGTCGACAGTCCACGCCGGACTGTCGCACTGTGCCGGTGCGGCGCATCCGCGATCAAGCCGTGGTGCGATGGCACCCACAAGCTGATCCGCTTCGCGACCACCGATGAGGCCGCTTCCGCCGACGGCTGATCTGCGGCAGCAGGGGCACCTCTCCGGACGTGAAGCCCCGCCCACCTGGGATCCCGCATCCCTACCGAGGCGGATCCCCCCGGTACGCGGGATAGATGGTGACCGCTCCGGGTTCGAACGTGAACCGGACCTCGGTGCCGGTCGTGAGTTGCGCATCGGCGACGGCGGACGGTGTCAGGTCCGCCGAGATCGTGTCGGATCGAATCCTGATGATGTCGCCGCGCGGCTCCAGGTCGAGGATCGCGCCCGTGAGCAGGTTCGGGGACGCCGCCGCCGGCTGATCGACGGCGACGCGCACCGATGTGGGACGGATGGTTGCAGCCACGCGAGAGCCGAGGGGGGCATCCGTCGGGACGCTGCTGGTGATCTCGTCTCCGGCATCGGTGACCATGCCGGAGCGGGTCCGGATGCCGGTGAGGAGGTTGAGGGCGGCCAGGCCCGCGGTGAACGCGGTCCGAGGGCGGTCCAGAGTGTCGCGCGTGGGCCCTTCCTCGATGATCCGCCCGTGGCCGAGCACGACGACTCGGTCGGCGAGGGTGAGCGCATCGAGGATGTCGTGCGTGACGATGATGGCGGTGCGATCCTTCAGGACGCGCAGCAACGTGCGTCGGATCGCGGGAGCGACGGCGACATCCAGTGCGGCGAGGGGCTCGTCCAGGAGCAGAAGCTTGGGGTCCGACGCGAGAGCGCGGGCGATGGCGACGCGCTGTGCCTGTCCGCCGGAAAGGTCGGCGGGTCTGCGGGAAGCGAACGGGACAGCATCCACTTCGCCGAGCCAGTGCCGCGCCAGCTCATGCGCCCGGGTCTTGCGGATGCCCTTGCTGCGAGCGCTGAAGGCGACGTTCTCGAGCACGCTGAGGTGTGGGAAAAGGTCCGCGTCCTGCGACAGGGTCGAGACGCCGCGGGCATGCGGCGCCGTCCACGCCCGTCTGTTCTCCCCGAGGTCGAACAGCTCTCGGCCGTCGAGCTCGGCGCTGCCGGCGTCGGGTCGCAGCAGCCCGGCCAGGATGTTGACCAGCGTCGACTTTCCCGCGCCGTTGGGACCGAGGACGGCGATCGTCTCCCCGGCTTCGACGCGGAGCTGAACGTCGAACCCACGTGCGGCGATGGCCGCGTCGAATCTCAGCATCATGCTCGAGCCGCCTGTCGCAGCGGTGCGGCGCTGCCCGCTTGGTGCGCGAGCCCCACGACGATCACCGCGACCACGATCAGCACCAGCGAGAGCGCGATGGCGGCATCGGGGTCGACTTCGCGCTGCAGATAGATCTCCAGCGGCAGTGTTCGCGTGGTGCCCTGCAGGCTGCCGGCGAAGGTGAGCGTCGCACCGAACTCGCCCAGAGCGCGCGCGAAGGACAGCACCGCTCCGGAGATCAGCGCGGGCAGGACGAGCGGCACGGTGATGCGCCGCAGCACGGTGGTCGGATGAGCGCCGAGGGTCGCACCGATCGCCTCGTAGCGGGTCCCGACGGTACGCAGTGCGCCTTCGAGGCTGAGCACCAGGAAGGGCAGCGCCACGAAGGTCTGGGCCAACACCACCGCGGTCGTGGAGAAGGCGATGTCGATGCCCAGGAACTGAAACGTCGAACCGAGCAGGCCGCGACGCCCGAAGGTCGAGAGCAGGGCGATGCCGCCCACGACCGGCGGCAGGACGAGCGGCAGCAGAACGAGCGAGCGGAGCAGGCGCTGACCCGGAAAGCGCGAGCGCGCGAGAACGAGCGCCATCGGGATGCCGAACACGATGCACAGCGCGGTGGCAGCGACCGAGGTGCGAAGACTCAGCCACAGCGCGGCCAGCGAGGACTCGGACGTGACCAGCGGAATGAACTCCGCCCAGTTCACACGTCCGAGCATGGCGACCAGCGGCAGCAGGACGAAGAGCGCGCCGATCACCGCGATGCCCCCCACCCAGCGGGGGACGCTCGCGAAAGGAGTGTGCGAAGACATGAGCGGTCGCTACGGCAGACCGAACCCGGCCGCGGTGAGTGCGCGGCGACCGGTCTCGCTCAGGATGAAATCGACGAACGCCTTCGCGGCGACCGGGGCCCCGGCATCCGTCAATGCGGCGATCGGATAGGTGTTGGCCGCATTCCGTGCCGCATCGATCTCGATGCCGTGGATGGCAGATCCGGCCGCCAGGACGTCGGTTGCGTAGACGAGCCCGGCATCCGCCTCGCCGGAGGTCACCTTGCCGAGCACGTCCGTGACGGAGGACTCCTCGCTGACCGGGGTCAGCGCGACACCGGCCGCCTCGGCGACCCGGGCTGCGGCGGCTCCGCACGGCACCTCCGGCGCGCAGATCACCACCTTCAGCCCCGGCGCGGCCAAATCCGAGAACGTCGTGATTCCCCGCGGATTGGCGGGCGGCACGGCGATCTGCAGCACATTGGTGGCGAACGGGACCGGTTCGCCCGCCACGAGGTCCGCGTCGGTGACCTTCGCCATGGTGCGCTCGTCCGCCGACGCGAAGACGTCCGCGGGCGCACCCTCCAGGATCTGCGTCGCCAGGTCGCTCGATCCGGCGAAGCTCAATCGCACCGTCGTCTCGGGGTGGGCCTGCTCGAACGACGTGGCGACCTCGGTGAACGTCGCCTTCAACGAGGCGGCGGCGAACACCGTGATCGAGCCCTCGATGGTGTCGGCGTTCGGCCCAGCAGTCGCGGACCCGCCTGCCGTGCTCCCGGCGCAGCCCGTCAGTCCCGCCGCCACCACGGCGGCGATCAGGATGCCGGCACGTCGAGCTGCGGGCCGCACCATCAGGGCGCGGCCTTGACGAGGGGCGTTTCGATCAGTACCGTGGTCGCCTTCACGACGGCGACCGCGACGGAGCCCGGCTCCAGGCCGAGTTCCCGAACGGCCTCCGTGCTCATGAGAGAGACGACCCGGTGCGGACCGCACTGCAGCTCGACCTGCGACATGACGGTGTCCGAGACGACCTCGGTGACGAGCCCGACGAACCGGTTGCGGGCCGATCGGCCGATCTCGGCGGGATCGACGGGGAGGACGGAGTTCTTGCGTGCGAGGCGGGCGAGCTCCAGCCCGTCGACCACCGTCTTGCCGGCGTCATCACGCGTGCTTGAGAGGATTCCGTTGTCGATCCAGCGGCGGACCGTGTCGTCGCTGACAGCAAGGTACACCGCGGCATCCTTGATCCGAATCTGAGACATAAATCACAGTCTAGATCCGCATACACGGAAAGGACGAGGAGATTCCGTCGCGATGACGGTCGATGAATCGCGCTGTCACCCCGCAGGGTCTGTGAGCTCCCGATTGAGGGTCATCCAGTTCACGCGGCTGAGTTCGGCGGCGCCCTCCGCGTCGCCGGCTGCCGCCCGCTCGATGATCTCTCGGTGCTGCTGCACGGAGTCGCGGCCCGCCATCGATGCGAATCGCTGCCGTTCGGCGCGCCGGATGAGCGGCGTGACCTGCTCGAGCACCTCGGCGATCATCGCGTTGCCGCTGGCGTGGACGAGTACTCCGTGGAACTCGTCGTCCGATCGCATCGCCGAGTCCACGTCGAGAGCCTCGAGTGCCGTCGCGAACCGTTCGTTCGCGCTCTCCATGGCGGTCAGGTCCCTCTGCGCCAGGGCGGGGACGGCCGATCGCGCGGCGAGTTCGTGCATTGCGGCGGCGACGCTCTGCGCATTGCTGATGTTCTTCGGATCCGTCGGCGCGACGGTGGTCGCGCGCCCGGGTTGGGCGATCACGAGGCCCGCCTGCGCGAGGCGCAGGAGGGCCTCCCGAATGGGGGTGCGGCTCACTCCGAGCCATGCCTCGAGCTCCTGATCACGCAGCCGCTCGCCAGGCTCGAAGCTCCCGTCGACGATCGCATCGCGCAGCGACCGATACACGTCATCGCGCAGGAGGGAGCGAGCGAGCATGTTGCTGGAGGAGGGAATCGGCATCCGGACATTCTACCGTCTTGGATATTGCATATCGTGGCGCCGCGCGGCGCCCGGGTGCGGTTCACCCGCACCTCGTGCGACACGTCATCCGCGGCGCGGGGGCGCCAGAAGGGCACAATGACGCCTTTCGTCGGAGGGGCGCCTATGGTGACAGAGTGGGGACTCTCTATTACGGTGAATCGACTGCGATTCACGTCGACGACCGCGCGCTGGCGCATCTGAAGGTCGTCATCGCCACGAAGCTGCGGCGAAGCGAGAGCTTCACGCTGACGTGGCAGCACCCCGACGATCAGCCGCGCGGGCGCAGCACCATCTGGCTGCAGCCGTCGATTCCGTTGCGTTTCGTCTTCGACGACCCCGAGCCGGCAGAACTCAGCCGGCCGTGGATCGAAGAGCTCGCCAACTCCGCCAATTCCTCGGGCGGCATCACCCTCATCGCCGAGCATTTCGACGTCGCGGTCGACGCGTCGCAGACCGCAGCGCCAGCCGCGCTGACCGTGGGCTGAGCCCGCTCGAGGCCCTGCTGAGTCTCGTCCGCCCTACGTGCTTTTCGTCTCGGCCGCTTCAGCGGAGCGGGACGATGCCCTGGGTGTCGCGGGGGAAGGTGGCGAGGACCTCCGCGGGGATGTTCAGGTGCTGGCTCACCAGCGCGGGCGGCAGGTGGCCGAGCCACTGGGCGAGGGAGACCTCTTCGTAGTGGTCGCTGCGGAACACCTCGATGTACTGCAAGACGTCATCGCCGGTGTTCTCCACATAGTGGCCGAGGTTGCGACCCACGACGGCGACGTCGCCGGGGCGGAAGTCGGTCGTGGTGGCATGTGGGCCGGTGTTGAACACGGTCATTCGGGCGGACCCGCGCAGAAAGTACCCCCACTCGTCGGCGTTGGGGTGCCAGTGCAGTTCCCTCATCGAGCCGGGGTTGATGGTCACCAGCGCCGCGGCGACGGTATTCGAGGCGGGGAAGGTGGTCGAATCGGCGATCTGGATGCTGCCCCCGCTGTTGGTGTGCACCGGCTGTGTGCGGGAGAGACGGAATATCACCGGTTCCGTGCCCCACTGCACCCCGGCAGCGGCTTGGTCTGCTTCCAGGTCTCCGGGGACCTCGCCGGGGAAGATCCACAGGTTGTGCAGGGGGATGTCCTTGAAAACCTCTTGGGCGACACCGAAATTCTTGGCCAGCACCTCCGGTGGTGTGTGCGCGAACCAGTCGGTGAGCAGCAGCGTGTTGCTCTCGGACTGTGCGCCGTCATCGAAGGCGAGGACGAACTCCGCCCCGTCCGGTCCCAGCCCCTGCAGTGAATGCGGCAGGCCGGCGGGGAAGAACCACAGGTCGCCTTCCTCGACGTCCTCCACGCTGGGCAGGCCGGTGCGGCTGAGGGTGGTCACGCGGCAGCGGCCGCGGGTCATGATCGCCCACTCCGCTGTCTGATGCCAGTGCAGCTCCCGGATGCCGCCGGCCTCCAGGTACATGTTCACTCCGGCGATCTCGTCCGAGATCGCGAAGTCCGCACCGGTAACCTCTCGCGCCCACCCGCCGCGCTGTATCCGGCGGGGCGCGATGTTGAACGAGGACCAGAAGAACGGCTGGGTGCTGATGTCGGTCGCCGGCGCGGTGATCTGGTTCGGGAACTGCCCCTCGATCACCGGGTTCTGCGGACCCGTCATCACCGTGCTGGCCGGATCCCCGGCCGTGTTGACGATTCCCTCCGGCGGCAGATCCGGATTTCCGAACACCGGCTCCTCGTGCTGGGGCGCAGCAGCACCACTCGAGTCCATGGATCACCCTCTCGCTTGACCGGGCGTGTCGGTCATCGAGCAAATGCTCGCGGGGGTGCCCGGGGCCTATCGCTCGCCAGGGTAGGGCCGGTATAACTGGTTCGTCAACAGCCGAACAGGGGGAATACGTGTCTGCGACATCCGAATCGACCGCTCCGCCGGATACCACCGGGGTCTCGGTGGCCCACAACGTCGTCATGGTGCACGGCGCGTACGCCGACGGCTCGTCCTGGGCCGACGTCATCACATTGCTGCAGGCCGCCGGCCTGAACGTCACATCGGTGCAGAATCCGCTGACGTCCCTCGAGGATGACGCGGCGGCCACGCGCCGCGCCCTCGACCTGCAGGACGGACCGACAGTGCTGGTCGGACATTCGTGGGCGGGAACGGTGATCAGCGAGACCGGCGACCACCCGAACGTGTCCGCGCTGGTCTTCGTCGCGGCGCGGGCGCCCGAGGCGGGGGAGGACTATGGGGCGCTGGCCGCACAATATCCGGCGCCGCCGGCCACCGCCGGGCTCGTCCACGCCAACGGATTCGCGCAGCTGAGCGAACAGGCCTTTCTGGACGACTTCGCCAACGGTGTCGAGCCCGCGCGCGCGAAGGTGCTGTATGCCGTTCAGGGCCGGATCTCGGACACGCTGTTCGCCTCGCGCACCACCGCGGCGGCCTGGCAGAACAAGCCCTGCTGGTACGCGGTGTCGCTTCAGGACCGGACGACGACGACCGACCTCGAGCGCTTCCTGGCCGCCAGAATGCACGCTACGACCGTCGAGCTCGACAGCGGCCACCTCTCCCTCGTGACGCATCCGCACGAGATCGCTGAGCTCATTCTTCAGGCCTCGGGGCGTTCGAGCGATGCCGCGGCCTGAGGGTCTCTCGCAAACCGGCGATCTCGGGAGAGCGATCGGCGCGGTGGGGCGGCGCGGGGAGGAAACCGGGAGCGCACGGAGATGACGATCGCTCGCTCGGACCCAGGCACCCGGGTCACGACGTTCCCGTTCATGGAGCGTCCGATGGTCGGTATCCTGCTGGCAGCCATCGCGGGCATGCTGAACGCGTGGTCGCTCGCCGAGACGGGGACCTTCGCGACGGTGCAGTCGGGCAATCTCGTGACCGCCGGCTACAGCCTCGCCATGGGCGACTGGTCCCACATCGCGCGAGCGCTCGCGTCGATCCTCTGCTTCGGACTCGGAGCCGGGGTCAATGCCATCGTGGTGACACTGCTGATCCGCAGCGGCCGGACGTACAGCGGTCCGGTGCTGTTCGTGCAGGCCGGTATCATCCTCGTGCTCGGTGCACTTGCGACTGCGGGCGTGGCTCCGGCCATGGTCGTCGCGCTGGGGGTGAGCTTCGTGGCGGGGTCGCAGGGGAACGCCTTCCACCGCGACCACGGCATGCTGTACGGCAACATCGCGGTGACCTTCGTCGTGCAGTCGTTCTTCAGCCTGCTCGGCAGGGTTCTCGTGCCATCGAGCGCCGCCGGCCGCCGCGTCGACGCCCAGTCGGCGCTCATCTACGGGGGTGTGCTGATTGCTTTCGCGGCCGGCGCGGCGCTGGGGTTCCTCATCGACACGCTGTTCACGGCAGGGTCCCTGTGGGCTGCGGCGGGCATCACCCTGATCGTCGGGCTGATCGCCGTCACCAGGCGGGATCCTCAGTCGGTGGACCCGGCCCAGAACGCCCCGACGCCGTAGCGGGCAGCGGCAGCGAGCTCACGCGCCGTGAGGCTGCCCCTCCGCTCACCTGTCGCGAAGCGCGGGCGTCGCGGGCGTGTTGTGACAGGGGAGCGTCCTCGGACGCGGGTGTTCGGTTGCTCGCCTGTCGCGAAGCGCGGGTGCGGCGGGCGTGTTGTGACAGGGGAGCAGCCTCGGACGCGGGTGGACCCGTACACAGGCCTTGCCCCACTCCGGCTGCGGTCGTACTCTGGTCGCAGTTGCCCCCGGACCCTGGTCGACTCCACTGGTACTCACACCTCGGAGGACATCATGGCCACATACCGGATCGAACCGGCATTCGACTCCGTCGACGTAGCGCTCGAGCGGTTCGACGAGGAGGCGATGCAGTTCGCGGGCAACCTCCCTGACGCGGGTGCACCCGCGTCCGCATCAACGGACGAACGGCATTCCGAGCAGCACGCCTGACCCCCTGCGAGCGAACGCCCGGCATTGGGGGCCTCGTCTGGGGCAAGCGCGCGCGTTATCCTGACGCTGGAGGTGTTCGACGATGCACGCAATTGTGGGTGACCGCGTCCGAATCCATGGACGCACGGTCGGTGCGGCGGAGCGAGTGGGTGAAGTGATCGAGGTGCGTGGCAGCGAGGAGAGTCCGCTGCTGGTCGTGCGGTACGACGACGGCCACGAGACCATCCTCTCGCCCGGGGGCGACTGCGAGATCTTGCACGCCGGCTGAGGGCGGGAGGCTCACCATCCGCTGCGCGTCGGCGAGTGGCCCTCACGCGCGTCGTCCGGCATCGCCATCTCCGCACGGACTCCGAGAAGACGGAGCGGTCGATCACGGTCGATCTTCTCGACCAGTTCCATCGTCTTGCCCACCACGGTGGCGCGGTCGAAGGTGGGCGCGATCTTCTTCGTGAACGTCTTGGTCGAAAACGGTGCGTAACGCACCTTGAGCCCGAGGCCGACGACGGGTCGTCCCTCGGCTGCGACATCGTCGAGCACCTGCTCGAGCAGCTCGCGTGCCGCTTGCTCGATGTCGGCGCGGTCGCTGAGGTTCTGCTGGAAGGTGGTCTCCCTGCCGTGCCCGCGCGCCACCCACGGGGCGTCGTCGACGATGCTCGCGCCGTCGCCTCTGCCCAGCTGCACGTACCAGGGACCCATGCGCGGGCCGAACTCCGCCCTCAGGCTCTCCGGGTCGGTGGAGGCCAGCTCAGCCACCGTGAGGATTCCCAAGCCCGCCAACCGCTTCGAGATCTTGCTGCCCACGCCCCAGAGATCGATCGTGGGGCGTGCTCCCATCACCTCGAGCCAATTCTCGGCGGTGAGGCGGAACACGCCGCGCGGCTTGCCGAAGCCGGTCGCGACCTTCGCGCGGACGAGGGTGTCGCCGATGCCCACGCTGCAGTGCAGATCCGTGTTCTCCAGCACGGCGTGCTGCAGGCGACGCGCATACGCCTCGGGGTCGTCGGTCTCGATCCCGATGAACGCCTCATCCCACCCCAGCACCTGCACGATCGCACCGGGCTGCGCCCGCAGCGTCGTCATCACCTGCTCGGATGCCGCGGTGTAGGCCCCGGCATCCACCGGAAGGATCACGGCCTCCGGCGCCTTCCGTGCGGCAAGGCGCAGCGGCATCCCGGACCCGACTCCGAACTCGCGTGCCTCGTAAGAGGCGGTGGATACGACGGCGCGCTCGGTCGGGTCGCCCCGGCCCCCGACGATCAGCGGCTTGCCGGCCAGTTCGGGATGCCGCAGCACTTCGACCGCGGCGATGAACTGGTCGAGATCGACGTGCAGCACCCACGGGCGACGGTCCTGGATCATGCGGATAGTCTGCGACCTCACCGCGCGTGTCGCCATGACGGCATTTCTACTCGGACTCCACGGACGTCGTGTGATGCGGCGTCCCCACCGGCTTGGATTCGCTCGAGCCGCGCTGCCTCAGATAGATGGCGAACGCGACCATGGCGCCGACCGCCAGGAACTCCGACTGCCAGTTCTGCAGCGTGCGATTCCAGAACTCCGGCGAGACGATGTACTCCAGCCACGTCTCGGCGGCCACCCCGTGCTGGGCGTTCTCGTCGTTGGCGACCACCAGGCCACCGAGCGACTGGGCGAGCCAGGACAGCACGAAGATCGCCCCCATCACGAGCAGGAGCGAGTTCGAGTACACCGCACGCCGCCACCCTCCGACCCTCGCCCACAGCGGAGAGTCGTCTCGCGCGTGGCGCCCGACGGCCTGTTCCGCGTCCGAGCCGGTGCCTTGGTCGCCGGGCCTCTTCGACTCCGGCGAGCCTCGTTGGACGAACCAGATCGTCGCGAAGATGAACAGGAAGAACTGGAGGAATTCGGACTGCCAATTCTCGGCGACATCGACCAGGAACGCCGACGACGTGACGAACTGAACGTATGAGACGGCCGGCTGCCCATGCATGACCAGCTCTTCGTTGTTGTTCGCGTGGCCGGCGATCGACTGTCCGATGAGCGCGGCGACGAAGAGGACCAGGAAGAAGACACTCAGTCCGTTGTCGCGAAGGAAGCTGCGCACGTCAATGACCGGTCAACGGGATCGAGATCATCACCGCGAGTCCCGCGATGATGATCCCCATCCAGGTCCAGAAGACCGCGCGCATCCCGATGGTGGTGTCCTGCTGCCGCCTCATGTCCGCCGCGCTCCTTTGCGTGTCCTACGGCTGAACGTCTCCCCGCCACGCGCCGCTCTCGGCTCCCCGGCTCTCGATGAACTCCTTGAAGTTCTTCAGGTCCTTCTTCACCGCGTGCGAGCCCGCGCCGACCAGTGAACCGACCTTCTCCAGCAGGCCCTCGGGCTCCCAATCGAGCTGGACGGTGACGCGGCTGGTGGTGTCCGTGAGCTTGTGGAACGTGACGACGCCCGCGTGGTGGGTCTCGCCGCCCGTGCTGTGCCACGCGACGCGCTCGTCGGGGTGCTGCTCGGTGATCTCGGCGTCGAACTCCCGCTCCACGCCGCCCACCCGCACCTTCCAGTGCGTGTGCGTCTCGTCGAGCTGGGTGATCGATTCCACTTCGTCGAGGAACTCCGGAAAGTTCTCGAACTGGGTCCACTGGTTGTAGGCCGTGCGGACCGGAACGTCGACATCGATGGTTTCGATGATCTGCACCATGGGTGCTCCTCACTGATGGATCGGATGGGTCAGACCCATTCAGCCGCACCCGGGCCGATCCCGGGGAGGGGTTGACAGGGACGCCCGTAGTCGTGCCACTGCGGGAATGTCAAGCGCATGCGCTCGCGTCGCGCGGCGTCGTAGCCTCCAGAGAGGAGGCCACCATCCCATGACCGCAGCCGCGACATCCCTCGCCCCCGACGCCGTGCTCGCCCCGCTGATCGCCGAGGCGCTGGAGCGCGCCGCGTCCGTTCCGGGGTTCGGAACCGACCCCGCAGCCACCCTCGCCTGGTGCATCGAAGTGGGTCGGCGCGCTCCGCGGATCGGCGCGGGAAACACGCGGCAGCTCTGGGAACTGCTCGCGGCCACCGCGGCTCGGGACGTCTCGGCGGCGCGCATGCTGGAGCCGCATCTCGACGCGCTCGGCATTCTGCACCAGGCGCGCGAGGCGGCCTCCGGCGGCGCGGATGGCCCAGAGCTGGATGGCATACACGCCGATCAGAACTCGTCGTGGGGTGTGTTCGCCGCCGAGGCGAGCGACATGAGGCTGCACGCGTCCGGTGGGACCGGGGCGTGGCGGCTCAGTGGGACGAAACCCTGGTGCTCGCTGGCCGGGCATCTCACTCATGCGCTGGTCACGGCATCCATCGATGACCGCCGTCGTGGCCTTTTCGCCGTCGAACTGCGATCCCCCGGAGTCCACGCGCATGACGGGCCGTGGTTCCCACGCGGACTGGTCGACGTCGTCAGCGCGCCGGTGGACTTCGATGACGTCCCGGCCGTGCCGATCGGCGGAGCCGACTGGTACCTCACGCGGCCGGGATTCGCGTGGGGAGGAATGTCGGTCGCGGCCTGCTGGTGGGGTGCGGCCGTCGGCGTTGCCGAGCGACTCGTCGACGCGGCCGGAGCGGACCGCGCCGATCAGCTCGCGCTCGTGCACCTGGGGAGGGTGGATGCCGCACTCTGGGCCGCGCGGAGCGTCCTGGCGGAGGCGGCCGACCTCATCGACGCGAGCGGGTCGGACCGGATCGGGGATCGCCTGCTCGCGGAACGTGTCCGCGGCACCGTCGTCGACGCCGCGACCTTGACGCTGACCGAGGCGGACGCAGCCCTCGGCCCGGGGCCACTGGTGGCAGATGAACGGCACGCGCGGCGCGTGGCGGATCTGCACCTCTACCTCCGCCAGCATCACGGTCCACGAGACGCCGCGCGGGCCGGGCGTCTGATTCTCGAGACCACGGGCGCATGATGGCGGCATTCAGCCATCTCGAGACAGGGACTCCGGAGGACGTGTGGGCGGCTGAGAAGCGCTTCGGCACGGCCCGCGTGCTCGACGAGAGTGTGGACGACCTGTTCGTGGTGGCCGCGCACCCGGATGATGAGACCCTGGGGGCCGGTGGTCTGATCCGTCGCGTGCACGAACACGGTGGCCGGGTCACCGTCGTGGTCGCGACGGACGGCGAAGCATCCCACCCGCTCTCTCCCACCCACTCGCCGACCGAACTGCGCTCGACCCGCAGGGACGAGGTGCTCCGCGCGGTGCATGCACTCGCACCCGACGCGCGCGTTCAGTTCCTCGGGCTGCCGGACGGGGGTCTGCGTGAGAACACGAGAGAGCTCGAGGAGCAGTTGACCGCCGCACTGGGGGAGAGCGCGACCACGGCGGATCGCTCCCTGCTCGTGACCCCGTGGTCCGGAGACGGGCATCGGGATCATCGCGTCGCAGCCGAGGCCGGCGGGCGCGCCGCGGCTGCCCGCCGGATTCGTCACCTGGGCTATCCGATCTGGCTCTGGCACTGGGGAGGACCCGAGGACGTGCCCTGGGATGCCGGGGTCGTCCTGGCTCTCACGCCTTGCGAACGAGCCATCAAGGCCCGCGCAATGGGCCTGCACGTCTCGCAGATCCGGCCGTTGTCCGATGCCCGGGGGGACGAGGCGATCGTGCATGAGGCGATGCAGGCGCATTTCGAGCGGGACACCGAGTTCTACATCGACGAGGCGCCGCAGCCCTCCCGTTCGCTGCCCGCCGAGTGGTTCGAGGACTTCTATGCCCGCCATGACGACCCGTGGGGGTTCGAGACGCGGTGGTACGAGGAGCGCAAGCGCGCTCTGCTGCTGGCCAGCCTGCCTTCGCGTTCCATCGGGCGGACCCTGGAGATCGGCTGTTCGACCGGCCTGATCACGACCGCCCTGGCTCGCCGGGCCGAGACGCTCGTCGCTCTGGATCCCTCCCTGGCGGCGGTCGAGGCCGCTCGGGCGCGCGTCGGCGAGGACCCCTCCGTCACGTTCCTCCAGGGCGGAGTCCCCGACGACTGGCCCGCCGGCGGCTTCGACACGATCGTCCTGTCCGAAGTCGGGTACTACATGTCCGAGCGCGACCTGGCGCGCACGGTCGCACTCATGGAGGCCGCGCTCGCGGACAGGGGATGCGTGATCGCCTGCCATTGGCGGCATCCGGTGGCTGAGTATCCGCTGTCCGGAGACCGGGTCCATCACGTGCTGCGGTCGGTGCCGTCGTGGCAGCGTCTGGCTCTCCACGAGGAGGAGGACTTCCTGCTCGAGGTGTTCTGTCGCGGTGCGGCCGTGTCGGTGGCTCACCGGGAGGGCCTGCGGTGAGCGCGACCTCCATCGCGGCGGTTGTCGTCGTCGTTCCCGTTCATGATGAGGCAGCCCTGCTCGGACGCTGTCTGGTGTCCCTCAGCGAGGCGATCGCGGCGGCCGGGGTCCCCTGCGTGGTGCGGGTGGTCCTGGACGCGTGCTCGGACGGTTCCGCGGTGATCGCGGCGCGGCATCCGTTTCCGATGATCCACGTCGATGCCAATGCGGTGGGCGCCGCCCGCGTGCGGGGGATCGAGTCGGCGCTCGCGACGCTGTCCCACGTGCCACCGGGGCACATCTGGATCGCCAACACGGATGCCGATTCCACGGTTCCTGCGAACTGGATCGTCGCGCAGCTGGACGCCGCCGACGTGGGCGCGGACGTCGTCGTCGGCACCGTGCGGCCGGACTTCCACGACCTCACTCCCCGGCACCGGCGGCTGTGGCTGGAGACGCACCGGCCAGGGTTCCCGAACGGGCACACCCACGGAGCGAACCTCGGGATTCGCGCCAGCACCTACCTGCAGGCGGGCGGCTTCGTCGAAGTGGACGAGCACGAAGACGTTCGCCTGGTCGACGCGTGCCGCGCGAACGGCGCGCTGGTGCATGCGACGGACGCCGCCGAGGTCGTCACGTCGGGGCGCTTCTTCGGGCGCACGCCGGGAGGATACGCGGGCTATCTGCGCGACCAGGATCGGCAGCTCCACCTCGCTCGCACGCTGGGGCACTCGGAACGGGACGCGTCGTGACCGGCCGGGCCGGCGCCGGCGGACGCGGAGGTACGGTGACTGATTCCGCGATGCGCGGTACCGTTGATCGAAGGATCCGGGAGGCTCGGCGTGAGTGATTCGTTCGCCGCTGCGATGAACGCTCTCGATCGCGCGCGGGACCAGCCGGAGGTCTTCTGCGCGGCTTTCGTCGAGGTGTTCCCGGTGACCGGCGCTGCGGTTTCGACCGTCGGAGGGTTCCTCGGAAGCGAAACGGTCGCGGCCAGCGACGAGTACGCGGCGCGGCTTGACGAGTTGCAGTTCGATCTCGGCGAAGGACCGTGCTGGGATGCCGTCCGGTCAGGCGCCGCGGTACTGCACCCCGACGTCCTGGCCACCGGGCCGAGCGCGTGGCCGGCCTTCGCCGCCGCGATCCCGGTCGCCGAGGTCAGCTCGCTGTTCGCGTTCCCGCTGATCGTCGGTCCGCTGCGCTTCGGTGCCATCGACCTGTACTCGCGGGCTCCGGTCGCGCTCGACGACGACCAGACGAAGCAGGCAGGCATGATGGCCGAGGTGGTCGGTCGGCTCATCCTGCGCCGCGCCCTGACTTCGATCGGCGAACCGGATGGGGCCGGGAACGGGTACTCGCGGAGGCTCGTCCACCAGGCCACCGGCATGGTTCTCGCGCAGATCGGCCTCTCCGCGGAAGACGCGCGGCTGGTGATCCAGGGCCACGCGTTCGCGGCGGACCGGTCCATGATGGACGTCGCTCAGGACGTCATCGACGGACGACTCCGGTTCCGGCGTGAAGGAACGCGGATCGAGGTGGTCCAATGACGCGCTTGACACGCGACGGGCGGCTCTTTCAGACGTTCGCCCGCCTCGCCGACACCCTGGTCGATGACTACGACGTGGTCGAACTGCTGCAGGTGCTCGTGGACACGTGCCGTGACGCGCTGGAGATGACGGCGGCGGGCATCCTCCTGGCGGATTCCCGCGGTGAACTGGACGTGGTCGCTTCGACGAGCGAGGACCGGAGTTTCTTGGAGCTGATGCAGCTGGGCTCGGACGACGGACCCTGCGTGGAGTGCTATCGCACCGGCCGTCGCATCACGGTCCCAGACCTTGCCGATTCCGCCCCGCCGTGGCAGCTGTTCCGGGCGAGCGCGCTTCGGCAGGGGTTCCGAGCGCTGGACGCCCTGCCGCTGCGGTTGCGCGATACCAGCATCGGTACGCTGAGCCTGCTGCGATCCTCGCCGGGCGAGGCGCCGACCGAGGACATCGTCGCCGCGCAGGCGTTCGCCGATGTGGCGACGATCGGCATCCTGCACGAGAAGGCGATCCGCGAGAGCTCGATCCTGAGCGAGCAGCTTCAGGGCGCGCTGAACAGCCGCATCGTGATCGAGCAGGCGAAAGGCGTGGTGGCGCACACACGCGGCGTGCCGATCGACGAGGCGTTCACCCTCCTGCGTGAATACGCCCGCGCGCATCAGATGCGGCTCGGTGTGCTCGCCGCACAGGTCGTGGAACGACAGATCGACCTGTGACGAGACCCCTGTCGGCTCCCCGCGGAATCCCCTACGATGCAGATGTCACTCCGGGCCCCGGGCCGTTTCAGATGGGATGACGGGGGGCTGACGTGAAGACGATCGTGACCGCGGGCGGATCCTTCCTGACCGGGACCGAGATCGCCGACGCAGTCACCGGCTACGGGCTCGCGCTCGCGAAGCTCCGGGATCTCGACGTGGTCGAGATCCCCTTCATCGCGGCGAACGGGATGATCCACCGAGTCCAGTTCAGGATCGGCTGGCAGATCGATCTCTCGGTCACGTTCGAAGACAAGGTCGAGGAAGAGCTCGTCGAGCCCGACACGATCCTGGCGATCCTCGGCAAGACCCGCGCGATCGAAGGTCGCCGCTCGCCGCAGCTGCCCCGCAGAGCAGTGACGATCCGGGATCACATCGACTGGGACGAGGTCATCTGACCCCTCGGGCGTCAGTCGCCGACGCGTCGCTCAGGCCGGAGGCGCGTCCGGGTCGAGCGTCTTGAGCATGTCTTCTTCGACCGCGTTGTCCGCGTCGAGCTGATCCTCGGTCGTCTCGTCACCGCCGAGCGGGGAGCCGTTCTCGTCGGCAGGGCGATCGTCGGGTCGTTGATTCGTCATGTCGGCAACGCTACGCGGGTCGTCGACATACGCAACGTCCGCGCTCTTCAGCCTTCTCGACGGACGCCGCCTGGGTGGAGAAACTAGGGTGTCGCCTATGGACGACTCCGCACGGATCCCGGCATCCACCTCGCTCTCGGCCTGGCTCGACAAACTCGCTCAGCCCGATGGGGCTCCCGGGGGCGGTGCGGCGTGCGGTGTGATGCTCGCCCTCTCGGCCGCGCTGCTACGCATGGTCGCCGAATACACGCCGGATGACCCCCGTGCCATCGCGTGCGCGGCACGGCTCGTCGACGTCCGTCTCACCGCCCTGGGCGCCGCGGAGGCGGACGGTGTCAGCTCCGCCGAGCTGGGAGCTGCGCTGCGCGTCGCCGCGGACGACCCCGCGAGAGACGATCGGGTACGGGATGCCGCGATCCGTGCCGCGCGGTCCTCCGGCGCGCTCGGCGGCGTCGGTGTGGGAATGCTCGATGAACTGCGCCTGCTCCGTGAGATCGGCAACCCGCACCTTGCTGCGGATCTCGCCGTCTCGGGAGAGGCGCTGTCCGCCGGCATCGCAGGTGCGTCGATCAACCTCCGCGCGAACCTCCGGCTCGCCGGCGCGCACGGCGGCGCCGGCGGCGCGCGCGGTGAGCTCGAGGCCGATGTGGAGCGGATGCGGGCAGCCCGCGATGTCGCCTCCGCCATCGCGGACCAGGTCGCCGCGCGCTACGACGACCGCTGACCGCGGACGGTCCGTGTCCACCGAAGTGAGGACAGACAGCCCCGTGCGGTCTTCTTAGGGTTGATAGTGCAGGACCGCCCGATCGATGGGCATCGTGGGATCGGGCGGCACGCACGGATCGCCCTTTCCGCGGAAGAGAGACCCCCGGTAGCCCCCCGGACCGGGGGTCTCTTCCTTGCCCGGCGGCGTCGGCGCCCCCGGTTGCCGGGATGAGCGGCGCCCAGAGGGGCCTCAGCGCCCGGCACTGCGGCTCAGAGCGCCACCAGTCCGTGATGCGATTCAGAGCAGTTCGCGCGCCTGCTCCACGAAACGGAGATACGCGTCGAGCGTGTCTTCAGCGGTGATGGCACGCAGGATGACCTCGTCCACCCCGGTCCGGTAGTCGGCGAGACGGTCCGGGCCGGGCTCAGTTGCCGCGTCCCACACCGTGCGATCGGGGTCGACTCCCTGGCGGGCGAAGTTCGCGGCGTACGCCGGGACCGCCGCGTAGCGGGCGGTCTCGACCTGGAGACGAGCGTGGGCGTCGGAGTCCAGCGCGGTGCGCACGTACAGGGCCACGTGGGTGCGGGGTGCGACGGCTCGCGCCTCCTCCGCTTGCGCTCGGGCGATCGCGGGGGTGAGCCAGCTCAGCAGGACGCCGTCGGATTTCTCCACGGCGAGGCGGCGCATCTTCGGGCCGAGAGCGCCGACGACGATGCGCGCGGACAGGGCGTCGCGCAGTTCGGAGACCGCCGCCCCCACCCGATCCAGCGCGCCCACGGTGGTCTGACCGGAGCCGACGCCGAGCACGAGCCGCTCCTGCGGCAGCTGGCCGGCCTGCACCTCGCCGAGGATGGTCGCGGCGGGGCGCCTGTCCACCGGAAGGACTCCGGTTGCCAGGACCAGGCGCGAGGTCGCGCGCGCGGCGGCATCCAAGACCGGGAAGGCATCAGCGCCCGGTGTGTCGTTCACCCACAACGCGTGGAAGCCGGCCGCTTCGACCGCCGGTGCCAGCAGTCCCGCCAGTTCAGGTCCGACGGATGCTGCAATCCCCAACGACACGGCACCGCGTTCACTCATGAGGCCAGCGTACGGCCCGTCCGTCTCGTGCGAACGTCGCGTCGGCCGCTTCACGCGGGTCCGCGGCTCCTCTGCGCGTGACGACGGACGCTCTTGCGCCGCCCTGGGGCCGCGAGGAGGATGTCGGCTGAAGTCGCGGGCGAGCGCACGGTCTCTAGAGAGGAGGCCATGATCATGGGGCGCGGTCGGCAGATCACCCAAGAAGAGTCTGAGACTCTTCAGCGCGACCTCGCCGATGCCACCGAACAGTTCGCGGCCATGAACGAAGTGCTGATCGCACTCGGTCGATCGGCATCCGACCCCGACGCGGTCCTCGACAGCATCGTCGAGAGCGTCCGTCGGCTGTGCCGGTGCGAGGCCGCCGCGATCATGCTCATCGAGGGCGGCCACTTCGTTCTCTCATCGTCCGTCGGCTTCTCGGACGAATACGTCAGCTATGTCGGCGATCACCCGTTCAACCTGGACCGCGCGTCGCTGCTCGGACTGGTCACCGCGGATCGCAACATCCAGCAGATCCCGGACGTGCTCACCGACCCGGAGTACGGGCGTCAGGACGTGCAGCGGATCGTGAGGTTCCGGACGGTGATGGCCGCACCGATGCTCCTGGACGACGAGGTCGTCGGCGCGCTGTCGCTGGTTCGCACCGCCGTGGATCCCTTCGACGACCGGGCGCTGGCGCTGGTCGGCGCGTTCGCCGCGCAGGCGGCGGTCGTCGTGCGCAACGTGCATCTGGTCCGCGCGCTCGAGGAGCGCAGTCTGGAGCTCGGGCGAAAGGTCGAGCAGCTGGAGGCTCTGAGCGAGGTCGGCGGCATCGTCAGCTCGAGCCTGGTCCTGGACGAGGTCCTCTCCAACATCATCATGAACGCCGTCCGGTTCTCGGGATGCGACGGCGGATCGATCATGGAGTACATCGAAGAGGAGCGCTGCTTCACGGTGCGGAGCGCCTATGCGAGCAGCCCGGAGCTGCTGGCGAAGCTGCGCACGATCAGGGTCGAGCTGGAAACGACGCTGGTCGGACGCTCGGCGCGGGAGGGGCATCCGATCGCCGTGGCCGATCTGAACACAGTGGCGCTCGATCCGCACCTCCGCCTGCTGCACGATGACGGCTGGCGGTCGGTCCTGGCCGTGCCCGTGCTGCGCGGCGAACGCATCATCGGTGCCCTGGTGGTCAGGCGCAAGACGCCCGGTGCGTTCTCTGCGGACACGATCGAGTTCCTGGAGACCTTCGCGGGTCAGTCCGCGCTCGCCGTCTGGAACGCGCAACTGTTCCGCGAGCTGGAGACCAAGACCGCCGAGCTGCAGGTCGTGAGTCAGCACAAGTCCGAGTTCCTCGCCAGCATGTCGCACGAGCTGCGGACACCGTTGAACGCCGTCATCGGATTCTCCGAAGTGCTGCTGGAGCGCATGTTCGGCGAACTCAACGAAAGACAGGATGAGTACCTCCGCGACATCCTCTCCTCGGGCAGACATCTGCTGCAGCTGCTGAACGACATCCTCGATCTGTCGAAGGTCGAGGCGGGCAGGATGCAGCTGGAGCGATCTGTCTTCTCGGTACGCGGAGCGCTGGACTACGGGCTCTCGCTGGTCCGCGAGCGGGCCGCGGCGCACGGGATCGCGCTGTCCCTCGAGATCGAGGACGGGGTGGACACGCTCGACTCCGACGAACTGCGATTCAAGCAGGTGCTGCTGAACCTGCTGAGCAACGCTGTCAAGTTCACCCCGGACGGCGGTCGCATCGCGGTGGTGGCGAAGCGACAGGACGACTCCATCGCGGTCACCGTGGCCGACAACGGCATCGGGATCCCGCCCGAGGACCGGGAGCGCATCTTCGAGTCGTTCCAGCAAGGGCGACGCGGCACGCAACGGGAAGAGGGCACCGGCCTCGGTCTGACACTGTGCCGCCGCATCGTCGCGCTGCTGGGTGGGTCGATGTGGCTCCAGTCGGAACTCGGCGAAGGCAGCATCTTCGGCTTCACGGTGCCGCTCGGCCCGATCGGCGAGAGAGCGCGCCGGATGGCGGATGCCGCGGCCGACCTCCCGGTGATCGTCGTCGTGGACGACGACCGAGCGTCCCTGGACCTGATGACGGCATACCTCGACGGACTGGGGGTGCGGGTTGCCCACGCGCGCAGCGGCGAGGAAGGGCTCGAACTGATCCGTTCGGTGACGCCGGCGGCCGTCGTCCTCGACATCCGGCTGCCCGGGCTCGACGGCTGGGAGGTTCTCGAGCGGATGCGAGCCGATGACGCGAGCCGCAGCATCCCGATCATCATCGTTTCGATTCTCGACGAGCAGCAGCGCGGCCTGTCGGCGGGCGCGGCCGACTACCTCGTCAAACCCGTCGCTCGAGAATCACTCGTGGCTGCGCTGCGGCGGGCCGGAACGCTGCCCGCAGTCCCGTCCCGGGAGGCGCCGGTGTCGACGAAAGGACCGACCTGATGCCGGGCCACCGCATCCTCGTCGTCGAGGACAACCCGCTGAACATGAAGCTGGTCCGCGACGTCCTCACCGTGTCCGGCTACGAAGTGGTGGCTGCGCCCTCCGGCGAGGAAGGAGTCAGCCTGGCACAGACCTGCGAGCCGGACCTGGTGCTAATGGACATCCAGCTGCCTGGCATCGACGGCTACGAGGCGCTGCGGCTGCTGCGCCAGGACCCGCGGCTGGACGCGGTCCCGGTTGTGGCGGTGACGGCCTTCGCCATGAGAGAGGACCAGGAGCGCGCCTGGCGGGAGGGGTTCGACGGCTATCTCGGCAAGCCGATCAGTGTGAAGGCGTTGGCGGCGCAGGTCGAGAACTTCCTCAGCAGAGGGCGTGCCGATGTCGGCTGACCCGCTCACGATCCTCGCGGTCGACGACCTGCCCCAGAACCTCCGGCTCCTGGATGCCGTCCTGAGCCCTCGGGGCTACCGCATCGTGACGGCTTCCTCCGGCGAGGAGGCGCTGTCGCTGCTTCCGACGTCCAAGGTCGATCTCGTGCTGCTGGACATCCTCATGCCGGGAATGGACGGCTACGAGGTGTGCCGGCGCATTCGAGTACTTCCGGGCTTCGAGTTCCTGCCCATCGTGATGATCACCGCGAGCGGCGACCAGGAGAAGCTCCGCGCTATCGAGGCGGGGGCGGACGACTTCGTGAGCAAGCCGTTCGATCGGAGCGAACTGCTGGCTCGCGTCGCCTCGCTGACCCGCGTGAAGCGCTACCAGGACACGATCGAGCGGCAATCCGCCGAGTTGGCCCGTTGGAACAGCGAGCTGGAGGCGCGCGTGCGCGCTCAGGTCGACGAGCTGCAACGGGTCAACCGACTGCGGAGATTCCTCTCGCCGCAACTGGTGGATCTGATCATCGACTCGGGCGACGAGCGATTTCTGGCGAGCCACCGCCGTGAGATCGTCGTGGTGTTCTGCGACCTGCGCGGCTTCACCCCCTTCGCCGAATCGAGCGAGCCCGAAGAGGTCATGCACGTGCTGGGGGAGTACCACTCCGCGCTCGGCGAGCTCATCCATCGGTTCGAAGGCACGCTGGAGCGTTTCACCGGAGACGGCCTGATGGTGTTCTTCAACGACCCGATGACCTGCGAGGACGCCGCGGAACGGGCCGTCACGATGGCCGTGGCGATGCGGGATCGCGTCACCGAGCTGGCGGCCGGATGGCAAGGGCGGGGCCATGATCTCGCCCTCGGTATCGGTATCGCGCAGGGATTCGCGACCCTCGGCCGCATCGGCTTCGAGGGCCGGTTCGATTACGCCGCTATCGGCAGCGTCACGAACCTGGCTGCCCGCCTCTGCGGTGAAGCCCTCGCATGGCAGATCCTCGTCGCCCAGCGCGTGTACTCCGCCACCGAAGGCCTCGCGGTGGGCGAATCGGTCGGAGCGCTCGAACTGCGCGGTTTCAGTCGGCCGATCCGGGTGTTCGATGTGACCGGCATCGACGAATCGCGAGCGGACCGGGAGAGCGAGGTCATGCCATGACGAGCATCGAGAACGAAGGGTCACGACTCGCGCTGAGGACGCTGTCATCGCTCGGTGCCGAAGAGCGCAACGCGAGGTTCCGTCGACTGCAGGAGCGGATGCATGCGGTGTGGGACTCGATGAAGCTGGACTTCGATGACGAATCCGTGGTCGTCGTCCCGTCCGTCACGCCGGCCGGGTATAGCAGCGGAAGCCTGACGCAGGCGTACGAGGAGCGCTTCCTCTTTCTGCTTCTGCTGCTGCGACAGCCGCACCTGCGGATGATCTACGTCACCTCGATGCCTATCGATCCGAAGATCATCGAGTACTACATCGCGCTGCTCCCCGGGGTCATCCCGAGTCATGCGCTGGCGCGCCTGTCGCTCCTGCCGGTGGGGGACGCGTCTGTGCGCCCGCTCAGCCAGAAGCTGCTCGAGCGACCGCGGATGCTGGCCCGCATCGCGAGCCGGGTGCCGAACCGCGAGCGGTGTCACCTGATCCCGTACAGCACCACCGAACTCGAGCGGGACATCGCGTTGAGCCTCGGCATCCCGCTGTACGGGAGCGACCCGCGCCTGGCGTCACTGGGAACCAAGACGGGATGTCGTCGCCTCTTCGGCGAGGTAGGCGTGCCGCACCCGCTCGGCGCCGAGGACCTGCACAGCCTGGAGGACGTCGCCTCGGCCGTCGACGGGATGCTGGCGCAGCGGTCAGCGATGAGCCAGGTGATCGTCAAGCTCAACGACGGCGTCTCCGGCGCGGGGAACGCCCTGGTCGACCTCGGGGGGATCATGGACGTCTCTCCCGCCGACAGACGCCGCGCCATTCTCGAACGCATCGGGCAGATGCAGCTCGAGTCTCCGCACGTCGAGTTCGGGGCGTATGTCGCGAAGCTCGAAGCGGACGGCGGGATCGTGGAGGAGCGCATCACCGGCGGCGAGCTTCGCAGCCCCAGCGTGCAACTTCGCGCGCGACCCGACGGCACGGTCGAGCTGCTCTCCACGCACGATCAGCTGCTCGGCGGCGCCAGCGGACAGAGCTATCTGGGGTGCACGTTCCCCGCCGATCCGGCGTACTCGAGGCTGATCAGCGAGCCCGCGGTGACGATCGGCGAGCGTCTCGCCCAGGAAGGGGTCCTGGGCCGCTTCGCGGTGGACTTCGTGGTGGTGAGGGACGCCGCCGGCGGTTGGTCGGCCTACGCGATCGAGTTGAACCTGCGAAAGGGCGGCACGACTCACCCGTTCCTCACACTGCAGTTCCTGACCGACGGAACGTACGACGGCGCATCGGGCAGGTATCTCACGACCGGGGGCGCAGTGAAGCACCTCGTCGCGACCGATCACCTCGAGGCTCCCGAGCTGCGCGCGCTCTCGGTCGAGGACCTGTTCGATGTTGTGGCACGGCACGGACTGCACTTCGACCAGGCCCACCAATCCGGCATCGTCTTCCACATGATCAGTTCCCTCACGGAGATCGGAAGAGTGGGGATGACCGCTGTCGGGGACACCCCCGAACAGGCCATGGACATGTACCGCCGCGCCGACGACGTGCTCCTCGATGAGGCGCGGGCGGCCGGACGGGAGCGTGCGCTTCCGGTGTGATCGGACGCCGACGCGGGGCGCCGAGGAGGCTGCATGTGGGGTCGGTGGGTGATGGCGCTGGGCGGTCTGCTCGTCGTGCTCATCACCCCTGCCTTCGCGCTCTCGTACTTCGGCGCCTACGGAGATGAGTACCAAGCGCCGCATGACTGGCTGGCCGCTCTGCAGGATCCGCTCGTCAGCGGCGGCGCGCTCGACCCCGGTTCGACAGCGCAGTACGACGGCTACGGGCTGATGTATCTGGGTGCCTGGGTGATCGGGCTCGTCGGGCTGGTCGGCGTCGTCGGCAGCCAGTGGGTTCGCTTCACTGAGCGGCTCCGTCGCGCGTGGAGTGCCGTGATCGCCACGCTCGCACTCGTGACGGTGGGTGTCTTCGGCGACTACGCCCTCCCCGACGAGGTGCTCGGATTCATCGGATTCGTCCTCACGGGGGTCGGGTTCCTCGCCGCCGCGGTGATGTTCCTGCTGCTGGGGCGTGCGCTCCGCCGCGAACTCGGAACTCGGCGTCGCGCCGCGTGGACGGTCGGCGCACTGGGCATCGTGTCGGTGTTCGGGGGGATGGCGCTCGTCGGGCACATCCCATCAGGACCGGGCCTGGGGTTCGCCGTAGCGGCGCTCGTCGCCGGCCTGGCCCGACCATGGCGGGTCGGGCCGGAACGGTGGGACAGCCTGAGCATCGATCCGGTCGACTAGCCCCGGCGGGCCTCCCTATCGCGCCGCCAGAGCGCTGTCGATGTCGTGGAGCAGGTCATCGATGCTCTCTATGCCCACCGACAGGCGCACGACGTCCTCGGGGACCGCCAGTTCCGTGCCGCGCACCGAGGCGTGTGTCATCTCGTGGGGATAGTTGACGAGCGATTCGACGCCGCCGAGCGACTCGGCGAGCTGGAACAGGCGCGTCGACTCGGCGAATCGGCGGGCGGATGCGGCGTCGCCGAGCGCGACCGAGACGATGCCCCCGAAGCCGGACATCTGGCGGGCGGCCAGCTGGTGCCCGGGGTGCGACGGGAGCCCCGGGTAGTAGACCCGGGCGACGCGATCGTGGCCGTCGAGGAACGCCGCGATGGCCGCCGCGTTCTCGCTGTGTCTCTGCATGCGGATGCCGAGGGTCTTGATGCCGCGCGTGGTCAGCCACGCATCCAGCGGGCCCGAGACCGCGCCGGCGGCGAACTGCAGGAAGCGCGCGCCCTCGGCGACGGCGTCGTCGTCGATCACCAGCGCGCCGCCGACGACATCCGAATGGCCGCCGAGATACTTCGTCGCGGAGTGCACGACCACGTCTGCGCCGTGCCGCAGCGGCTGCTGCAGCGCGGGCGATGCGAAGGTGTTGTCGACCACGACGAGCGCACCGGCGTCGTGGCCGAGGCGCGCGAGTCCGGCGATGTCGGTGATCCGCAGGAGCGGGTTGCTGGGCGTCTCGACCCAGAGCACGCGTGCGGGTCGCTCCTCGAGAGCCGCTGCGACAGCATCCAGATCGCTCATGTCGACGATGCGCAGCCCGATGCCCCACGGGCCGAGGATGCGTGCGATCAGACGATAGGTCCCGCCGTAGACGTCGTTGCCGAGCAGCACCTCGTCGCCGGGCTTCAGCACCGACCGGAGCAGGGCGTCTTCGGCCGCGAGTCCGGACGAGAACGACAGACCGTGACGGCCACCCTCGATCGCGGCGAGCTGGGTCTGGAGCGCGTTCCGTGTGGGGTTGCCGCTGCGACCGTACTCGTAGCCCTGACGCAGACCGCCGATGCCGTCCTGCGCGTAGGTCGTCGAGAAATGCACGGGCGGGATGACCGCACCGGTCGCGGGATCGAAGGCCTGCCCGGCGTGCACGGCAAGGCTGTCGAAACCGCGCGTCGAGTGGTCGGTGGGATCGGTCATGAGCTGCTCCTGGTGGTGGGGGTGGAATCGTCTGATGCCGAATAGCCGTGGGCGCGCATCCAGTCGTCGTCGAAGAGCTTGCTCATGTAGCCGCGGCCGTGATCCGGCAGCAGCACGACCACGACCGCATCCTCGGGCAGGTCCTTCGCAGCGCGGAGGGCGGCGACGACGGCCATTCCGCTGGAACCGCCGACGAGGAGCCCCTCTTCGCGGGCGAGGCGCCGGGTCATCGCGAACGACTCGGCGTCGCCGATGCGGTGGATCTCGTCGACCACGCTCGGGTCGTACGCGGCGGGCCAGAAGTCCTCGCCGACGCCTTCGACGTCGTACGTGTGCACCGGCCCGCCCGAGTAGATGGACCCCTCCGGGTCGGCGCCGATGATCCGCACGGCGCCGGCCGATGCCTCGGTCAGATAGCGCCCGGCGCCGGTGATCGTGCCCCCCGTGCCGATCCCGGCGACGAAGTGGGTGACCCGCCCGTCGGTGTCGCGCCAGATCTCGGGGCCGGTGGACTCGAAGTGGCTGCGCGGTCCGTGCGGATTCGCGTACTGGTTGGGCATGTACGCGCCGTCGATCTCGGCGACCAGGCGTGCCGAGATGCTGTAGTACGACCGGGGATCGTCGGGCTCCACCGCGGTCGGGGCGACCACGACCTCGGCGCCGTACGCGCGCAGCACCGCACGTTTGTCCTCGGCGACCTTGTCGGGAACGACGAAGACGCACCGATACCCGCGCTGCTGGGCGACCAGGGCGAGGCCCACCCCGGTGTTGCCACTGGTGGGCTCGACGATCGTGCCGCCGGGGCGCAGCAGCCCGTCGCGTTCGGCCGCCTCGATGATGTTGGCCGCAATCCGGTCCTTGGACGAACCACCCGGGTTGAAGTACTCGACCTTGGCGAGGACCGTGGCGCGGATGCCGGTGGTGACGCGGTTGAGGCGGACGAGGGGAGTGTTGCCGACGAGGTCGGTCACGCTCTGGGCGTATCGCACGATGGTGTCCTGAGAGAGAGGCCGCGCGTCAGAGGCGCGGGAGATCGTCGGGGTCGTCGGAGTGAGCGCGAGGCGCTCAGCGACAACAACGACAGGTCAGCACGCTTACACAGTAGCCGCTCGGGCCAGCGGCTGCGACTGCACTCCGTTCCCGGTCCGTGGCGGCAACCGGCGGGATGCCGCGGCGTCAGCTCGCGAGCGCGCGGTGCACCGAGGCCACCGCGCTGGACCCCTCGCCCACGGCCGCCGCGACGCGCTTCATCGACCCGCGTCGTACGTCCCCGGCGGCGAAGACCCGCGGCGTGGACGTTTCGAACGGCAGCGGTTCCCGGCCGAGATGCTGCCACTGCTGCAGCGTCTGGGCGGCGACGTCGGTACCGGTCCGGATGAATCCGTCCTGATCCCGATCGAGCATCGTCAGCCACGAGGTGGCCGGCTCCGCGCCTATGAAGCAGAACAGTCCACGGGCGTCGACATCGCCGACGGTGTCGATGCTGACCCGCTCCAGCGCCTCTTCGCCGTCGAGTCCGACGATGCGGGACCCGGTGTGGATCTCCACCCGCGGATCCTCCATGAGGCGCTCGACCAGGTAGGACGACATCCGTGCACCGAGGTCCTGGCCGCGCACGACCAGCCGGACCGGACAGCCGTTCGCCGCGAGGTAGAGAGAGGCCTGACCGGCGGAATTGGCACCGCCGACGACGACGACCGGTGACTCCATGACCTGGCGCAGCTCCAGCTGCGTCGCCGCGTAGTAGATCCCCGCCCGCTCGAAGTCCGACCAGCGATCCAGCTCGAGGCGGCGGTAGGCGGCCCCGGATGTGACGATCGCGGTGCGGGTGCGGATGATGCGCCCGTCGGTGAGGGTGACATCCAGAAGTTCGTCCGCGGGCTCCAGCTTGACCGCCTCGCACGGCGCGTAGACGCGGACGCCGAATTTGAGGGCCTGCAGTGAGGCCTGACCGATCAGGTCCCGTCCGCTCACCCCGAAGGGGAAGCCCAGGAAGTTCTCGATGCGCGATGTCGCCGCGGCCTGGCCGCCGGGAGCGACGGCATCCAGCAGCACCGTGCTCAGCCCTTCCGAGGCGCCGTAGATCGCCGCCGCCAGCCCGGCGGGGCCGCCGCCCACGACCACGAGATCCACGATCTCGTCTCCGTTGGCCTGGTAGCTCAGACCCAGGCGCTCGGCGACCATGCCGGGCGTGGCCCGCAGAAGGGGCTCTCCCTGGATGAACGCGACCGGAAGATCGTCGACGGTGATCCCGTGACCGGTGAGGGATCCGAGTTCACCGGGCTGCAGCTCGACCGCGGAATGCACCAGATCGAGTCGCTCGGCGAATCGGCGAAGCGAGAGGAAATCCCGCGATGAGGTGGGGCCGACGAGCTTGAGCGTCAGCGCCGCCGGGCCCTTGCGCAGCGACTCGCGACGAGCCCACAGCGCGTGGAGGATGAGGTCGCACAGCTCGTCATCCTCGCTCATGAGACGGCGCAGATCGGTCCGCGTCACCATCGACACCCGTCCCGGCGTGGACATCCGCGCGGACAGGAACGCGCCCTGGCCATTGAGCAGGCCCAGTTCGCCGACGAACGAGCGCGGGCCCGGCCGCGCGATCACGGCCTCCTCGACCCACCACAGCGAATCGCGCACAACCTCGAGCTCGCCCGACTCGACGAGGATCATGTCGTATTCCCGGTCGCCCGAGCGAAAGAGGTATTCGCCTGCCGCGACATCCTGCGGGGTGCCGAAGTCGAGCAGGCGCTCCCACTGCGCGTCGGTCAGGTCGGGGCGCTGGATGGGATCCAGATTGTCGTTTTCCATCTTCACCAGACTGCTTTCGATCGTCCCCGCACTATCGGGCGGGGGCAGCGGGCTGCGGTTCCTGCTCGGACTGCTCGAGAGCGCGGATGAGGGACTGGGCGTCGTAGGGACCGGTGTGCCGCCGGCCGTTGATGAACAGCGTCGGCACCGACGTGATGCCCATCGCCTCGGCATCCAGCATGTCGTCCTGCACGCGCCCGGTGACCTCAGCGGACATGAGGTCCCTCTCGAACTTGGGGACGTCGAGACCGAGCTCCCGTGCGAGGCGGATGATGTCGGACGGCCGCTGGTTCTCCTGGTCGGCGAACAACCCTCGTTCGAAGTCGAAGAACTTTCCCTGCAAGGATGCCGCTTCTGCCGCCTCTGCGCCGGCGAGCGCGTTCGGGTGCACCGTTGTGAGCGGCGCGTGGCGCCAGACGTAGCGGAGCCTGTCGCCGAGCTGGTCGTGCACCTCCTGGATCGAGCCGGAGGCTTTGAGGCAGAAGCCGCACTGGAAGTCGCCGTACTCCACGATCGTGAACGGGGCATCCGCCGCGCCGAACACATGGTCGCGCTGGGGGTCGACCCGCCGCATCAGCGTCTGGCCTGAATCGACATCCGGATGGACGGCGTCCGAGACGCGGAAGATCACGGTGGCGATGATGAAGGCGAGCACGGACGCGGCGAGCACGCCGACGCGTGCTTGGTTCTGCGCCGCAGGATCATCGATGGCCAGGTCGACGATGAACAGCGAGATGGTGAATCCGATGCCGCACAGCGCCGCTCCGCCGGCGATGCGGTCCAGTGTCAGTCCCGGCCCGAATTCGCCCAGACGCAGGAGGCGCAGGATGGCGGCGGACCCGAAGACGCCCAGGAACTTGCCCACCACCAGGCCGACGACGATGCCCCACGTCAGCGCCGACGTCATCGCGCCCGCGAGGATCTCGGGGCTGAGCACGACGCCCGCGTTGGCCAGTGCGAACAGCGGGAGGATGACGTACGCGACGTACGGGGCGTACGCGGACTGGAGCCGCTCGTTGATCGAGATGGATTCGCGCAGGCTGTTCGCCGCCGCACGCGCGTACTGCGTGTTGGGGGACTGCCGGAACGTGCGCGCCAGATCGAGCGCGTGCTCCACATCGCGACGGTCAGGACGATACACCGGCACGAGGAGGGCGATCGCGACGCCGGCGAGGGTGGGGTGCACGCCGGAGGCCAGAAAAGCCAGCCACACGATGATCGCCAGGGTCGCGTAGACCGGGCCCCGCCCACCGCGCAGGTATCGGGTGAAGTACACCCCCGCCAACCCGGCCGCGGCGACGAGGAGCGGGAGCGGGTTGAAATTCTCGGTGTAGACCAACGCGATGATGCTCAGCGCCCCGATGTCATCCACCACCGCGAGGGTCAGCAGGAATACGCGCAGCCGACCGGGAACGCGCGGCCCGATCAGCGCGAGCGCGCCGACGAGGAACGCCGTGTCCGTGGAGATCACGATTCCCCATGCGGCCTCGTACCCGGAGCCCGCGGCGATGAGGACGAACAGCAGCGCGGGCACCGCGAGCCCGGCGACGGCCGCGACGACCGGCACCATGGCTCGGGACCAGCTGGTCAGTTCGCCGATCGCGAACTCGCGCCGGACCTCGAGCCCGACGGTGAAGAAGAAGATCGCCATGAGGGCATCGTTCACGAGAGCATGCAGGGTGAAATCGAGCTGCAGATCCCCCACCCCGACGGTCAGGTGCGTCTCCCACAGCGTCGCGTACGACCCCGAGGCCACGTTCGCCCAGATGATCGCGGCGAGCGTCGCGATCAGAAGAAGCAGGGCGCCGATGCGGGTCTGCCCCAGATCGCCGATCTTCTCCGCGATGGAGCGCCGAGTGCGCGAGCGCTGCTCAGCGGGTTCGGGATTGGGCGTCGACGGGGTGCGCGTCAAGTCGGACATTTGTGTGCATTCTCGTCGACCTCCACCACGGCGACAAGTCGAATTCGGGGATCCGAATTCCCGGCCTCCGGAT
Organism: Microbacterium terregens; assembly: GCF_039534975.1. Classification (NCBI taxonomy): domain Bacteria; kingdom Bacillati; phylum Actinomycetota; class Actinomycetes; order Micrococcales; family Microbacteriaceae; genus Microbacterium; species Microbacterium terregens. The sequence continues at coordinate 726,413 of NZ_BAAAWH010000001.1, forward strand.
TCTCGGGCGTCGGATTCTCTGCCAACTCCGACGCCCGCGTGTGAGAATGCACACCATCCCCGGCAGACCTGGACCCCACTGTGACCTCGACGTTCATCGCGATCGGCGTGCTCGTCGGCGCAGTGATCCTCCTTCTCGCGTTGCGACCGAGGGCCCAGCACGACATCGCGATCAGCGCGCGCGCGGCGGTGATCACCGGCTCCCTCCCGGTCACCGGCGAGGATGAGCCCGACGCTTCCGCGGCGCTCGCGGCGGCGGAGGCGGTGGGCAGCGCGATGATCCAGGCGGGGTACTCCGTCGACACGATTCAGAACGTGCTCGGCGACATCGCTCGTGTCAACGGGCTGCCGCAGAGCGAGGCGCTGGTATTCCCCAACGCGCTCCTGGTCTCGGCACGCGGTGAGGGGCAGCAGCAGACCGGCGCCGTGGCGAGCGGCGACGGTCAGCTCCTGCTGTCCCAGGTGGACGAGGTCCAGCGCACCGTGGATGCTGCGCGCACCGGCGTCTTGGATGCGCGCTCGACGGTGGAGCGCATCGGCCGGATCCATCAGATGCGACCGACGTATCCGCGGGTGGCCAGGATCGTGGCCTACGCGTTTCTCAGCGGGGCGCTCTCAGTGCTGCTGGGCGCGTCATGGACGGGCGTTTCGCTCTCCGCTGCACTCGGCCTCCTGGCCGGTGCGGCTCTGCTCGTGAGCGAGCGGCTGCCGCGGCGCTATGGGGCGTTGATCACGGTGGCGATCGCCTTCGGCGTCGCCCTCGCGGTGTTTCTTCTCCTTCGATCGGGGTCGGAGGGCGGCATCCTGCCGGCGCTGTTCGCTCCGCTGGTCGTGCTGCTGCCCGGAGCGCTGCTGACGACGGCCGTGCTCGAACTGTGCACCGGGCACATGATCTCCGGCGCGGGGCGACTGGCAGCCGGTGTGATGCAGCTCCTCCTCCTCGGCGCCGGGATCGTCACCGCCGCCGCCGTGGTGGGCGTGCCCGACTTCGAGTTCACCTCGCAGCCGACCGCGCTCGGTCCGATCGCGCCGTGGATCGCCGTCGCCGTCTTCGGCGTGGCCATCTGCGTGCACCGGAGCGCCCCGCGCCGCACGATGCCCTGGATCCTGCTGGTGCTGGCCGTCGGCTATGCGGCGCAGGTGCTCGGTGGGGTGCTGCTGGGAGGCGTGCTGTCCGCCTTCGTCGGCGGTCTGGTGGTGACCCCCGTCGCCGCCCTGGTGGCACGGCAGCCGTCGGGTCCCGCCGCACTGGTCAGCTTCACTCCGGCATTCTGGCTCCTCGTTCCCGGCGCACTGGGCCTCGTCGGTGTGGCCGACGTGCTGGGTGGCGATGCGGCGGGGTCGTCATCGCTGATCGCGACCCTGTCCACGATGGTCGCGGTCGCGCTCGGCGTCCTGGCGGGCTCCAGCTTCTCCAACAGGATGCGTCGGCCCGCGCTCTGATGCCGCTGCGAACTCACGGCGTGCTTTCAGCTTCACGGGACCAAAAACGCCGTGCCCTCTGTTCTTCTCTGTGACGCAGCAGCCAGCCGCGTCGCACAAGGAGGAAACGTGTCACAGGACTACCGCGCGACTGCCGATGCCCTCAGTCGCCTCACACCCGCTCAGTACCGGGTCACCCAGGACGACGGCACCGAGCCGCCGTTCCGCAACGAGTACTGGAACAACCACGAGGCCGGCATCTACGTAGACGTCGTCTCGGGTCAGCCGCTGTTCTCGTCGACCGACAAGTACGAAAGCGGCACCGGATGGCCGAGCTTCACGAAGCCGATCGATGCGCAGGCCGTCACGGAGAAGGTCGACCGGATGCTGTGGATGAAGCGCACCGAGGTGCGTTCGTCCGGCGCGGACAGTCACCTCGGCCACGTCTTCGACGACGGGCCTCGGGAGGCCGGCGGCCTGCGCTACTGCATGAACTCGGCAGCGCTGCGCTTCGTGCCCGTCGCAGAGCTGGAGGAGCAGGGCTACGGTGACTACCGGAGGCTCTTCGAGGACACCACCACCAATCAGGAGAACGCATCATGACCGACACAGGAACCATCACCCGCACCCCCGGCACCGAGACGGCCGTGCTCGCCGGCGGCTGTTTCTGGGGCGTCGAGGACCTCATCCGCAAGCAGCCCGGCGTGCTCGACACCCGTGTCGGCTACACCGGCGGAAGCAACGACCATGCGACATACCGCAACCACCGCGGTCACGCCGAGGCTGTCGAGATCGTGTTCGATCCCACGCAGACCACGTACCGCGACATCCTGGCGTTCTTCTTCCAGATCCACGACCCGTCGACGCTGAACCGTCAGGGCAACGACATCGGGTCCAGCTATCGCTCGGCCATCTTCCCGCTCACGCCCGAGCAGGAGGAGATCGCCCGCGAGACCATCGCCGACGTGGATGCGTCGGGACTCTGGCCCGCGAAGGCGGTCACCACGATCGAGCCCGCGGGCCCGTTCTGGGAGGCAGAGCCCGAGCACCAGGACTACCTCGTGCGGATCCCGCACGGATACACCTGCCACTTCGTGCGGCCCGGCTGGGTGCTCCCGAAGCGCGACACCGCTTCGACCGTCTGACCGGTCACCCGAGACAGGGCCGCAGCATCCGATGCTGCGGCCCTGTCGTCGTCGTGCGGGAACGGCGTCGTTTCCCGGGGTGGCGCGAGCCATGCTGCCGGGTGGGCGGCGAGCATTGCCTTGCCGTCGGGGGCGCACATAGACTCGTGCCGCTGTCTGCCAGCCGTGACGCGAACATCGCCGTTCGTTTCGCGTCGTCACGACCTCAACCCCCCGGGAGTGTCATGAACCGTCGCCTTCGCACGCTTGTCACCGGTCTCGTCGCCGCTGTCCCAGTCCCCGCCCTCGTCTTCGGATCCTCGGCCGCGTGGGCGGACGATCCGATATCTGCACCGACTCTGCCGGATGCCGTGACCGACGACGGATCGACCGCCCCGGCTCCCCGCGGGCTGGCGGACTCGCTGCGCAGAGCCAGCGGCACGGTCGAGGTCAGTGTGCGGCTCGCCGAGCCGGCGATCGCCGAGTCGCTGCCGGAGGGTGCGCTCGCCGACGGACAGGTGCCCGGCCAGGCGGACCAGCGCGCCCAGAAGGACAAGGTCGCCGCTCAGCAGGATCAGTTCCTCGCCGAAGCGAGCGGGCTCGGCGTCACCGAGCTCGGGCGCACCGACCTGGCGGCCAATCTGGTGGTGCTCTCGGTCGACGCCGGCCGGCTCGCGGACATCGCCGCACTCCCCAACGTCCTGTCGGTCCGGCCCATCCGCACCTACGAGACGCACGCGGCGCCCTCGGACGCTGCCGAGTCGGGCAGTCTGGCCCAAGCCATCGATTACGTGCAGGCGCGGCCGCTGCATGACGCGGGCTTCGACGGAACCGGGGTGAAGGTCGCCGTGCTGGACTCGGGCATCGACTTCACCCACGCCAACCTCGGCGGCCCCGGCGACCAGGCGGTCACCGACGAGTGCTTCGCCGGCGCGGCAGCGGCTCCGACGGGCGTGTGCGCGACCTTGTTCGGGCCGGACGCGCCGAAGGTCAAGGGCGGGATCGACTTCGTCGGCGAGGAGTGGCCGAACGGTCCTGCGGTCTTCGACCCGAACCCCATCGACGCCGGCTCCGGGGCGGGCCACGGCACGCACGTCGCCGACATCATCGGGGGCCGCAGCGCCGACGGCAGCCACCAGGGCATAGCCCCGGGGACCGATCTCTACGCGGTCAAGGTCTGCTCGGCGGTGTCGACCTCGTGCGACGGGGTGGCCATGCTGCTGGGCATGGACTGGTCGCTGGATCCCAATGGCGACGGTGACATCTCGGACGCGGTCGACGTGGTGAACATGTCGCTCGGATCTTCGTACGGTCAGGAGCAGGACGATTCGACGACGACCGCCGACAACCTGGTGAACGCCGGCGTGGTCGTGGTCGTATCGGCCGGCAACTCGGCGGACCGCCCGTTCATCGTGGGATCGCCGTCATCCGCAGCCGGGGTGATCAGTGTGGCGCAGACCGCTCTTCCGGACGACCGGCAGTGGGTCATCCAGCCGGATGCCGGACCGGCGATCACCAACGCGGTGCTGCAGACCTGGTCACCGGCTCCGACGTCCGTGCTCAGCGGGTCACTGGCCCGGCCGGCCGACGACGGCGGTGTCGGCTGCTCGGCCGACGCGTATGCTTCCTTCCCTGACGGTGCGGTTGCGCTCGTCCAGCGCGGTGCCTGCAACGTGTCGGACAAGGCGGTCTTCGCACAGGATGCCGGTGCCAGCGCCGTCATCATCTACAACAACGCGCCCGGCGACCCGCCGAGCTTCAGCTTCGGCAGCACCGTCCCGGTGGTCGTTCCGACCTTCAGCATCTCGCAGGCCGCCGGTGCCCGGCTCATCGCGGACGGCGCGTCGAGCGTGACCATCGACCCGGCCGACGCGATCGCACTGACCAACACGATGGTGGGGACCTCCAGCCGCGGCACCACGATCGACGGTCACCGCGCGAAGCCGGACATCGGCGCCCCGGGCGCGTGGCTCTCGGCCGAGACCGGGACAGCCACCGAGGAGACCAACTTCGGCGGCACCTCCGGAGCGGCCCCGGTCGTGTCGGGGGCGGCGGCGCTTCTGATCGACAAGTTCGAGAGCGCCCCACCGTCGGTGATCAAGGCGCGTCTGCTCAACGGCGCCGACAACACGAACCGCACGCCCACCGCCGATGGCTTCATCACCACCCCGATCTCGCGGATCGGTGCCGGTGAGGTACGCGTTGCGCCCTCGGCCGACGCGGTCGGCGTGCTGGCCACCACGGGAACGGGCGGCAACATCGGTCTCGGCATCCCGTCGGTCACCAAGGTCTACAAGACCGATGTCGAGTTGACCCTCACCAATACCTCGGACCAGAACCGTCGGTACGCGCTGGCGGTGAGCTACCGCGACGAGGCAGACCGGGCCGGCGGCGCGGTGACCATTCGCACCGCTCCCGAGAATGTGATGGTCCCGAAGGGCAAGACGCAGAAGATCAAGGTCATGGTGAGCATCGACGGGTCCACGCTGCCGGACTGGCCGTTCGACAGCGTGGGAGCGACCGGCGGCGATGGCTCGCTGCTCAACGGCCCGGAGTTCGACGGCTGGATCACCGCCACCTCCGACAGCGACAGCGTGAAGGTCGGTTGGACCGTGCTTCCCAAGAAGGCTGCGGACGTGAGCGCGGATTCGACGGTCACAGTCAAGAAGTCCGGCGCAGGCTCCCTGAAGCTCAAGAACAGCTCTCTGCTCGCCGCGGGCGACGTGGAACTGTTCGCGCTCACCGGCACGAGCCCGGAGTATCCCGACCCCGCGCCGGGCGAGCCGGGTTCGCCGGGCAGCAACGCCGCCGTCATCGACCTCGCCGCGGTCGGTGTCCGAGACGGCGGAGAGGGCGCCGTTCAATTCGCGGTCGCGACCTACGACCGCCGCACCGTGCTGCCCTACCCGGCGGAGTTCGACATCTACGTCGATGCGAACAACGACGGCGCCGATGACTACGTCGTGTACAACGCCGAAGTCGGCGGCTTCGCCGTCACCGGGCAGACGGCGGTCTACGTCGCGGATCTGAACACCGGTGCGTCGTCGGCGTACTTCTACGTCGACGGCGGGTTCGATTCGTCGACGCAGATCTTCACGGTGCCACTGCAGGCGCTCGGGATCACGCCTGGGCAGACGTTCGGCTACAGCGTGTACGCGTACGACAACTACTTCAGCGGGGCTCTTACGGACGCCATCGAGGACCAGACGTACACGTGGGGAGACGCGAAATACACCCCGTCGGGCACCGTCACCGTGCCCGCGAAGGGACGGGCCACGGTCCCCGTCCAGGCGACCGGCTCGACCGCGCCGTCCACGCAGACCGGTCTGCTGCTGCTGTACCGCACCGCGGCCGAGACCGACTTCGGCGTCGTGCAGATCGCGCAGTAGCCGGTGGACGGGCCGGGCGTCCTGCGGTGCCCGGCCCGTCCGCTCGCTCGCACGGGTCGTCGGCAACGCGTACGGATCGAGCTCAGGCGGTCGGTCCTCCGTCGACGACGCTGTAGCGGTCGGGCTCCGGCGCGCGGGTGAAGCGGCGTCCGGTGATCCGCGTGGGGACGATGCGCACCCAGCGGTACTTGAGCGTCGGGATCCACGGGTGCAGCGGCAGCTCGTCGGCGGCGTCGATCTCGCTCTGCAGCTCCAGGCGCTCGGCCAGTCCTTTCACGATGACGCTCGCTGCGGCGACGTCGTCGTAGCGGTCCGCCTCCAGCGCGACGCGCGGGTTCGCGGTCAGCTCGGCGAGTTTCGATCCGGGCGACGTCCGGAAGTACAGAGCGCCCTCGGACACCACGAAGTTCAGCGGGTAGATGTCGACCTCATCCCGCACCGACAGCGCCAGCCGCCCCACCTCGGCATGCTCGAGCAGGTGCCAGCACTCGTCCTGCGTCATCTCCGTCACGGCTTCGTCTGCGAATTCCCGCATGGGAGTTCCTCCGATCCACTTCGGTGACGCTGCGCGCCACGATCCTGCAGTGCCTCCTCTCAGCCAACCGCACCCGCCGCATTCCCGCCAGGGTCATCGCGACTCGCCCTCGCGGTCGCTCCGCGGAAGGATGGGCGTATGAGCCCCCCTCCGAGCGTTGCGTCGCCGCTGTTCGAACCGCTGCGCATCGGCGGCATCACCGTGCCGAATCGGATCATGCAGGCCGCCCACTCCAAGCAGTACTCCGATCGCGTCGAGTCCGACCGCGAGACCGCGTACTTCGTCCGTCGCTCGCAGGGAGGCTGCGGGCTGTTCGTCGCGGGCAATCAGTTCGTGCACCCTTCCGGATCGATCCGCGGCTTCCAAGATGCCTTCCGCCCGGAGGCTGCAGACGCAGACCGGCGCATGACCGATGCGATCCACGACGCCGGCGCGAAGATCTTCGTCCAGCTGAACCATCACGGAGCCCAGGCGATGCCCGACGGTCCCGACGGCCCGCGACCGGTATATGCTCCCTCGCGCATACTCTCGCCGTCTACCGCGCACGCGACGCGCGAGATGAGCGTCGCGGACATCGGAGAGTTCACGGAGTCCTGGGCGCGTTCCGCCGAGATCGCCCAGCGAGGGGGGTTCGACGGGGTAGAGGTGCACATGGCCCACGGCTATCTCCTGCACCAGTTCCTCTCGCCCCTCTACAACGCGCGCACCGATGAATACGGCGGCGATCTCGAGGGCCGCGTCAGATTCACCCGCGAAGTCCTGGCAGCGGTCCGCGAGCGGGTGGGTGAGGACTTCGTGGTCGGCATCCGCATCGTCGCGAACGAGTTCCATCCGGAGGGAATGGATGCCGCCGCCCTGCGCACCGTGATCGGAATGCTCCAGGAATCCTCCCGCATCGATTTCCTCGATCTCGCCGGTGGCGGCTACCACAACGTCCACTACGTCTTCCCGTCCTCGGCGATGCCGTACGCATGGCTGCGCGATGAGGTCGCAGCGGTCAAGGCCGCCAACCCCGGCATCCCGGTCTTCGGGGTCGGCGCCGCGCTGTCCGTCGAACAGGCCGACGCGGTGATCCGTGACGGGATCGCGGACATGGTGGCCCTGACCCGCGCCCAGATCGCGGACCCCGACCTGGCGCTGAAGCTGCGCGATGGCCGCGAGGACAGCATCCGTCATTGCATCCGTCTGAATCAGGGATGCCTCGGCCGAGGCAGTCGGGGACTCCCCATGTCGTGCACCGTGAACCCGTTGGCCGGCCGTGAGCGGGAGCGCACTCCGCGCCCGGCGGCGGCGTCCGCGCAGCGCTGGGTCGTCGTCGGCGGTGGACCGGCCGGCATGCGTGCCGCGGTCGAACTCGCCTCGGACGGCCACGCGGTGACGCTGCTGGAGCGGACCGCGCACCTCGGCGGACAGCTGCGGCTCGCCGGCGCGGTGCCCGGCCGTGACAGCATCCATCTGCTCATCGACGATCTGCGCCGGGATCTGGCGGCGGCCGGCGTGCGGGTGCGACTCGGGGTGAATGCGACCGCGGAGCTGCTTCGCCAAGGGCAGCCGGAGGGGATCGTGATCGCAACCGGCGCCATCGCTCCCCGCGCCACTTCACTGGCGATCGGCGGCGCGTACCGCGGCGGATTCCCCGACGGCTGGACCGTCGACGCGTTCACCGCGGCATCCGATCCCGCCTCCCTGGGCAGAAGGGTCGCCGTCATCGATGCCGATGGCACGGCGTATGCCTCGGGCATCGTCCTCACCCTGCTCACGAAGGTGGACCAGCTGACCCTGGTGACGCCGTTCGAGACGGTGTTCCCGCACGTCGGCGCCGGCTACGACCGCCCCCTGCTGCTGGAGAGCCTCGGTTCCCATCGCGGCTTCGAACGCTGCGTATCCCACCGCGTGGACCTGGTGGCCCCGGGCTCTCTCGCGCTGACCGACACCGTGACCGGCGCCGTCGGGGTCCGCGATGGGCTGGACGCGATCGTGGCGATCGAACCACGCGCGTCGGTCGCGATCGCGGGAATCGGAGCGGACGACCCGTGGCCGGGAACGCGGATCGTCGCCATCGGCGACGCCTTCACACCGCGCACCATCGACGATGCGATCTTCGAGGCCGTCGAGCTCGCCTACGACGTCGCCGGACTCGCGACGCTGCGGGGGTGACCGCGATGACCCCCAGCACACCGGTCGTTCTGGAGCTGCCCTTCCGTGGCACGTGGCGCACGGAGATGAGCCCCGCCCGCCGGGTCCCCAGCCACGGAACGCACCTGTTCGGCGTCACATACGCGGTCGACTTCGTCGCCGTCGACGAGCGCGGCCGGTCGGCGCCGCCCGGATGGCGGGCGTGGCTGGCGTCCGAGACGCCCGAGACGTTCAGGGGTTTCGGGCAGCCGCTCCTCGCCCCCGCCGCGGGGACCGTCGCCGCCGCCCACGACGGCGAACCCGATCACGTCGGCAGACGGTCGCAGCTGACGCTCCTGCCCTATCTGCTCGGGCAGCCCGCGCGGGTACGGAGAGGGATCGGTGCGATCGCCGGCAACCACGTCGTCATCGCCCTCGGCCCGACCGGGCCGTTCGTGGCTCTCGTGCATCTGAAGCTCGGCAGCGTGCGGGTCGACGTGGGCGATGTCGTAGCGGCGTGCGATCAGGTGGGGGAGTGCGGCAACTCGGGCAACAGCACCGAGCCGTGCGTGCATGTCCAGGTCACCGACTCCATGGAGTGGAGCCGAGCGCGCGGGTTGCCGATCGTGTTCCGTGCGTATCGCAGCGTCACCACCGGCGCCGTCGTCGAGCGCGGGATGCCGGGCGAGCGCGAGATCGTCGAGCCGGTCGTCTCCGCGGGGTCGCCGCCGGATCCGCGCGCGCGCGAGTAGGCTCGCATTCATGGGCAGGTTCATTTACGACACGATGGCAAACTCGGTCGACATCGACGACCGGACGTTGGCGCATCTTCGCATCGTGGTGATGAACAAGCTGCGTCGCACAGAGGCTTTCATGTTCGACGTCGAGGTCGGCGACGGCAGTGGCCGGCGCAGCTTCTGGATGCACCCGTCTGTGCCGATCCAGTTCCACTTCTTCGGCAGCCGCAACCCGCGCATCAATCGCGCGTGGATCGAAGAACTGATGCAGGCCGCGAGCGGTCCGAACGGCCTGACGATCACGCCGGAGCCGTCGGAGGACACTCCCATCGAGGAGTGACGCTCGTCGGCAGCCGCGAGCGGTCAGTTCTCGGTGTGCGCGGGAAGCTCTGACGTCTGCAGCACGTCGTGGCCGGTGGCCAGGCTCGACCCGCCTACCTCATTGCCCCCGACCGTGAGCTTGTCGATCGACAGCTCCTCGACTTCGACCTTGCCCACCGCGAGTGCGGGCTCACTCGCCTCGATGACCTCCACCGGGCCGGTGTCGAAGTGCTCGGCGATGAGCGTGATGCCGCCCGACGAGTTCGCCGAGCTCGCGAGCTCCTCGATCCACTCGCGACTGAGAACCGCCGGCTCTGGGTCGTCGAAGACGAAGCGCAGAGGGATCGACGGGTGCAGCCAGATCGTGCTGCGCCCCCGCGGCTGGCCGTCGGGATGCCGCCACGTCACCGTGAAGCTTTCGCTCCGCCGCAGCTTGGTGGCGATGACGACCTTGAGGTGCGCCAGCGCGCGATCCTCGATGTGAATCGGCGTGGCCGATCCGCCGTAGTAAATGGTGCCCACCGAGTCACCCTAAGCCCTCGTGGCGCCGCTCGCGTGAACAAACTGCGGAATCGTGATCGGATCATGTCGCCGTTCGCAGCGGTGCGAAGCGGTCGCTGGTCAGCGGATCCCGCGACCGGCTCTCCGCGCGTCTGGGGTCCACGTGCGCGGGCTGGCCGCGCTCCACGCGCCGGCCTTCGGTCACGCGCCCGATGTTTCACGGTGTCGAGTCCCACCGGACGTGGGTGCGTTCAGGTCGAGCCGCGCGGGATGAGCCGGGCGGGCAGCACGATCGGCGACGGCGCCAGGACAGCACCGCCCGCGGCTTCGGCGAGGGCGGTGACCGCGGCCGCGGCCATCTCGCGGATCGGCTGCCGCACCGTGGTGAGAGGGGGCGTGAGCCAGCGCGCACCGCGGAGGTCGTCGAAGCCGACGACGAGGACGTCCTCCGGGATGCGCCGCCCGGTCGCCGCGGCCGCGGCGTAGACCCCTGCCGCCATCTCGTCGGAGCAGGCGAACACCCCGAGCCGTTCGCCCGGCCGGAGTGCGCGCAGCAGCGGCAGCACCGCCTGGCGCGCGGACGCCCCGCCCCAGTCGGCCTGCACCGCGGCGAGCTCGGCGCCGGGCCGGACCAGCCGCAGCCCGGCGCGGAAGCCGGTGTTGCGCGCGCGGCCGTACCGGTATGGCGGGGAGCCGAGCACGATCGCGAACCGGGTCGCGCCGCGTTCGGCGAGGTGCAGCGCCGCCGCCAGCCCACCCTCGCGGTCGGTCGTCTGCACGCTCGTGAGGCCCCGAGAGGTCTCGGCCCGCGGATCCATCAGGACGACGGGGATGTCGGCATGGGTCAGCGCCGCCAGCTGCGCGGCGGTCGGCGCGATGAGCCCCAGCACCACGCCGGCCGAGCCTCGGCGGTGGATGCGCATGGGCCAGTCGTCGTCGGGCGTGTCGCGCTCCTCGGTGAGCACGAGGTCGTAGCCGGCCACTGCGGCGGCGCTGCGGGCACCCGCGGTCACCTCGTCGGAGTAGGCGTTGTGGTACGAACCGAGCACGAGGTCGAGCAGGAGCGCGGATCGGGACGGGCGCCCGCCGAGCCCGGGGTCCCGGAGGTAGCCCAGCTCGCGGGCGGCGGTCAGCACGCGGCGCCGCGTCGCGGGGGCGAGGTCGCCGCGTCCCGACAGTGCCCGCGACGCCGTCCCGACGCTGACGCCGGCCTCGGCCGCGACCGCGACCAGAGTCACGCGGGAAGACATCGGACCACTTTCGCGCACCGGCGAGGTTTTGCGCAAGCTTCTCGACCGGCGGAAGCCGCGGTGGCATCGTCGATGACCTCACGCCGGCGACTTCCGCCGACGCCGCTCCCCCGAAGGGACCCCCACGCATGACTCGCACCGCCCTCGTCGTCCGAGGCGGATGGGACGGACACCACCCGGTCGAAGCGACCGACCTGTTCCTGCCGTTCCTCCGCGACCGCGGCTTCGACGTCACCGTCGAAGACGATCCGCAGGTGTATGCCGACGCCGACCGCATGGCGACCACCGACCTCGTCGTGCAGTCCGTCACCATGTCCGAGGCCTCTGCCGAGGCGGTGCGCGGACTGCGCGAGGCCGTCGCCGCGGGCACCGGCCTGGCCGGCTGGCACGGCGGCATCGCCGACTCGTTCCGCGCCAACTCGGATTACCTGCAGCTCGTGGGCGGGCAGTTCGCCACCCACCCGTCGAAGCACCCGGACGAGGTGCGCGGCGATCAGACCGACAACTACCTCGACCACACCGTCGAGATCACCGACCTCGGCCGCACCCACGAGATCATGGCCGGCATCGACGATTTCGTGCTGACCACCGAGCAGTACTGGGTGCTCCACGACGATCTGATCGACGTGCTCGCGACGACCACCCACCCCGTGCAGCCGTACCATCCGTGGCATCGACCCATCACCTCGCCCGCGGTCTGGACGCGTGACTGGGGGCAGGGCCGCGTCTTCGTATCCACGCCGGGGCACAGCCTCGACGTGCTGCAGGACGACAACGTCCGCACGATCATCGAGCGGGGGATGCTGTGGGCGGCCCGGTGACCGACATCGGCATCGTCGGGCTCGGCGTCATCTCGGGTCAGTACCTCGCCACGCTCGCCCGCGCGTCGAGCGTTCGCATCGCGGCCGTCGCCGATCTCGACGCGGCGCGGACGCAGGCGGCGGCGGAGGCGATCCCCGGATGCCGGGCGCTCACCACCGACGAGCTGCTCGCGGATCCCGGCATCCGCACCGTCCTCAACCTCACCATCCCCGCTGCGCACGCCGAGGTGGCGCTCGCTGCGATCGCGCAGGGCAAGGACGTCTACGGCGAGAAGCCCCTGGCGGCGACGCTCGCCGACGCGACACGCATCATGGATGCCGCGGCCGTCGCGGGCGTCCGCGTCGGCGGGGCGCCGGACACCGTGCTCGGCACCGGCGTCCAAACGGCGCGCGCCGCGATCGACGACGGCCTGATCGGGCCCCCGGTGGCGGCGTCGGCCATGTGGATCTCGGCGGGCCACGAGTCGTGGCATCCGAATCCCGACTTCTACTACCGTGCGGGCGGCGGCCCGCTCCTTGACATGGGCCCGTACTACATCACGTCCCTCGTCCAGCTGCTCGGGCCGGTAAGGGCGGTGTCGGGCGCCGCCTCGCGCTCGCGCGACGAGCGCGTGATCGCCGCGGGGCCGCGGGCGGGGGAGAGCATCGCCGTCGAGGTCGACACGCACCTCACCGGCATCCTGCACCATGCGTCGGGAGCGATCTCGACCGTGACCATGAGCTTCGACGCTGTCGCGTCCGCCACCGCGCCCATCGAGGTCCATGGCATCGACGGGTCGTTGGTCGTGCCGGACCCCAACGCCTTCGCCGGCGACGTGCAGGTGCACCGCCGCGGCGGCTCGTGGGAGACCCTCGAGCCGTCCGCCGGGTACGTCGACGCGGGCCGCGGGATCGGCCTGCTCGACCTCGTGGCCGGGCCTGCGCGTGCGAGCGGGGCGATGGCGCTCCACGTGCTCGAGATCATGACCGCGCTCACGGCCTCGGCGTCGTCGGGCGTGCGCGAGCCGCTGCGGACCACCGTGGAGCGCCCGCCGATCGTGCCCCTCACCCCCGCGGCATCCTGGCGGAATCCGTGACCACGGCCCGCGCGCCGTTCTCGACCAGGTAGGACATCCGGCGGACGACGAGGCCCGGGGTGCGGGAATCGGCACCCCGGGCCTCAGCATCAGCGGCGTTCGGCGACCAGCAGAGAGACCGTCGCGGTAGCCATCCGTGGGGAATCCCCGGTGATCGCACGCACGGGACCGGTGAGCTGGACCAGGGCCTCGGCCTCCCGCTGCGCACACGACGGTCCCACCCAGAGCTGGACGGCGCCGGGCTCGACGATGCGACGCCCGTCGCGGCCGGTGAAGGCCAACCGCGACGTCGGCACCGTGAACGTCACGGTCGCCGAGCCGCCCGGCTCGAGGGTGACGCGCTGGTACGCCAGAAGCTGGGCGACCGGGCGGGTCACCGAGCCGACGAGGTCGCGCGCATAGAGCTGGACCACATCGGTGCCGGTCCGGGCGCCGGTGTTCGACACCCGCACGCTCGCGATGATCGCCCCGTCGGTGGCCGCATCCGCGGCGGCGAGGTCCTCGTGGGTGAACGTGGTGTAGCTCAGCCCGTGTCCGAAGGGCAGGGCGGGGGTGTTGTCCGCGCTGGTGATCTCGGTGGGACCGCCGAGCACGGGATGCAGGTACGTGTACGGCTGGGCGCCCGCCGAGCGGGGCAGGGACACGGGAAGCCTGCCCGAGGGGACGGTCGCGCCGGAGAGGACGCGCGCGATCGCGGGACCGCCCTCCTCGCCGGGGAAGAATGCCTGCACGACCGCGCCGGCAGCCGACGCGCCGTGCAGCATCCAGCCGATCGCGTAGGGGCGACCCGAGATGACCACGACGACCGTCGGGGTGCCCGTCGCCACGACAGATTCGACGAGGAGGCGCTGCGCGCCGGGCAGCTCGAGGTCGTCGACGTCGTTCCCCTCGCCGACCGTGCCGCGACCGAACAACCCCGCACGGTCGCCGACCACGACGACTGCCACGTCTGCGCGTGTCGCGGCCTCGACCGCGGCCGCGATGCCGGTGGGGTCGCCGTCCTCGACGTCGCAGCCCCGCTCGTGCACGAACACGGCGTGCGGCAACTCCGCGTGCAATGCCTCCGCGACCGTGGGGATCTCGAAGCCGAGCTCGGTGCCCGGGTGGTGCGCGAGAACGTGGTTGGCGAACGAGTAGCAGCCCATGAGCGCCTCGGCCGCGTCGGCGTTGGGGCCGATCAGCGCGATCGTCCGCGGTTCGGCGAGCGGCAGCATCCCGTCGTTGTGCAGCAGCACGATCGATTCCTCGGCCGCCCGCCGCGCCAGCTCACGCATCCGCGGACCGTCCAGCTCGACGCTCGTCGGGGGCGACGAGAAGTCCTCGTCGAGCAGTCCCAGTTCCTCCTTCTGTGAGAGCACCCGCAGGACCGCGCGATCCACGTCGGCGAGCGCCTGGGGATCCGTGCCGAGCCGCTCGCGGAGCGGATCGACGAACGCGTCTCCGGTGGGAAGCTCGACGTCGATGCCCGCCCGCAGGGCGAGCAGCGCGGCCTCGCCGAGATCGGCGGCCACGCCGTGCAGTGCGTGCAGGAAAGCGACCGAGAAGTAGTCGGCGACGACCGTGCCGTCGAACCCCCACTCGTCGCGCAGCAGCCCGGTGAGCAGTTCGGGGTCGGACGCGACCGGCACGCCGTCGATCTCGGCGTACGAGTTCATCACCGAGCGCACACCTCCGTCGCGCACCGCCATCTCGAACGGCGGCAGCATGATGTCCTGCAGGCGGCGTCGGCCCATGTGCACCGGCGCGTGGTTGCGCCCCGCCTGCGAGGCCGAGTAGCCCGCGAAGTGCTTGAGAGTGGCGTGCACCCCGGCGGACTGGAGCCCGCGCACGTAGGCGGTGCCGATCGTTCCGACGACGTACGGGTCCTCCGAGATGCACTCGTCGACGCGACCCCAACGGGGATCCATGACCACGTCCAGCACCGGGGCGAGGCCCTGATGGATTCCCAGCTCCGCCATCGAGCGGCCGATCGCGTGACCGAGCTCCTCGGTCAGCTCGGGATCGAAGGCCGCACCCCACGCCAGAGGAGTGGGGAAGGTCGCGGCCTTCCACGCGGCGAGGCCGGTGAGGCACTCCTCGTGGACGATGGCGGGGATTCCGAGTCGGGTCTGCTCCCGCAGCCGACGCTGTTCCGCCCAGAGCCAAGACGCGCGCTCCACCGGATCCACGGGACGCGTGCCGTAGACACGCGTGAGATGTCCGATGCCGTTCACTGTGGCGTCCTCGTACTTGGTCGAGGTCACCATCTCGCCCGCCATCGGCGCGACGACCTCGTGGCCCTGGTCGACCCAGTAGCCGACGAGCTGTGCCAGCTTCTCGTCGATGGTCATCTGCGCGTGCAGAGATCGCACCCGCGCCGAGACGGCGGGCAGGCCGACGCCGCTCATCCCTTGACCGCCCCCGTCAGACCGCCGACGATGCGTCGCTCGAAGAGGCTGAAGAAGACAAGCGCCGGGATCATCGACAGCGACGTGAAGGCAAGCACCTTTGCGGTGTCTTGCGAGTACTGCGATGAGAACGCCTGGACGCCCAGCGGCAGCGTGAAGTTCGCATTGTCGTTGAGGAGGAACAGCGGCAGGAGGTAGCTGTTCCAGCTGCCGATGAAGGCGAGGATTCCAACCGTGATGACGCCCGGAATCGCCAGCGGAAGCACCATGCGCCAGAAGAATCCCAGGCGGCTGCATCCGTCGATGAACGCGGCCTCCTCGATCTCATCGGGGATCGCACGCAGGAACGGCACCAGGATGATGATCGTCACCGGCAGGGCGAACGCGATCTGGGGCAGGATGACGCCGGCGAGCGTATTGATGAGGCCGAGGTCGCGGACGACGATGTAGAGGGGGGTGATGGCGACGGTGATCGGGAACATGAGTCCCGCCGCGAACAGCGCGTACATCGCTCCTCGCCCCCGGAACCGGTACCTGGCGAGCACGTAGCTCGCCATGAGGCCGAGCAGGATGACGCCCACAGTGGTCGCGACCCCGACGATCGTGGAGTTGAGCACCAGCTGCCAGAAGACGCCGCCCGTCAGCACCTCGAAGTAGTTCTCCCAGACCCACGGGTCGGGAAACCCGCCGGGGTCCGCCGTGATCTGGGAATTCGAGCGGAATCCACCGAGGATGATGTAGATGATCGGTCCCAGCATGAGCGCGATCACGACCAGCGAGACGAAGTACACGGCAGGCGTGCCGGCCTGCATGCGCTGACGTCGTGGTGGCGGCAGCTCAATGGTCGCCAAGGCGGCGGTCATCGGGTGGTCCTTTCAGTGAGCGCGCCGGCGGTGTCGCGGCGCAGCACGAAGCGCTGGTAGATCAGGGCGACGACGAGGGAGATCAGGAAGATGACGACGGCGACGGCGTTGCCGTAGCCGAAGTTGCCCGCGTTGCGGCCGTTGGAGACCATGTAGGTCGCCATCGTGGATGTGCCTGCCACCGGCGCGACGTACTGCCCCCAGATGATGTACACCAGGTCGAACAGCTGCAGTGCCCCGATGATCGACAGGAATACCCAGATGCGCAGGGTCGGGCTCAGAAGCGGGATCGTGATGCGTCGCTGGATCTGCCAGTAGCTGGCGCCATCGATCGCGGCGGCCTCGTAGAGCTCGTCGGGGATGCCCTGGAGTCCCGCGAGGAACAGGATGACCGCGAAGCCGACGTACTTCCACGTGAGGATCGCCATGAGGGTCCAGATGGCGATGCTGGGATCAGCGAGCCAGTCCCGGGCGAGTCCGGAGAGTCCGAGGTTCTCGAGCACTCCGTTGAGGGCGCCATTGGTCGCCAGCAGGAGGGCGAAGCCCGTGCCGACGACGACTTCCGCGATCACATAGGGCGCGAAGATGAGCACCCGGATGATCGACTGCCCGCGCATCTTGCGGTTCAGCAGCAGCGCGATCAGCAGGGCCGCGGGTCCCTGGATGACGATCGACATCACCACGATGAATGCGTTGTGGCCGAGTGCTTCTTGGAAGTCGGGGTCGGTCAGGATCAGGAAGTAGTTCTGCAGGCCCACGAAATCCGTCGGCGGTCCATAGCCTTGCCATCTGAAGAAGCCGTAGTACGCCGCCATGACCATCGGGAAGATGACGAAGCCGACGAAGACGATCATTGCCGGCCCAGCCAGCAGGGCGATCTCGAATCGGCCTGACCATCCGATTCCTCGGGGTCGGCGGCGCGGCGATGCCGGGGGCGGCGACGTGACGCCGCCGCCCCCGGTGCGCTGCGCGAGATCCGTCTCCGGGCGATCGTCCGTCTTCGGTGTCTCGCTTGCATGCATGGGAAGTGTTCCTAGCCCTTCGCCCCGGCCGCGTTGGCCTCGTCGATCATCTGCTGCGGCGTGCTCTGCCCGGCGAGCAGCGACACGACCGAGACGTTCAGTGCGTTGCCGACGTTCTGACCGAGCACCGTGTCGAGCCACTGCGAGACGAACGGCGCCTTGTTGTAGGCCTCGAGGATCTGAATCAGGTACGACTCGGTGACAGCCTCCTGGGCGACCGTGTTGACGGGCGGGGACGAGAACGCCTCGTAGTACGCGGTCTGCTGAGCGTCCGAGCCGACGAAGCTGAGGAAGTCGACGCATTCCTTCGGCGCTTGCGCCGAGCAGGAGTAGCCATCGACGCCACCCATCATCGAGCCGGGCTCACCCGCTCCGCCCGGAACCTCCGGGAACGGGTACCAGGCGAGATCCGGCAGCGGCTTCTCGTCGGGCGTCAGCGAGGCGATCACGCCCGGGTCCCATGCGCCCATCAGTTCGCCGCCCGCCTTGTGGTTGGCGACGAGACCGGCCGAGCTGCCGGCACCCTGCTGGGCCGCGGTCGTGAGGAAGCCTTCGTTGAAGGGCTCCGTCGCGTTGAAGTCCGCGAGGTCCTGAGCGGCCTTCAACCAACAAGGGTCGCTGAAGTCCTTCGAGTCGCCGGTCTCCTCCACGGTCGCGGGCGAGCACTCGCGCAGGGCGAACCAGTAGAACCAGTGCGCTGCGGGCCAGGCGTCCTTCGCGCCGAGGGCGAGCGGCGCGACGCCGGTCGCCTTCAGCTTGTCGTTCGCGGCCACCATCTCGTCGATGGTCGTCGGCGTCTCGGTGACACCGGCGGCTTCGTAGAGGTCCTGGCTGTAGAAGATGCCACCGGGCAGCACGGACAGCGGGATCGCCCAGAGCTTGTCCTGATAGGTCTCGGCCTTGAACGAGCCCTCCGGGATGTTGTCCGCCGCCTCGCCCGTGATCTTGCCGGTGAGGTCCATCAGCTGATTGGCCTGCACCATGGCAGCCATCTTGCCGCCGCCGCGCTGGAGGAAGATGTCCGGCGGGTCGCCGGCGTTCAGCGACGTCTGCAGCTTGCCATCCATGTCTTCGTTCTGGACGGACTGCATCTTGATCGTGACGTTCGGGTTCTCTTCCTCGAACGCGGCGATGGCGTCCTTCCAGAACTGCTGGCCGGGCCCGGTCGTCGAGTTCTGCCACAGCGTCATCTCGACCGTGCCGTCGCTGTTCTCGCCTGAGCCGCCCGCACTGCAGCCGGCGAACGCGAGCGCGCCGACGACGAGTGCTGCCGAACCCGCGAGGATTCTCTTGCCCTTCATGTGATTCCCGTTCTCTTCGTTGAGGAGCACCTCTGCTCCGAGATGCCGTTGGTCAGCGCGATCCGGTCGCGCAGTTGCTCGGCGTGCAAGCCGATCAGCAAAAGTGTGTGGTCACAACAAAAAGGTTGTCAAACGTTTTCAATAACGGTTTCGAGGCCGTTATGCTTTCGAAACATGAGCCGTCGTCCCACGATCATGGATGTCGCTGCCGCGGCCGGCGTATCGGTCGCGACCGTCTCGAAGGCGGTCAACGGGCGGTATGGCGTGGCCAGCGAGACCGTCGATCGTGTCCTCGCGGTCGTCGCCGACCTCGGGTACGAATCCAGCCTCATCGCGAGCAGCATGCGATCTCGCAGGACCGGCGTCATCGGCGTGCTCGTCGCAGACTTCGAGCCGTTCAGCGCGGAGATCCTCAAAGGCGTGGGTCAGGCGCTGAGCGATTCGCGCTACGACCTGCTCGCGTACGCGGGTTCACGCGGCGCCGCCGAGGGGTGGGAGCGTCGTTCGCTGTCGCGGCTGAGCGGCACTCTGATCGACGGCGCCATCATGGTCACACCGACCGTCGTGAACGTCGGCACCGAGGTGCCCGTCGTCGCGATCGACCCGCACACCGGACCGGCCGACCTCCCGACCGTGGAGAGCGACAGCTACGGCGGAGCGCTGCAGGCGACGCGACACCTCATCGAGCTCGGCCATTCCCGCATCGGCTTCATCGCCGGTCGGCGCGACCTGCGCTCCTCGATCGCACGCGATGCCGGGTACCGGCGCGCACTGGCGGATGCCGGCATCTCCGTGGATCCGGGCCTGGTCGGCTCCGGCAGCTACCGTCAGGACGCCGTCCGGGTGGCCGCCCTCGAGATGCTCCGGCGCACCGATCGACCGACGGCGATCTTCGCTGCCAACGACATCTCGGCGCTCGAGATCGTCAAAGTCGCGGGGGAGCTCGGGCTGGACGTTCCCGGTCACCTCTCGATCATCGGGTTCGACGATGTGCCCGAGGCGGCGAAGGCGACCCCCGCACTGTCGACCGTTCGCCAGCCCATGCAGACGCTCGGAGCCGAGGCGGCCCGGCTGCTGCTCACGCTGATGCAGGGCGAGGTTCCCCCGTCGACGCATATCGCGCTTCCGACACGGCTCGTCCCGCGGGACACGACAGCCCCGCCCGCCTGACGAGGCGGCGGTGTGTCACTTCAGGACGAAACCTGACGGGTCCCGCAGCAGCTCGCCGAACGCCGCCTCCGCGGCGCCGATGAGCAGTCGATCTTCGGCGAGCGCAGCCGGCCGGATGTCGAGATCCTCGCCGTTGGCGTGCATCGTCTGGGCGGCGACGGCCGCGGTCAGTCCTTCGGCGTCGTTCGCCGCCAGCATCGCGAGGAATCCGCCGAGCACCACCACGGCGGGATTGAGCACGTTGACCGCGTTGGCCAGAGCGGTGGCCAGGATGCGGCGCTGGCGGGCGATCTCTTCGAGAACGTCGGGGGCGTCGGTGGTGCTCAGCAGGTGGGCGAGAGCAGGCTCGTCGGCGTTGTCCCGGCCGAGGACCGCCAGGAGGCGCGTGCGGCTGACCTCGTCCTCGAGGACGCCGTCGGCGGCTCGACGATCGGCGATCGATGCGATTCCCGGACGGTTCTGGCCGAATTCGCCGGAGTAGCCCGAGGCGCCGGAGACCAGCATCCCGTGCACGATCAGTCCGCCGCCGATGCCGCTCGCCCCGCCGTTGAGGTAGACGACGTTGTCGATCCCGCGCGCGGCGCCGAAGAGGTGCTCGGCGAGAACGCCCAGCGCGGCATCGTTGCCCACGACGGTCGGCAGGTCGGTTTCGGCCTCGACGAGCTCGCGAAGCGCGGTGTCGGTCCACCTCAGGTGGGGCGCATCGCGCACCATCCCGTCCGACGTGCGCACCAGGCCCGGCACCGCGATGCCGACTCCGGCGATCGCGGTGTCGGCGAGGTCATCGTTGCGCCACGCCGCGACGCGCTCGCCGATGAGTTCGGCGGTGCGCACGGGGCCGATGAGGCCCGTCATCTCGATGCGTTCGCGGCGGCGCACGGTGCGATCGAGCCCGACGACGGCGAGCGTGAGGGCGTCGATCTCGGGGTTGGCGGCCACGGCCACGACCCGAGGATGCGCGGTCACCAGGGGCGACGGCCGCCCGACGCGCCTGCTCGGATCCGGCGCCCGCTCTTCGACCAGGCCGAGCGCGACGAGGTCGCCGACGAGGTCTGCGATCGTGGAGCGGTTCAGGCCCGTCGCGCCCGTCAAGATGGCGCGCGAGAGCGGACCCTCGAGGTGGGCAAGGCGCAGAAGCCGGGACAGGTTCGCTTGGCGGCTGCCCACGGGTTCGTTCATATTCTCACTGTAGAGGGCCTCCGAGATCGGTCCGCCCGGGCTGGACGCGGCATCCATTCTGGTATACGTTGTCACACGCAACAATTCCCGCGAAGGAGCGTCATGCCTACCCCCACAACTGCCGACAAATTCTCGTTCGGACTCTGGACCGTCGGATACAACGGCACCGATCCATTCGGCGGACCGACTCGTCCTGCGCTTGACGTCGTCCACGCCGTCGAGAAGCTCACCGAGCTCGGCGCCTACGGCCTCACCTTCCACGACGACGACCTGTTCGCCTTCGGCTCGACGGATGCCGAACGCCAGAAGCAGATCGACCGCCTGAAGGGTGCGCTCGCCGACACCGGCATGATCGTGCCGATGGTGACGACGAACCTCTTCAGCGCCCCGGTGTTCAAGGACGGCGGCTTCACCTCGAACGACCGCGATGTGCGGCGCTTCGCGCTGCGCAAGGTGTTCCGCCAGCTCGACCTCGGTGCCGAGCTGGGCGCGAAGACGTTCGTGATGTGGGGCGGCCGCGAGGGCGCCGAGTACGACGCGGCCAAGGACATCCGCCAGGCGCTCGAGCGCTACCGCGAGGCCGTCAACCTGCTCGGGGACTACGTCACCGACAAGGGCTACGACATCCGCTTCGCCATCGAGCCGAAGCCGAACGAGCCCCGTGGCGACATCCTGCTGCCGACCCTGGGCCACGCGCTCGCGTTCATCGACTCGCTCGAGCGCCCCGAGCTGGTCGGCCTGAACCCCGAGGTCGGGCACGAGCAGATGGCCGGGCTGAACTTCGCCGCCGGCATCGCCCAGGCGCTGTACCACGGCAAGCTGTTCCACATCGATCTGAACGGCCAGCGCGGCATCAAGTACGACCAGGATCTCGTCTTCGGTCACGGCGATCTGCACAACGCCTTCGCGCTGGTGGATCTGCTCGAGAACGGCGGACCCGGTGGCGTGCCCGCCTACGAGGGCCCTCGCCACTTCGACTACAAGCCCAGCCGCACCGAGGACGAGAAGGGCGTGTGGGATTCGGCATCCGCCAACATGCGCACGTACCTGCTGCTCAAGGAGCGCGCCGCGGCCTTCCGCGCCGACCCCGAGGTGCAGGAGGCGCTCGAGGCGTCCAAGGTCGCCGAGCTGTCGGTGCCGACGCTGAACGAGGGCGAGAGCTACACGGACTTCCTCGCCGACCGCTCGGCCTACGAGGACTTCGACCCGTCGGTGTACCTCGGCGGCAAGGGCTTCGGGTTCGTCCGCCTGCAGCAGCTCGCGACCGAGCACCTGCTCGGCGCGCGCGGCTGATCGGTTTCGGTGTCCCACTTCTGCATGCCCGGCACGGCGTGTCGGATGCAGAAGTGGGACACGGTTGAAGGGAAGGGCGAGCGATGACGCTGGTCATGGGAGTCGACTCGTCGACGCAGTCCTGCAAGGTCGTGGTGACGGATGCCGAGACCAACGCCATCGTGCGCGAGGGCCGCGCTACGCACCCGAACGGCACCGAGGTGGATCCGGCCGCCTGGTGGAGCGCGCTGCAGGATGCGATCGCGGCGGCGGGCGGGACGGCGGATCTCGCGGCGTGGGCGATCGGCGGTCAGCAGCACGGCATGGTCGTGCTCGACGACGCCGGCCGCGTCATCCGTCCCGCGCTGCTGTGGAACGATACGCGCTCCGCAGCGGCGGCCGTGGACCTCATCGCCGAGTTCGGCGCCGAGGCCCTCGCCCAGCGGAGCGGACTGGTGCCCGTCGCGTCGTTCACGATCACGAAGCTGCGGTGGCTGCGCGACTCCGAGCCCGAGAACGCCGCACGCGTGGCCGCGGTCGCGCTGCCCCACGATTGGCTGACCTGGCGGCTGCGCGGGTTCGGTCCCGAGGGGGAGTCCCCGCGTGGGCCGGTGCTCGACGAGCTCGTCACCGATCGATCGGATGCCTCGGGCACGGGCTACTGGAACCCGGCGAGCGGCGGGTACGACCGTGAGCTGCTCGCCGCGGCTCTGGGACACGACGCGATCCTTCCGCGCGTGCTCGGCCCGGCGGAATGGGTGCTCGACGACGCCGGCCGCAGGGTCGGGCCAGGGGCGGGCGACAACGCCGGCGCGGCGCTGGGCCTCGGCGCGGGCCCCGGAGACGTCGTGGTCTCGATCGGCACGAGCGGCACGGTCTTCGCGGTGAGCGACCAGCGCACGATCGATCCGAGCGGCACGGTCGCGGGGTTCGCCGACTGCACAGGCCGGTTCCTGCCACTGGTCGCGACGCTGAACGCCGCCCGTGTGCTCGACGCCGTCGCCGGCCTCCTGGCGGTCGACCACGCCGAGCTCGGCCGGCTCGCGCTCGCCGCCGAACCGGGCGCGCGCGGACTTCGTCTGGTGCCCTATTTCGAGGGCGAGCGGACGCCGAATCTGCCCGATGCCACAGCATCCCTCACCGGCATGACCCTCGCCTCCACGACCCGCGAGAACCTCGCCCGGGCTGCGGTCGAGGGGATGCTGAGTGGCCTCGCCGCGGGGCTTTCCGCGCTGCGGTCGCTGGGTGTTCCGCTGGAGCGGGCGCTGCTCATCGGCGGAGGCGCGCAGTCGGAGGCGGTGCGCACGATCGCACCCCAGGTGTTCGGCATTCCCGTCGAGGTCCCGCCCCCGGGGGAGTACGTCGCGCTCGGAGCGGCGCGACAGGCGGCGCTCGTCGCTCGAGCCTGAGTCGGAAGCCCCCCGGGGCGCCGCGCCGACTCGCAGCCGCGCACTTTGGCTCGCCTGTCGCGATGCGTGGGTGGCGGGGGCGTGTTGTGACAGCGGAACCCTGGGTCGCGCCGGACCCGGGTGCTCGCCTGTCGCGATGCGTGGGCGGTGTCGGCATGTTGTGACAGGGGAACCCCAGAGTCGCGCTTGCCAGGAGTCCCCAGGTCGCAGCTCGCCGCGAGTCCGCGGCTCGCAGCCACCTCGAATGCCGGGGTCGCAGCTCGCCTTGAGTCCCCGGCTCGCCGCCGGTCAGTCTTGCTCACCTGTCGCGATCTGCGGGTGGCGTCGGCGTGTTGTGACAGCGGAGCCCCGGGGTCGCGCCGGAGCCGGGGTGCTCGCCTGTCGCGATCTGTGGGTCGCGTCGGCATGTCGTGACAGCGGAGCCCCGGGGTCGCGCCGGAGCCGGGGTGCTCGCCTGTCGCGATCTGCGGGTGGCGTCGGCGTGTTGTGACAGGGGAGCCACCGAACGCGAGCCACGAGCCGCGGGCTTCTCGCGCTCGGGGGGCCCGCCCGACAGAATGGTCCCGTGCACCCCTCCGCCGACAAGGCCGCCGCCGACCAAGCGCAGCTGGACGAGATCGCCGCGGAGCTGTACGCACTGCCCCCCGAGGAGTTCACCGCGGCGCGGAACGTGCGGGCCGCGGCATCCGATCGGGCTCTCGCCGCCAAGGTGAAGGCTCTGCGCAAGCCGACCGCGTCGGCCTGGGCCGTCGATCTGCTGGCGCGCGACGGGCAACTCGGCGAGGCCCTCGAGCTGGCCGGCGCGCTGCGCGAGGCGCAGGACGACCTCGACGCCGCCGAGCTCGGCCGGCTGAGCCGTCAGCGTCGCGCGCTGGTCACTGCCCTCGCGACGCAGGCGGTCGACCTCGCGCGCGATCGCGGCGTCGCGGTCAGCGCTTCGGCGCGCACGGACGTGGAGAAGACCCTCAATGCGGCGGTGATGGATGCCGCGGCTGCCGCAGCCGTCATGACGGGGCGCCTCATCCGCCCGCTGGAGGCCGGCGGGTTCGACGCCGTCGACGTGTCCGATGCCGTCGGAGGCAGCCTGCCGGGAGTCCCGGACGCACCTGCTCCCACCCGTGACGACCTCGCCGAGAGGCGGGCGCGCAAGGCGGCGGAGCGCGCGCTGCGCGAGGCCGAGCGCGCCTCGGGCGAAGCGGAGCGTGAACTCACCCGCATCGACACCGCACTGGCGAAGGTCCGCGAGCGGGGTGACCTGCTGCGGGAGCGGGTCGGGGATCTGCGCGCCGAGCTCGCTCGTCTCGAAGTGGACGCGGACAAGGCCGATCACGAGGCGGCGCGCCTGGAAACCGTTCGGTCCGAAGCTGCGGACAAGGCGCGCGCGGCGGCGCGGCAGGCCGACCGGGCACGCGAGACGCTCGGATGAGTGCGAAGACGACCGCGTGAAACCCGGGTACCGGTGGGCGACCGTCTTCATGGCGGCTCTGCTGGCCGTGCTGAGCGGTGTGGTCGCCGTCGAGGCGGTGCGGGTCGCCGGTGATGCGCTGGAGCGGGCCGGGATCGACGCGTTCTACGAACAGCCCCCGGATGCCGCGACCGGCGACCCCGGATCGCTCGTGAAGATCGACCCGCTGCTGGGGGCGCCCCTCGCCGCCCGAGCCTGGCGGATCATGTACCGCACGACGGATGTCCACGGCGACGGCGTGGTCGCCACCGGTGTGCTCGTCGTTCCGCTTCTGCCCGCCCCGCCGGGCGGACGCGTCGTCGTGTCGTGGGGGCATCCGACGACCGGAGCCGCCCGCGACTGCGCGCCGTCGTACGGCTTCGATCCGTTCCTGGGGATCGAGGGTCTGCGCTTCCTGCTCAATCGCGGGTACGCGGTCGTGGCGACCGACTACGTCGGGATGGGCACCGACGGTCCCGATTCCTACCTCGTCGGGGTCACCGGCGGCAACGCCGTGCTGGATGCCGTGCGCGCCGCGCGCAGCGTGCCCGAGGCGCGGGCGAGTGACCGCGTCGTGCTGTGGGGGCATTCGCAGGGCGGCGCCGCAGTCCTGTTCGCGGCCGAGGGGGCGGCCTCGTACGCCCCCGAGCTGCGGATCGAGGCGGTCGCCGCCGCAGCGCCCGCCGCGAACCTCATCGACCTGATGAGCGCCCACCTGGACGACATCTCCGGCGTCACGATCGGCTCCTACGCGTTCACGGCGTTCGCATCCGTGTATCCCGACGCCGAGCTGGCCGACATCCTGACGCCCGCCGCTCTGGAGACCGTGCCGCGCATGAACCGGCTGTGCCTGCTCAGCAACATCCCCGAACTGCACGAGATCGGTCAGCCGCTCATCGGCGACTTCACGACCAGCGACCCCACCACCACTGCGCCGTGGTCCGCGCTGCTGGCCGAGAACTCGGCGGGCTCGACCGGGTTCGACGCGCCCCTGTTCATCGCGCAGGGACTGGACGACGAGCTCGTCGTCCCCGATGACACGGCCGATTTCGTGCAGCACGAGGCCTCTCTCGGCGTCCGCGTGACCTACGAGACGATTCCTTTCGCCACGCACGGCACCGTCGCATACCTTGCGCTGCCCGGTCTCATGCAATGGCTGGACGACGTGCTGCGCTGACCGCGGCGGCCCCGGCGAGTCGGTACGGTGAATCGTGGACCAGCTCGAGCCGACCCTTCTCGTCATTCCGCTGCTCGCCGTGCTGGCGCCGCTGTTCGCGCGCAGCCTGGGCAGGTGGGTGCGCATCCCCATCGTGGTGTTCGAGCTTCTGCTCGGGATTCTCGTCGGCCCGTCGCTGCTGGGCTGGGCGGAGGCGTCGGACTTCGTGGGGGCGCTGTCGGAGTTCGGTCTGGCCATGCTGTTCTTCGTCGCCGGATCCGAGATCGAGTTCACCGCTTTCCGGGGCCGCACCGGCCGCGCGGCCGCCGGCGGCTGGCTGATCAGCCTCGCCGCCGGCGTGGCGCTCACGTGGATCCTCTTCCCCGGCGAGATCGCGATCATCGTCGGCGTCGCCCTGGCCTCGACAGCGCTCGGGACCATCCTTCCGATCCTGCGCGACGCCGGCGAGCTGCACACACCCTTCGGACGGGCGATCGGGGCGATCGGCGCGGTCGGCGAGTTCGGACCCCTGATCGCGATCTCGCTGTTCCTCGGCGGGCGCGATCCGGGCATCGAGTCGATCGTGCTGCTGATCTTCGGCGTGGTCGCCGGCCTGGCGATCTGGCTGGCGTTCCGGATGCCGAGAGGCGCGATGCACCGTGCCGTCAACGCCTCGCTGCACACGTCCGGTCAGTTCGCGATCCGCGTCGTGTTCCTGATCCTCGCGGCTCTGGTTGCGCTGAGCATCGTCCTGGACCTCGACCTGCTGCTGGGCGCGTTCGCCGCGGGAATCGTCTGGCGCCTGCTCATGCGCGACGCCAGGGAATCGGACCGCAGGGTCGTGGAGAGCAAGGTCGAGGCCGTCGCCTTCGGCTTCCTGGTGCCCGTCTTCTTCATCTACACGGGCGTCACGTTCGACCTGGCCTCGTTGATGGAGACCCCCATCCTGCTGGCGGTCGTGCCGCTCGTGGTCATCCTCCTGTTCCTGGTGCGCGGTCTTCCGTCGATGCTCGCCGCACCGGCCGGTTCCACGCCGCGCGACCGGATCGCCGTCGCCCTGCTCGGGGCGACCGGTCTGCCGATCATCGTCGCCGTCACCGGGATCGGCGTCGACGAAGGCATCCTGCCCAGCGCCGCAGCGGCCGTGCTGGTCGGCGCGGGGATGCTGTCGGTGCTGCTGTTCCCGCTGATCGCGATGAGCCTGCGCGGTGAGCGGAAGGTGACGGCATCCGCCGAGCTGGAGGACGATCGCGCGTGAGCACGAACGCGCTCATCCAGCAGGCACGCTCTCGCCTCGCCGGCGCGCCGCAGGAGGCCCTCGGCGAGCTCATCACGCCGCGGCGGCTGTTCGGGATCGGCCGATCGACGCGCATCGTCCGTCGTGGCGCCGCCTGGCACCTGGGGGTGCTGCTGCTCACCGACGACGAGGTGCTGGCCACCGGCGACATCGTGCGCGCGCGCCGCGAGGTGCGCCGTGGCTTCACCGCGGAATCGCAGCGCCGTCGAGCCGAGCTGGCCGCCGCCGCCGCTCTCGGCGGTATCGCGGAGGGCGAGACCGTGCACATCGGGTGGCAGCTGCTCGATGTCGACGCGGTCGATCGCGGCGCGGCATCCGGCCCGCTCGTGCTGCAGGAGGGCACCCCCCGGGTGCGCTGGAGCGCCGCGGGTGGCTTCATGCCGCTGGCGCAGTACCTCGATGAGCGCGTCGACCTGCTGCTGCACCCGCCGGCGGGCGCGTAGCGTCAGCCCGGGCCGAACGTGCGTGCGAAGGCGCGCAGCAACCGTGCCGGCTCGGTGACGGATGCCGCCAGCACGCGACCGGCCACCGTCTCGTAGTCGCTGGCGGGGAAGTAGCCGTCGTCGCGATAGACGGCCATGCGCTCGGTGAATGCCTGCGTCGTGGGCTCGGGGTGGAATTGCGTCGCGTAGAGGCGGTCGCCGACGCGGTACGCCTGGACGGGGGATGCCTCGTTCGTGGCGAGCAGCGTGGCTCCGGGCGGAACGTGACCGGACCCCTCCTTGTGGGCGGCCAGCGCGGTGAACCGGCGGGCGAGCGTCCCCAGCAGTGGATCGCGTTCCCCGTCGGGGGTCAGGTCGACCGAGACGGGTCCGGTGTCCTCCCGGTAGGCACGGGTCACCTCGCCGCCGAGGAGGCGCGTGACGATGCCGATGCCGTAGCACGTGAACAGCGCGGCCGGACCGGAGGAATCCATGGTCGCGGTCGCGATGCGCTCCAGATCGGCTTCGAGCCGGCGCTGCACGTCGGTCTTCGACGATTCCGGGTCGGTCACGTTGAAGGGACTGCCGCCGACGAAGAATCCGCTGTAGCGCTCGAAGGCGTCATCGGGCAGCGGGTCGCGGACGAGGTCGAGCTGAACCAGCTGCGCGTCGTCGAGGCGGGCGCCCGCGCGGAAGGACTCGTATTCCGCTGCGGCCGCACCCTGCTGCGGCCGCACGCACACGTAGAGCAGCGGCGCCGTCGTCATGGCGTGAGTCTAGACGCGGGTCGGGTCAATGCCGCAAAGCGGCGTTGAGGCGACCCGGGTCTAGGTCGAGTAGCGCGCTCAGCGCGCGTATCGAGACATCTTCCGCTCCGTTGCGCCGAGGGGTCGGGTCAATGCCGCAAAGCGGCGTTGAGGCGACGAACCTCGGTGTGCTGAGGCCCGGTGTATCAGGATTGCTCCTATCGCGCTCCTCTGGGAGTGGACACAATGGGCGCTATGACGCACGAGAGCGCCGAAGCATCAGTCGGCTCCGCCGAGCCGACGCGGTGGGAGCGCGCCGCAGCCCTGTTCCTGAGATGGCGCGATGGCGATACCCGCGCGATGGACGAGCTCGTGAGGCTGATGACCCCGCTGCTGTGGCACGTGGTCCGTGCGTACGGTCTGGACCGCGCGCTGGCCGAGGACGTCGTGCAGACGACGTGGCTCACGCTGGTGCGCCGGCACACGGCGATCACCGAGCCGCTGGCCGTCTCGGGGTGGCTGACGATGGTCGCCCGCCGCGAGGCGTGGCGGGTGGGCAAGCTGCAGCGCCGCGCCGACCCGACCGAGATGGAGAGCCTCGAACCGAATCTTCCTACCCAGGAGTCCGCAGAGCAGACCGCCGTCACCGACGACCGATCCCGTCGTCTGTGGCGCGCCGTCACGCGACTCAACGAGCGGTGCCAGCGCCTGCTGCGCATCGTCGCGTTCGAGGAGCGACCCGATTATGCGCGCATCGCGCAGGACATGGCCATGCCGATCGGGTCGATCGGGCCGACGCGTCGGCGTTGTCTCGGCAAGCTCCGCGCCCTGCTGGAGGGCGACGGCGAAGGAGGGTATTCCGATGGAGACTGAAGACTTCGCCGCCGACGCGGCCCTGTTCGCCCGGATGCGTGCGATGTGGCAGGACGCCGACCCGATGCCGGCCGACCTCGTCGACCGGATGGTGGCGACCGTCGCCGTCGAAGACCTCTCCCGCGAGTACGCGATGCTCACGCTCGTCGAAGCCTCCGAACTGTCCGCCGTGCGGGGCGAGACCGACACGGCGACCCTGCAGTTCACCGATGGCACGACGAGCATCCTGGTGCACGTGTCCGCGACCGAGGAGGGCACGCGCCGCATCGACGGCTGGGTGGATGCCGCGGCGCTTGCCATTCGCCTGAGCCAAGGCGAGCGCGAGTGGACCACCGAGCCCGGCGAGCACGGAAGGTTCGCCTTCGAGGATGTGCCCCGCGGCGCGTCTCGTCTGCGTCTGATCGTCCGCGCCGGAGACGGCGATATGCGTGACTTCCAAACCCCACAATTCGAGGTGTGAACCGAGCGGATGCCGCGGCCGTGGGCCCGGCATCCTTTCTATGACGAGGAGAAGAGATGAGCACTCTGCCCCCCGGCGATCCCGCGCGCGGTTCAGCGGGCGGTCGCCCGCATAACTGGCGCCATCGCTACGATGCGGCCCGCGCCTCCGGCGTGCCCCTGGACCCGACGAGTGAGCCGGTCGAGGGAGTCAACGCCTACCCGACCTCGTATGCTCCGGACCACCTTCTCGTGACCAGCACCGAGGACCTCGAACCCGTACTCGACGCGCTTCGCCCCGCCGCGGCGGACTTCGGCTGGGGTATCGAACTGCAGAATATCGACGGGACCGATCTGGACGTCGTTACGGCGACCGAACGCGCCCGTCGCGGCCGGCGCGAGCTGGACCTGCCGACGATCTACCGGGTGCGGATCTTCCCGCAGCCCAGCCCTGACAAGGACGATCAGCCGGTGCCGCCCATCGACGCGTGGAGGCTGCTCCAGCGGGCGCGGGCGCGAAATGGCAAGGCGCTCGCAGGCGTGACCCTGGACCACGTCATGTCGGTCGATCCGTTCGGGACCAAGACGAACCCATTCGGGACCAAGACGAACCCATTCGGGACGAAGACGAACCCCTTCGGAACGAAGACGAACCCGTTCGGGACCAAGACCAATCCCTACGGAATCGACAGCTACGGGGAGCCGGGCAGTGGCGGCAGACAGGTCGTCTCCTACGTCGGCCCGCCCCCCGTCCGGACGGCCACGCTCTCCAAACGCGGGCGCCGCCCGGTGGTGGCTGTGCTCGACACCGGGTGCGGTGCGCACGAGTGGCTGCCCGATGACGTGGTGACGCGCTATCCGCAACTGGACCGGAAGGTGATCGGTCTGGCTGACCGTGAGACGGATCCCGAGCTCACCGGAGACCTCGCGGGACCGTTCGACGGTGCCCTCGACGAGTCCGCCGGACACGGCACCTTCATCGCGGGAATCATCCGGCAGGTCTGTCCGGAAGCCGATGTCATCAGCGTGCGCGTGGCCGACAGTGAAGGCCATGTGCTGGAGGGCGACTTCATCCTCGCGGTGCGGTCCCTCGTGAAGTGGATGGCCCGCACTCCGCGCCAGGGAGGCCGTCAGATCGACGTCATCAACCTGTCGCTCGGGTACTACCACGAGACGCCCGAGGACCACCTGTTCGATCGCACGCTCGCCGAGATGCTGCTCGTGGCGCGTCGTCGGGGGTGCGCCATCGTCTGCTCCGCCGGCAATGACGCGACGGACCGGCCGGCCTTCCCGGCGGCGCTGTGGGCGTGGCCGGATGCCGAGTTCGTCGTGCCCGATCCTCGGGACGCGGCGCCGCACCTGTCGGTCGGCGCACTCAACCCCAACGGAACGGTTGCGCTGTTCAGCAACCTCGGTCCGTGGGTGTCGACCTTCGCGCCCGGGGCGACCGTGATGAGCACGCAGCCGCCCTTCAACGGCGGAATGCAGCCGAGCGTGCGCGATGACCGCGGCGAGCTGCCGCGCGAGACGATCGACCCGGATGACCTGACCGGCGGCTTCGCACTGTGGAGCGGCACCTCGTTCGCCGCGCCGTACGCGGCCGCGCGGCTGGCCGCGGAACTGGCCGAGCCTCTCATGGCCGGCGCGTTGACCACGGCGTCGGATCGAGTGGCGGCGCTGCGGAAGGCGAACAAGCGCGTGCTCCGTTCCCTGCGAGATGGGCGAGCGCCGTCGCGATGAGGTGGCGCTGTGCCCGGGTTCGCCGATGACGGCATGATGTGGGGATGGGGCGTTCGGCGGAGTCTCTTCACCGCGCGGCGGTAGAGCTGGCCAACCGCGGCAGGCTCACCGCTGCGGAGCGCACGCTGGCGCGCGCCGAGGCGCTGACCGACGACGTCGACCTCCGTGGGCGCATCGCGGGTACCCGAGCGGTCATCCTGGTGCGGACGGGAAGGGTGGCAGAGGCGGAGCAGCTGTGTCTTGAGACCCTGCAGGGTCCCGGGCTGTCGAGCGCGACGACGGCGATCCTCGAGGGTCAGCTCGGATCGATCGCCGAATTCGCCGGGCGGCTGGACGACGCCGACCAGTGGTTGAGTCGCGCGATCGCCACGATCGATGAGCCGGTCGCCCGCGCCCATCTGCTCATCAACCGCAGCCTGATCAGCATGCAGCGTCGCGAACTCGACCGCGCCGCGCAAGACACCGGTACGGCCGCCGAGATCTACGCGCGGAGCGCCCTCGCCGTCGACGAGGCCGAGGCGCGGCACAACCTCGGGTACATCGATTTGCTTCGTGGTGATCTCGTGGCTGCTCTCACGGAGATGACTGCCGCCCGGGAGACGCTGGCGGCCGCATCGCGGCCGGGGAGCGCGATCAGCGACCTGGATCGCGCGGAAGTCCTCCGGGAGGCCGGCCTGACGCGGGAGGCGGAGGAACTGCTGACTCGCGCGGCGAGGGTGTTCGGATCGGCCCGGATGCCCAAGGAGCGCGCTGAAGCCGAATTCCAGCTCGCATCGTCGCTGCTCACGCACGACCCGGCCCGCGCGCGGAGAGTCGCTGCGACCGCGACCAGACGGTTTCGCGCCATCGGGAACGACCCGTGGGCACAGCGAGCGGAGGCCGTTCGGCTGCGGGCTGAGCTCAGCGGCGGGCAGGTCGTCCACGGCGGCGCCGTGGTGCCCGGCCCCGCGCGCGTGCCGCGCGCGGAGGAGGTCGATCAGGCGGCGTCGGCCCTCGACCGGGAGGGGCTGCGCAGCGAAGCGGCGGCACTGCGGTTGACGCGT
This sequence comes from Microbacterium terregens, assembly GCF_039534975.1. NCBI lineage: Bacteria > Bacillati > Actinomycetota > Actinomycetes > Micrococcales > Microbacteriaceae > Microbacterium > Microbacterium terregens. The sequence goes on from NZ_BAAAWH010000001.1 coordinate 759,465, forward strand.
CAGCTGTGGGCGGCGCGCACCGGTCTCGCGGGCGCGGGCGAGCGATCCTCCACCCGAGTGCCGGCGACGGCGACGTTGGATGTGCGGCTGCTCGCACACGAGGTGCGCGCGGTACGTGCGGCGGCACGCGGTCGGCATTCCGAGGCCGGTCGGCACGCTGCGCGCGGCCTCGACGCATTCGCGGACTGGCAACGGGACTTCGGCAGCCTCGACCTGCAGACGTCGATCGCGATGCACGGGAACGGGCTGATGGGCGCAGGGCTGAGCTCCGCGATGCGATCGGGGCGGCCAGACGTCATGTTCGAGTGGGCGGAACGCGCGCGGCACCTGAGCCTGCAAGTCGTGCCGCTGCGTCCCCCCCGCGACGAGGCACTCGCTGACGACCTCGCCGAGCTGCGCATGCTGAAGGCCGACTCCGATGACTGGCCCGCCAGTCCACGTGCCGCCGAATTGCGGAACCGGGCACGCGAGCGGCAGTGGTCCGGAACAGGTTCGGTCGAAGTCCACAAGCGCGCGACACTGGACGAGTTCCACGCGGCACTCGACGACTCGACGGCGCTCGCGGCTTTCGTCTTCTCGCCGGAGGGGCTGTCGGTTCTGATCGTCACGACCGAGGGCACGCGCATCGTCCCGCTCGATGAGTGGTCCGGCATCCAGCGGCTGATGTCGGGGCTGCGGTCGGATCTCGACATGGTGGCGACCGTCCGTGAGGGGCCGATGGCGGACGTCGTTCGCCGCTCTCTCGAGCACCGCCTCGCCGCACTGTCGCGGTCCCTGCTCGATCCGGCCCTTGCTCTGGTCGACGGGCGCCGGATCGTCCTCACGGTGCCGGGCGTCCTGAACGGAGTGCCCTGGGCGATGCTGCCTGCCATGCGCGGACGGACATTCACTCTCGCCGCATCGGCATCCCGGTGGCTGCGTTTCGAGCGACAGCCTCGGCGTCCGGTGTCGGCAGGGTTCGCCGTCGGTCCTCGCGTGCCGCGCGGCCTCGAGGAGGCGACTGCCGGAGCCGCGGCGTGGCCCGGAGCCGCAACGCTCGCCCCGGCGGGGATCGCCGAGACCACGCAGCTGGCCTCGCGCGTGGATGTGCTGCATATCGCGGCACATGGCCGCCACGCGGTCGACCATCCGCTGTTCTCCGGTCTCGAACTCGCCGACGGCACGCTCTTCGGCTACGACGTCGATCTCATCGAGAGTGTTCCCGACACGGTGGTGCTGTCGGCGTGCGAGGTGGGCCGTTCGTCAGTGCGCTGGGGCGAGGAGGCGATCGGCATGACGCGGGTCTGGTTGCACGCCGGCGTGCGTTGCGTCGTCGCCGCGCCCGTGGTCGTCGCCGACGACGACGCCTGCGAGCTGCTGGGTGCGATGCACGAGGGGCTTGCCGCGGGGGAGGCTCCCAGCGTGGCGTTGGCCGCGGCGTCCGATCGCACGGGAATCGTCGCCCCCTTCCAGGTGCACGGGTCGGGTTTCTGAGTCTCCGGCAGGAAAGTTCGCCACGGATGTATCAGGACGGCGGATGCCGGCTCCTGATGGGTAGAACGGCCCACGCAGGGCGATACCGGGGGGCATCGTCTGCTGGGGGCACGAAGACCGGTGGGGCGCGATCGGGGCGCGTCGGTCTTCGTCGGCCGTTCCGCGGGGGATGTCGCAGAGACCCAGGTCGGCGACATCCCCCGATCGACGTCTCAGCCGCGGGACGAGTTCGGTGTCCGCCCGCGGACGATTCCGATGAACGCCTCGACCTCCGGGGTGGTGCGCTCGGTCGGCCAGACCAGGGCGACCGTGGACGTGGGCCCGTCGCGCAACGGCCGGTAGGCGGCATCCTTGCGGCGGTGCAGACGCGCCAGCGACATGGGGACGATGATGATCCCCACCCCGGCGGCGACGGTGGCGATCGCCTGCTCGGTGTCCTCCGGCGGGGCGAAGGTCGCCGACGCGGCGCCCGGGACCACGGGGCCGAGAACATCGTCGCGCGGCACGATCAGGATCTCCCCGGCGAGATCGCCCATCTCGAGCTCGTCAGCGGCCGTCAGGTGCGACTCGGCCGAGGTGACCACGACAGCCGTCTCGTCGTAGAGCGGGATCACGGACAGGCCGTCGGTGTCGATCGGCAGACGCACGACCGCCGCGTCGAGGCCCTGCTCGAGGAGCGCGGTGCGCTGCGTCGCGAAATCGAGGGGGTGCAGCTGCAACTCGGTCCGCGGCATCCGCTCGCGCCACGCGTCGACCCAGCCGCCGAGAGTAGCGCCCGGAATCGCCCCGAGCACGAACCTGGCCGCGGCCGGCGGTGGGGGAGGCGCCGGGGTGACGGCCTTGGGCGTCTTCGCCTTCGCCGTCCGCTGAGGTACCGCAGCGCGATTGCGTCGCGCCGGGCGCGCTGATCCCGCCGGTCGACCGGAACGGCCGCGCGAACCACCGCTTTTCGCCATGCGGCAAGCGTAGTCGGGCGCTAGTGTTCGCTCATGATCGCGATCATCGCAACGGTCTTCGCAGCCCTCGCTGCGCTCCTGCACGTGTACATCTTCGTGATGGAGAGCGTGCAGTGGACGCAGCCGCGGGTGTGGAAGCGCTTCGGAGTTCCCGACCAGGCCGCAGCCGATACGACCAAGCCGATGGCGTACAACCAGGGGTTCTACAACCTGTTCCTCGCGATCGGGGCGACCCTCGGGCTGGTGCTGTTCTGGGCCGGCGGTGGAGAGTCTGCGCTACGGGTCGGGGGCGTGACGCTGGTGCTGTTCAGCCTCGGCTCGATGGTCGCGGCGTCGCTCGTGCTGCTGACCAGCGGCCGCACCTATCTGCGGCCGGCGCTGATCCAGGGCACCCTGCCGCTGATCGGCTTCGTGCTGTTCCTGTTCGCCTGACCGCTGACCGGGCTCAGCACGCGCCCCACTGTCCGCGTCCGGCCATGGATGCCTCCGCCTCGAGGGAACGCAGCAGCGTCTCGTGACGCGTGTTCGGGGCCACGGGCAGAACGGCCGCGTCGCCCTGCGCCACCAGTTCGGCGTTGACGAAGAGCCCGTCCGGCGTCCACAGGTACAGCAGGTGCCGGTCGTACCGGTCGAGCACCTCGCGGTCAGGGGCGCCCCACACCGTGGAGCCCGGCGGGAGCAGCGCGCGAAGCCGGGCTGTCGCCTCCGTGCCCCAGCACTCCGGTTCCGGCGCGATCTCGGGTGTGTCCACGCCGATGAGGCGGACGCGGGTCGAGCCGGCATCGGTCACGACGCCGTTCGGCTTCGCAACGTGCGCGCGCAGGGTGTCGCCGTCGTGCACGCTCTCGACGGTCATCTCGAACGCGTCGTCCGGGATGCCGGGCGGATCCTCGACCGCCACAGCCGTCGAGCCGACCGGATCGCCGGGATCGCGGGGCACGGCCAGCCAGATCGCGACCGCCACCGCTGCGAGGCAGAGGATGCCGATCGCGAACTGTCGAATCACGCTGCGAGCCTAGGCGGCATCGTCGACGTGCCCGGTCTGTCGACCCTGGTCCCGTGCCCTCGAAAGGAGAACCCCGGGTTCAGAGGTCGCAACCCGCCCGCGCTGGGCGTGCGGGATCAGGCCGCCAGGCGCAGCCCGCGGCGGTCGGTCGCGACGCGCTCGCCGTCTCCGATGGTCTCGTCGTCTCCGATGAGCGAGCCGACGGCGACGCGGGCGCCGGTGCCGACATAGGTGCGCACGCCGATCTTCGCTCCCGCGCCGATGGCAGCGCCCGAGCCGATGTGCGCGTGCGGGGCGATGTCGGCCTCGGGCCCGATCACGGCATCCTGTTCCACCCACACGCCGCGGCCCACGTGTGCACCGGCGGCGATGTGAACTCCGGGCTCGACGTAGGCGCCGATCTCCACGATCGCGCTCGGGTGCACCTTCGCGCCGTGCGCGATCAGGCCCCGTCCGTTCGTGTGCTTGCGGTAGCGCAGCATCTCACCACGGTCGTTCTCGATGTCGATGTAATTCTTACCCACGGTGCCCTCCAACGGCGCATTCAAGCCGATACATGAATAACCTGACCCGCCGCGAATTCATTCCCTCGCATCGGCTTGGCCGCACCCACCCCTCGGCAGCTGTTATTCGGTCTCGACGGCGGATCGGATTCCTTCGGAGTCGGTATCGGCGCCCGGGTGTGCACAACGTCGCCATTCCCGCGTCGACCGCGTCGGGGCCGGCGGAATTCCGCGGGTCGGCGCACCGGCCGATGCGGCGGTGGTGACGTTGTGCACACGCCCATCAACGGCCCCGCCGGTGCCGCCACGTCCCTGCCGGCGCGTCCGTGCGCGCGCGGGTGCGCACAACGTCGCCATTCCCGCGTCGACCGCGCGGGGGCCGGCGGAATTCCGCGGGTCAGCGCACCGGGTGATGCGGCGGTCGCGACGTTGTGCACCCCTCACCGCACCCGCCGGAAGCACTGCGGACTACGAGTCGAAACCCAGGCCGAGCGCGTCCAGCGTCCGAAGCAGCAGATTCCGGCGCCCGTCGTGGTGGTCGGCGCGATCCAACGACCACCGGGTCGCATTGATGCCGATCGCGGCGGCCGGTTCTGGCGGGAACGGCAGCGGCCTCTCCCGCACCATCCGCAGCGACGTCCGCTCGGTCGGGATGCCGTCGAGCAGGTCGAGCATCACCTCGCCGGCGAAGCGGGTGGCCGCGACCCCCAGACCGGTGAACCCGGCGGCGTACGCGACCTTTCCGCCGCGCGCCGTGCCGAAGAAGGCGCAGAAACGTGAGCAGGTGTCGATCGCCCCCGCCCAGCGGTGCGTGAACCGCAGACCCTCGAGCTGGGGGAACATCGTGAAGAAGTGGCTCGCGAGCGTGCGGAAAGTCTCCGGCCGGTCCTCGTAGGCCGCCCGCACCCGCCCGCCGTAGTGGTAGACGGCGTCGTACCCGCCGAACAGGATGCGCCCGTCGGCGCTCTGCCGGAAGTAGTGGAACTGGTTCGCGAGGTCGCTGAGTCCCTGCCGTTCGTTCCATCCGATCGCCGCACGCTGCTCGTCCGTCAGCGGCTCGGTCATGAGCACGTAGTCGTAGACGGGCACGGTCATCAGCGCATTCCGCTTCAGCAGCGACGGGAACACGTTCGTGGCCAGCACCGCTTTGCGGGCGGAGATGCGTCCGTTCTCGGTGATCACCTCGACGCCGTCGGCGGAGGTGTCGATGCGCCGCACCGGCGAGTGCTCGAAGATCCGGACGTCCCGCTCCTCTGCCGCGCGCGCAAGCCCGGTGGCCAGTCGGCCGGGGTGCACGAGGGCGTTCGACTGCGTCTCGAAGACGGCGCCCAGATACGTCGGGGAGGCGACGGATGCCTGAACCTGCGCCGCATCGAGCCGCACCAGTCCGCTCTCACCGCGGGCCGCGGCATCCTGCATCCATTCGTCCAGCCACGCGAGCTGGTGCGGCTCCGTCGCCACGGAGAGCGCACCGACCCGCTCCCACTCCGCGTCGATCCCCCACTCCGCGATGTCGGCGCCCATCGCGTCGAGGTTCTGCTCGCCGAGGTGATCCAGCGCGTCGATCTCGTCCGGCCACCGTGCCAGACCGTTGTCGCGGCCATGGGTGAGGCTCGCTTCGCAGAACCCGCCGTTGCGCCCGGACGCCGCCCAGCCGACCGTCCGCGCCTCCACGATCGCGATGCGGGCATCCGGATCGCGGCGGCGCGCCAGCAACGCCGTCCACAGCCCGGTGTATCCGGCACCGACGATCACGAGGTCCGCGTCATGGGTCCCCGCCAGCGCGGCCCGAGACGGCGGCGCTGCCAGATCGTCGAGCCAGAAGATGCTCTGCCGCGTCGCGGCCAGGCTGTGCTCGACGATGGATGCTGCCGGCCGCTGTCGCTCGAAGACCGTCGTGCCCACGGGTTCACTCCCCTGTCGGTTGGTGTCCCCATCCTGCCGGGTCGGGCCCGTTCGATCGAGGGCGGTGTGTCCGCGCAGCCCTACGACGGCGCGAGGCCGCCGTCGTCAGACCTGGCACCGCGGACACCAGAACACGTTCCGCTCGCTCGTCGGCCCCGCTCCGAGACTGCCCTCCTGGATCAGGGTGCCGCAGCGCCGGCAGGGCTTGCCGGCGCGGCCGTAGACCCAGAACCGGCGACCCGGGCGGTCCTCGCCGGTGAAGGTGCGCGCCGCGCGGTGCACGTTGGCGCGGATCATGCGGGCGCCCAGATCGAGAAGGGCCGCGGCATCCACCTCGGTCGCGGGCTTGGTCGGCAGGATGCCGCGGACGAAGAGCATCTCGTTGGCGTACACGTTGCCGAATCCGGCGACGTTGCGCTGGTCGAGCACGGCGACGTGCGCGGCCCGGGGATCCGCACCCAGCCTGCGGGTGGCCTCCGCCGGGTCCCAGTCGGGGCCCAGCGGGTCGGGACCGAGGTAGTCGACCAGGCTGCCTTCATCGCGCGTGGGCACCAGATCGATGTCGGCGAGGTCGAACCCCACCGTGTCCCACTCCTCGGTGCCCACGATCGCGCGCGCCTGGAACGCGGGCTTGCGCCAGGGCTCACCCCGGCGGTACACCCGCCACTCGCCCTCCATCTTCAGATGTGAGTGCAGGGTCCACTCGCCGATGCGATGCAGCAGATGCTTGCCGCGGGCGACGACGGAATGCACGGGCATGCCCCGCAGGTCCGCCGTGGCCAGCTGCGGCACCCGCAGCTCGAAGCGGGTGACCTCGCTGCCGGCCAGCGCGTCGTGAAGCCGCTGCGCGGCGCGATGGACGGTGTCGCCCTCAGGCACGCGCCGCCTCGCGAAGCGCGTCTCCGGCCGTCGCGCGGCGCAGGGTGAGGCCCCGGGGCGACTCGACGAAGCCGGCATCGCGCAGTGCGCGTCCGACGGGCGTGCCGTAGACGAACACACCGTTGACCTGCTCGATGGTCAACGTCGCGAGGCGCCGTGCGCGCGCGGTCGCGACCAGATCGCGGGTGCCGGCGGCCAGAACCGCCTCATCGTCCGTGAAGGCGAGCGCCGACTTGCCGCCGCGCTCCAGGTACAGCACCAGTGCGCCGTCCACGACGACGACCAGGCCGCCCGCCTTGCGGCCGGGGCGATGCGCGATGCCCTCCAGCGCCGGCCAGGCCAGCGCGGCGCCGTACGGGTTCGCCGGATCGGTGGCGGCGAGCGTGACCGCCCGCAGCGGTGGCGGGTCCTGCAGCCCCGCGAATTCGCGAAGGCGATCGACGGTGGCCGACGCCGCGAACTGTGCGGCGCCGAGCTTTTCGATGACGTAGCCGCGCCGGCAGTGGCCGGCCTGCTCGAACCCCGCGAGGACGCGGTACGCCTGCGCGAATCCGCCGGGCAAGCCCTCGGCCTGCACCGACCCCCGCGTGACCACGCCGTACCGATCCAGCAGCAGACTCGCCGCCGCCGTCGCGCGCAGCGTGGGCTCGGGCTCCGGCTCGGGCAGCAGCGACCAGCGGCCGCCGAGCGCCGGGGGCCGCGGTGGCGCACTCGTCCGCGGGATCGCGGCGCCACGATACAGCCGCGCGCGGGGGGCCTTGCGCGCGGTGCGGTGGGCTTGTGATCCGCCCCCGAGCAGCATCCGGATCGGGGCGAACGTGTCGTTGGTGACCCGGCCGGACCAGGTAAGGCTCCACAGCGCCTCGACCACGGACTGCTCGTTCTCGGCGCCGGTGAGCTGGCGCAGCTGGGTGGCGAAGTAGGCACCGCCCGAGGCGAGCGCGTCCACGAGGCGCTCTTCGAGGGAGCCGGCGACCAGCTCGTCCTCGGGCGACTGCAGGGTGAGGGGTGCCGTGTCGGCGGGGTGCAGCGCGACCCACCCATCACGGCCCGGCAGCGCGCCGTGGCCGGACCAGATCACCTCTCCCGTCGCGGTGAGCTCGTCCAGCATCGCGGGGGTGTAATCGGAGACCCGCGACGGCAGCACGAGGGATTCCCAGGCGCTCGCCGGAATCGGCACGCCGGCCAGCTGCTCGATGACCGCGGCCACCCCGTCGATGCCCTCCAGCGGTCGTGTGAGGTGCTGCCAGACCGGCAGGAATCGGGCGAAAGCCTCGGGCGAGACCGGCTCGACGCTTCCGCGGATCGCCGCGAGCGAGCGCATCCGCAGCCGCCGCAGCACTTCCGAGTCGCACCACTCGGTCTCGTCGCCGGTCGCATCCGTCTGAGGCAGGAAGAACCCGCTCGCGATGCGCCCCTGGCCCTCCAGACGCTGCAGGGTGAGCCGTGCGACCGCGACGCCGACGCCGAGTCGGGTGGCGACGGCATGCGTCGGAAAGGGTCCGTGCGTGCGCGCGAAGCGGGCGACCAGGTCGCCGAGCGGGTCGGCGAAGGGTTCCAGGAACGCGTTGGGGATGCCGACGGGCAGGGCGGCACCGAGGGCATCGCGCAGTCGTCCGGCGTCCTCGATGGCCGCCACGCGCGTGACCCCCGCGATCGTCACGGGTATCGCCCGTCGGGTGGCGATCAGCTCATCCAGATGAGCGGATGCTTCGGCCGTCGTCGCGGTGTCAGAACGAGCCCGAGGAACCTCTGCCGCGGTCTGATCCCGCGACGACGCGATCTCGTCGGATTCCGCGGACACGATCGACGGAAGGTGCTCCTCCGACCCCGACCCCGAGCCCGAGCCCGATGGCTCGAGCCGAGCCGCGACCTCCGCGGCGTCGAGGGGTCCCAGCATCCGCAGCAGGTCGGCGACGCCCTCGAGACCCCGGGCATGACGGTCGGGGTCGAGCCGCTGTGCCTCCCGCTCGAACTGCGCCATGATCTCGGGGTCGAGCAGCTCGCGCATCTCGACCTTGCCGAGCAATTCGCTCAGCAGCGCAGGATCGACCGACAGTGCGGCCGCTCGCCGCTCGGCCAGCGGCGAGTCGCCCTCGTACATGAACGCACCGACATATCCGAAGAGCAGATCGCGGGCGTACGGCGAAGGCTGGCTCGTCGTGATCTCCACCAGACGGATGCTGCGCTCTCCGATCCGGCGCGCGATGCGCAGCAGCGCGGGAACGTCGTACACGTCCTGCAGCACTTCGCGCAGTGTCTCGAGGATGATCGGGAACGTCGGGTATCGCCGCGCCACCTCGAGCAGCTGCGCAGAACGCTGACGCTGCTGCCAGAGCGGCGACCGGCGGTTCGGGTTCATGCGCGGCATGAGGAGCGCGCGGGCGGCGCACTCGCGGAAGCGCGAGGCGAACAGCGCGGAGCCGCCGACCTCGTCGGTGACGATCTGCTCGAGCTCATCGGGTTCGAAGACGAACAGCTCGGCGCCCGGGGGTTCTGCCGCGGCATCCGGAACCCGCGCGATGATGCCGTCATCGCTGGCCACCGCGGATCCTTCGACCCCGAGGCGCTCGCGGATCCGCGCGTTCACTGCGAGGGCCCACGGCCCGTGCACCTTCATGCCGTATGGGGAATGGAGGATCACGCGCCAGTCGCCGACCTCGTCGCGACCGCGCTCGACGGTGAGGGACTTATCGGTCGGGAGGGTTCCGGTGGCCTCGCGCTGCTCGGCGAGGTAGGCGAGCAGGTTGGTGGATGCGTTCTCGTCGAGCCCCGCGTCGGTGAGGCGCTCGCGGGCCTTCGCGGGCGGAGACGCCGACACCTCGCGGGAGAACTTTCCGAGCGCTTCTCCGAGCTCCGCCGGGCGGCCGAGGCCATCGCCGTGCCAGAACGGCAGCTTGCCCGGCTGCCCGTACGCGGGGAGCACGTTGACCCGGTCGTGCGTGATCTCCACGATGCGCCAGCTGGTGGTGCCAAGGGTGAACACGTCGTTCACGCGCGACTCGTAGACCATCTCCTCGTCCAATTCACCGACGCGCGCGTTCTGCGACTCGCCGGCGACGAACACGCCGAACAGCCCGCGGTCGGGGATGGTGCCGCCGCTCGTGACCGCGATGCGCTGCGCGCCCGGCCGGCCGGTCAGCGTTCCCTGGTCACGATCCCAGACCAGACGGGGCCGCAGCTCGGCGAACTCGTCGGAGGGGAATCGGCCCGCGAGCAGATCGAGAGTCGCCTCGTACGCCGAGCGGGGGAGGGTGCGGAACGGGGCGCTGCGCTTGACCGTCTCGAACCAGCCCTCGACGTCGACCGGGCCCAGCGCAGAGGCCGCGACCGTCTGCTGCGCGAGGATGTCGAGCGGGTTCTGCGGCACCGAGATCGCCTCGATCTGGCCGGCCAGCATCCGCTCGGTCACGATCGCGGTGTGCAGCACGTCGCCGCGATGCTTCGGGAACAGGGCGGCGCGGCTGACCTCACCGACCTGGTGCCCGGCGCGGCCGATCCGCTGCAGCCCAGATGCGGCGCTCGGCGGCGCCTCGACCTGGATGACGAGGTCCACGGCGCCCATGTCGATTCCCAGCTCGAGGCTGCTGGTCGCCACGACGCAGCGAAGGATGCCGGCCTTCAGCTCCTCCTCGACCTGGGCGCGCTGCTCCTTGGACACCGAGCCGTGGTGCGCCTTCGCCAGCACCGCGTCGGCACCTGCGCTGATACCGGCCTGCGCCATCATCGCGGCCGGGATCGCGGCCTCCGGAACACCCAGGCCGAGCCGCTCGGCGTAGATCTCGTTGAGGCGTCCGGTCAGCCGCTCGGCGAGGCGCCGGGAGTTGGAGAACACGATGGTGGAGCGGTGCTGCAGGATGCGGTCGACGATCGCCTCTTCGACGTGCGGCCACAGCGAGCCGGTCATCTCGGTCGTCGAGGAGGTCGGCGCGCTCGTCGAGCCGGTCCCGGGCCGGCCACCGTCGGTGAACCAGTCCTCGTCGATCGGGGCGCCCCCTTCCGATCCGGCGCCCTCGCCCGGTGGCTGAACCTCGGCGCCCGGCGGGGGCGGCGGGTTGAGCATGTCGTCGACGGGGACCACCACCGTCAGATCGAAGGTCTTCGTCGCGGGCGGAGCGACGATCTCGACCGGCGCCGAGCCGCCCAGGAAGCGGGCGACCTCGTCGATCGGACGGACGGTCGCGGAGAGCCCGATGCGCTGCGCGGGCCGGTCCAGCATGTCGTCAAGGCGTTCCAGGCTGACCGCGAGGTGCGCGCCGCGCTTGGTGGCAGCCACCGCGTGGACCTCGTCGATGATCACGGTGTGCACGCCCCGAAGAGTCTCACCGGCCTGGCTGGTCAGCATCAGGTACAGCGACTCCGGAGTCGTGATGAGGATGTCCGGGGGCGCGGTGACGAGCTTGCGGCGGTCCGACGAGGTCGTGTCGCCCGAGCGGACGCCCACCGTCACTCCGGGCACGGTGATCCCGAGGCGCCGCGCGGACTGACTGATCCCGACGAGCGGGGAGCGCAGGTTCCGCTCCACATCGACGCCGAGCGCCTTCAGCGGCGAGATGTAGAGGATCCGCGTTGTGGTGAGCGGTGCCGGCGATGCGCGACCGCGCGCCTTCGCGGCCGGTGCGGGTGCGGCATCCTTCTCTGAGAAGACCCGGTCGATCGCCCAGAGGAACGCCGAGAGCGTCTTGCCCGACCCGGTCGGTGCGACCACCAGCGCATGCTTGCCGTGCGAGATGGCGTCCCAGGCGCCCAGCTGCGCGGGCGTCGCTGCCGCGAACGCGCCGCGGAACCAGTCCTGCGTGGCAGGACCGAACCGCTCGAGCACGTTGGCCATTCCTCCATCTTGGTCGCTGGGGACGACATCGGGGCGGGGTTGCGCCGAGGGCGATCGAGCCCCGCTGCCGCGCCTGGCGACGTGTTCCCCGGCCGACCGGTCGTCTCGCTAGGCTTTCTGCCGTCGCACCTGCGACACGTTTTCGCAGCTGCTCCACATGCCTGCGTGCGTGCCGACGCGACGAGGCGCACGGGCAGGTGAGTGTCGCCGACGTCGAGAGGACCAGCATGCTCATCGATCTGACCGGACGCACCGCCCTTGTGACCGGGTCCACGCAGGGCATCGGACTGGCCATCGCGCGCGGACTCGCCGCGGCGGGCGCGCGGGTCGGCGTCAACGGGCGCAGCGATGCATCCGTCCAGCGGGCGATCGCCGAGCTCGCCGCCGCGGTGCCGGGCGCGGATCTCGTGCCGGTGGTGGCCGATGTCACCACACCCGAGGGGGCCGCCGTGGTCACGGCCGCCCTTCCCGATCCGGACGTCCTCATCAACAATCTGGGGATCTTCGGCGCGGCCGATCCGCTCGAGATCAGCGATGACGAGTGGCTGCGGTACTTCGTGGTCAACGATCTCGCAGCGGTCCGCCTCATCCGCGCCTACCTGCCGGGAATGATGGCGCGGGGGTGGGGTCGTGTGCTGAACATCGCCAGCGACTCCGCGGTGGTGATTCCGGCCGAGATGATCCATTACGGGATGTCGAAGACCGCGCTGCTGGCCATCTCGCGGGGTTTCGCCAAGGCGGCCGCCGGCACGGGCGTCACGGTCAACTCCGTGATCGCCGGACCCACCCGCACCGGCGGCGTGGAGGACTTCGTCTACGAGCTCGTCGACCGCGATCTGCCCTGGGACGAGGCCGAGCGCGAGTTCATGAGGACCCACCGGCCGCAGTCGCTGCTGCAGCGGTTCATCGAGCCCGAGGAGATCGCGAACATGGTCGTCTACCTCAGCTCGCCGCTCGCCTCGGCGACCACGGGGGGCGCGGTGCGGGTTGACGGCGGTTACGTGGACTCGATCCTGCCCTGACCCCCCCGAGTGCCCCGCCCGGAGGCAGGCGGGCAGGATCGCTTCGTCAGCTCTCGGACGGAATGAGGATCCAGAGCACGAGGTAGATCCAGATCGACAGCCCGAAGAACACCGTCGCGGCGACCGTGAGGATCCGGACCGGCAGCACGCTGCATCCGAAGCGATCCGCGACCGCCGCGCACACGCCGGCGATCAGGCGACCCTGGTGAGGACGGACGAGTCGGTTCATGACCACCATCCTGACGGCCGACTCGGCCGCGCGCCAGGGCCTGCGCAACGCCCCGCGGGCATCGACGGTGGGGAGACCCGGTCGGTGTGCGCATGAGCGGCGGAAACCTGCTCGCGCGCCGCGGATCTGTGGCGCGCGAGCAGGAAAGTGCCGCGCCGTGCCCCGGCTATGCCGCGCCGTGCCCCGGCTATGCCGCGCCGCACTCCGGCTACGCCGCGGTCATCGACCCGTCGGCGCTCAGCTCGAGGCGCAGATCGATGCCGAGCCGGTCCAGGAACGCGTCGTCGTGACTGACGATCAGCACCGCTCCGCGGTACGCCGACAGCGCCTCGACGAAGCGGTCCACCGTGTCCAGATCGAGGTTGTTGGTGGGTTCGTCCAGCACGAGCAGCTGGGGCGGCGGGTCGGCCAGCAGCAGCCGAGCCAGTGCCACTCGGAAACGCTCGCCGCCGGACAGCGTCGAGACCGGCCGGTCGACCGCATCGCCCCGGATGCGGAAGCGCGCGAGCCGGTTCCGCAGTTCTCCGACGGGCACTGCGGATGCCGCACTCCGCACGTTCTCGATCACTGACGCCGCGTCATCCAAGCTGTCGACCCGCTGCGGCAGATAGCCGATCCGGTCGGTGTGCGCGTCTGCGGCCGCGCCCGCCGCGGCACCCGCCGCCGCGGCGCCGGTCGACCAGCCACCGACGAGCCGCTCCAGGAGCGTCGTCTTGCCGACGCCGTTCGGTCCGATCAGGGCCACCCGCTCCGGGCCCTGGATGACCCACGAGTGCCGTCCGTCGCCGATCGTCGCGATGCGCCGGCCGGCCGGCACACCGGGGTCGGGCAGGTCGATGCGGATCGCGTCGACCTCCCGCACGTTCCGCTCCGCGGCATCCAGGGTCGCGCGCGCTGTGGTCTCGCGATCGCGCATCTCGGTGCGCATCTTCCCGGCCGACACCTCGGCGGCGCGCTTGCGCCCGCCCGCGACGATCCCCGGGACGCGCTTCTCGACCTGCGCCTTGTGACCCACCGCCCTTCGCTTCGCGATCTTCACCTCCGCCTCGATCCGGTCGCGCTTCTCCCGCTTGACGAGCTGGGCCGCGGCGCGCTGAGCCTGGCGCGCCGCGTCCTGCTCGGCATCCAATCGCTCCCGCCACTGCGAGTACGGTCCGCCGAACACCGACAGCCGGTTCTCGTACAGCTCGGCGGTGTCGTCCATGAGCTCGAGCAGCGCGAGGTCGTGACTCACGACGATGAGCGCGCCACGCCAGCCGCGCACCATGTCGGCGAGCCGAGCCCGCGCATCGCGGTCGAGGTTGTTGGTGGGCTCGTCGAGCAGCGCGACCGACGGACCGCGCAGCCGGATGCCCGCGATCGCGGTCAGCACGGCCTCGCCGCCCGACAGCTCGCCGACGCGGCGGTCGAGCATGTCGGTTTGCAGACCGGCCTCGGCCAGCGCCGCGTGGGCGCGGGCCTCGATGTCCCAGTCGTCGCCGACCGCGTCGAAGTGCCGCGGGTCGGCGTCCCCGGACTCGATCGCGCGCAGCGCGGCGAGGGTCTCGGCGACGCCGAGCAGCTCTGCGACGGATCGCCGCACGTCGAGCGTCAGCCGCTGCGGCAGATAGGCGACCTCCGACGCGGTCGCGACCTCACCCGCGGTGGGTGCGAGCTCGCCCGCGATCAGCCGGAGCAGGGTGGACTTGCCGGAGCCGTTGCGGCCGACCAGCCCGGTGCGGCCCGTACCGAACGCGCCGGTGACATCGGCGAGCGCGACGGAGCCGTCCGGCCACGCGAAGGTGACACGGTCCAGCAGGACCGAGGGGATGAGGGTGTGAGCAGGCATGAGGCCTCCCGGATGTCTGTGCCTGGAGTTCAGGGCCACGCGTGAGCGGGCCGCGGATCTGGGGCGGAGCCCCAGCGGTCACAGCACTGACACCGGTCACCCGGCCTCGCTCAGAGGCGTCGGGCGATGCTCAACGGGGGCGGAGCCCCGGAGGGTGAGCGTCGACGGGTCAGCGCGCGGATGCGGGCGCGGAAGGGTCGAACAGTCTCACCGGAGGATCCTCACGTGGGGAACAAGGACCACCAGAATAGCGGATGTCGCGGCCGCAGCATCCGCCGTTTTTCAGGTTTTCGAATCCGACGCGATGTGCTCGAGCTGCTTGTCCAAGAAGATCCGCACGTCGTCGAGCTCCGGCTCCGAGACGCTGTGGGTCAGCCCCTGGTACAGGCGTCCGCTGAGGTCGGCGTGCTCGGGAAGCCACATCACCGTGTGCTCGACCAGGAAGGACGGGATCACGTCGTCGTGGGTCCCGCGTCCCCAGAACACCGGCGGCCGGCGGATGGCGAGCGCTGCGTCTCCGGGCAGCGCTCCCGGAGTGGCGTAACCGCTGAGGTTCACCGCGAAAGCGAAGCGTTCCGGCTGCAGCCGCATCGCCTGGAGCGCGACCGCCGCGCCCTGCGAGAAGCCCAGCAGCCCGACCGGCGAATCGGCCGAGACCGCGTCGATCCAGTCGACGACGAGGGATGCGGCATCCGTCACATGAGTGGCATCACGTCCGTCCAGACCCTCGATCGGGTACCAGGAGTAGCCCGGAGCGGGGAAGGGCGGCGCGAGCGGCGCCCGCAGGGCCGCGACGACGAACTGCGGCGGCAGGTACGGGACGAGCCCGAACAGGTCGTGCTCGTCGGCGCCGTAGCCGTGCAACAGGATCAGCAGCGGTCTGCCCGCCCGCTCCGCAGCGGGGGCGGACCACAGGGCGACGGAGTCGTCGAGGGCGGGGTGCTCGGCCATGCGCCCATCATTCCAGTCCCGGCCGACGTGCGGCGCGCACGGGATGCCTGAGGTATACAGGAGACATGGCAGTCCGAACCCCCGATCCCGACCCTGACGACCGCGACGACGCGGGTGGCGTGGACGACCCGCTCCGGGGCCAGGGCTTCGGCGGGGACCCGCGCTCGCTCGGAAACGGGTCCTTCGGTTCCCCGACACCCAGCAGCGCGGCCAACCCGGGCTGGCTGTCCGAGATCGAGCTCGCCGAGGCGCGGCGCCGACTTCCGATCCTCTACGTCGAGGCGATCCCGATGCGCACGGACGGTCTCGGCGCGGTCACCGAGGTCGGAATCCTGCTGCGCGCCACCCCGCTGGGTGAGATGACGCGCACGATCGTCAGCGGACGCGTCCGCTACGGCGAGACCGTGCGCGACGCGCTGTTCCGGCACCTCGAGAACGACCTCGGACCGATGGCGTTCCCGCTGCTTCCGCCGCAGCCGGTGCCGTTCACGGTGGCGGAGTACTTTCCGATGCCGGGGATCTCGGCATTCCACGACGACCGGCAGCACGCGGTCTCCCTCGCGTTCATGGTGCCGGTCACGGGCACGTGCGAGCCGCGCCAGGATGCGCTCGAGGTGACCTGGATGCCGCCGAGGGAGGCGGCATCGGACGCTGTCGCCGCCGAGATGGAGGGCGGCCGGGGGACCCTCATCCGCCTGGGTCTGGCCAGTGTCGGCGCGCTGCGCTGAGGCGGCATCCTGAGTGTTCTCTGTGACCGGGGACGGGATGCCGCGACCGGCGTAGCCTGGGGCGCATGAGCCCCGCCGGTCGCGCCCGTGCGCTCGCGTGGACCGCCGCGCTGGCGGTGCCGCTGGTCGCAGGTGCGGTCATCCTCGTTCCGATGGCAGCGAGCGGAGCGGTCGATCTGCCGGACAAGAGCCCTGCGGAGCTGATCGAATTCGCCGGCGCCAGCGAGGTGGACGCGCTCAGCGGCACGATCGCTCAAACCTCCGCGCTGGGGCTTCCCGACCTCGATGCGCTGACCGGCACGTCCGGCTCGGGCGACACGGGGCCGGCAGCACCCGACGTCGCGGACCTTCTCGCGCTGGTCACCGGCACGCACACCGCGAACGTGTACCTCGACGGTGAGCGCGCCCGCCTGCAGGTTCTCGACCCGCTCGCCGAGCGCAACGTGTACGTCGACGGCGAGGCCGGACAGGCCTGGTATGTCGACAGCGAGACCCAGACAGCCACGCGCTTCACCCTCCCGGCCGGCGCTGAGTTCGAGCAGGGGCACAGCCGGCGCGAGGACTCCTCCGCGGACCCGGCGATACCCACGCCCGACCGGATGCTCGATGACGCTCTGGCCCGCCTGGACGAGACCACCGAGGTCACCGTCGGCACCGACGCACGCGTCGCCGGTCGCGACGTGTACGAGCTCATTCTGACCCCGCGCACCGCGGACACGCTCGTCGGCGACGTCCGATTCGCGATCGACGGTGAGAACGGCGTCGCGCTGGCTGCCTCGGTCTCCGCGCGCGGGGCGGACGAGCCGGCGTTCGAGATCGCGTTCACGCGCGTCAGCTTCGACGCTCCCGACCCGTCGGTGTTCGATTTCACTCCGGGCGAGGGCATCGCCGTCGTGGACGAGGAGCTGCCGCTGCCCGCACCCGAGGACTCGGCGTCGCGCGCGAACCCGGACGCGCCGATCGTCTCCGGGAAGGGCTGGTCCGCGGTGGTCCAGCTGCCGGGATCGAACGGCACCGCTGAGCTCGACGCGGAACAGCGTGCCCTGCTCGAGGCGGTCACCACCGCCGTCGACGGCGGAAGGGTGCTGCAGACCTCGCTGGTGAGCGTGCTCATCACCGACGACGGGCGGATGCTGGCAGGCGCTGTTCCGGCGTCTCGCCTGGTCGAGGCCGCACAGACTGGCCGTTGACCCGGTGACGCGCGCGGATCCCGCCGCCGAGCTGGCCGTCGAGACGTCCGGCCTCACCAAGCGCTTCGGCGCGCAGACGGCGGTCGACGCGGTCGATCTTGCCGTCCCGCGAGGGGCCGTCTTCGGCTTCCTGGGGCCGAACGGCTCAGGAAAGACCACCACGATCCGGATGCTGCTCGGACTGCTGCGGGCGACCAGCGGTGCAGCGCAGGTGCTGGGTTCGCCGATGCCGCAGGCGCTGGATGCGGTCCTCCCGCGGGTGGGTGCGCTCGTGGAAGGACCGGCCTTCTCACCGTTCCTCACCGGCGAGCAGAATCTGCGGCGCTTCGACGCGGCCGACCGGCACTCGTCTCCGCGCACTCGGCAGGCGCGGGTGGCCGCAGCGCTGGATCGGGTGGGGCTCTCGCACGCGGCGGGAAAGAAGGCCCACGCGTACTCGCTGGGCATGAAGCAGCGGCTCGGTCTGGCCAACGCCCTGCTCATGCCGCGGGAGCTGCTCGTCTTGGACGAGCCGACGAACGGCCTCGACCCGCAGGGCACCCGCGAGGTGCGGGCGCTCATCCGCTCGTTCGCGGCGGACGGCACCACCGTCTTCGTCTCCAGCCACCTCCTCGCCGAGGTCGAGCAGCTCTGCACGCACGTCGGGGTCATGAGCGCGGGGCGCCTGGTGGCCCAGGGCACGCTCGAGGGTTTCCGACGTTCGGGTGGGCGGGGTCGCGTCCGCGTCCGCACGCCCGACCTTCCGCTCGCGCGCGGCGTGCTCGCGGACCTGGGTGTCCAGGCGGACGCGCAGGGCGCGGCATCCGATCTGGATCAGGTGTCCGCCGCGATGCCCGACGACGTCGAGCCCGAGGCGATCGTCCGGGCGCTCGTGGCCGCGGGCGTGCGGGTGCGCGGCTTCGAGGTCGTCGGCGCGAGTCTCGAGCAGCGGTTCGTCGAACTGACCGGCGAGGGGTTCGATGTCCTCGCGTGAGCGTGCCGCCTCCACGGCGGACGGGCGTGGCGTCCGGGGCGGACGCCCGGCAGGCGGCACGGTGCAGCTGCTGGGGAATGAGATGGCCACGCAGTTCCGACGCCGGCGGACGTGGGCGATGCTCGGGGCGCTCGCGCTGATCCCCATTCTGATCGCGATCGCCATCCGGCTGGTGGGCGGCTCGAACCCGGGACGCGGTCCCGCCTTCCTCGATCAGATCGCCGGCAACGGCCTGTTCGTGGGGCTGGCGGCGATGACGGTCGCCATCCCGCTGTTCCTCCCGCTCACGGTGAGCGTCGCGTCCGGCGACGCGATCGCCGGCGAGGCCGGTCACGGAACGCTCCGGTACCTTCTGCTGGCGCCGGCCGGGCGGGTACGGCTGCTGGTCGTGAAGTACCTCTTCGCGGCGGCGTTCTGTATCGCCGGCACGCTCACGGTCGTGGTGGTCGGGTCACTCGCGGGCTGGGCGCTGTTTCCGGTCGGACCGGTGACGCTGCTGTCGGGAGCGCAGGTCTCGGTCGGCGAAGGGCTGATCCGGCTGCTCGCGATCGCCGCCTACGTGTCCGTCTCGCTCCTCGGACTGTCGGCGATCGGACTCTTCTTCTCGACGCTGACCACCGTGCCCATCGGAGCCATGGCGGCGACAGCGATCCTGGCGGTCACCGCGCAGATCGTCGGAGCGATCCCGCAGCTGGAGGCGCTGCATCCCTGGCTGTTCACGGATCGCTGGCTGGAGTTCGCCGATCTGCTGCGCTCGCCGATGGTCTGGGACTCCTTCGCCGGGAACGCCGTGCTTCAGGCGGGATACGTGCTGGTCTTCGGTGGCGCGGCGATCGCACGGTTCGTCACGAAGGACGTCCTGTCCTAGCGGCCGCCGGCTGTGCGTGGCGGGAACGACGACGCGGCGGGACCTTCCGGTCCCGCCGCGTCGATGAGCGACCCGCTCTCGGGGCTGCGGGGATGCCTGGTGTCAGCCGGCGGTGACGCCGCCGTCGGCGACGAACTCGGCGCCGGTCGCGAAGCTCGCGTCGTCGCTCGCGACGAACGCGATGAGCGCCGCCATCTCCTCGGGGCGGCCCAGCCGACCCATCGGGGTGCCGGCGATGAGCATGTCGCGGTCGGTCTCACCCAGGATCGGGGTGTCGACGAAGCCGGGGTGCACGGAGTTGACGCGCACACCCTCCTTCGCCCAGCCCAGCGCTGTCGTCTTGGTGAGCAGCCGGACGGCGCCCTTGGCGGCGTGGTAGGCGGGGCTGACGCCCGAGCCGACGATGCCGTACATCGAGCTGATGTTGACGACGGATCCGTTGCCGCTCGCCTTGAGCGCATCGGCGGCGGCCTTCATGCCCAGGAAGACGCTGGTCTGCGTCACGGCGACGACCTTGTCCCACGTGGCGAGGGTGGTCACTTCGAGCGGCTCGGTGTCGCCGATGCCGGCGTTGTTGACCAGCACGTCGAGTCCGCCGAACTTCTGCACGGTCGCGGCGACCGCGTCGGCCCAGCCCTGCTCGCTGGTCACGTCGAGGTGCACGAAGGCGGCCTTCGCTCCGGAGGCCTCGATCTCGGCCACGACGGCCGCGCCGGCGTCGTCCTGCACGTCCGCGATCACGACCGCGCCGCCTTCCGAAGCGATCCGGAGTGCCGTCGCCTTGCCAATACCGCTTGCGCCGCCCGTCACCAGGGCGACACGGTCATCGAACCGAGCCATGATCTTCCTCTTCCTCTTCGTCTTCCGCCCTCCCAGAATGTGCTGGGGGCGTACCGGTTACAACCCGAATGCGCGAGTTATATTCCGGTGAATAGATATGAGGATGCCGCTCTGTGTCTAGGCGACGAGGCGGGCGAGCTCTGCGGCGAAGGCGTCCACGTCGGCTTCGCTGGTGTCGAAGGAGCACATCCAGCGGACTTCGTTCTTCGCGGCATCCCAGTCGTAGAAGCGGAACGCCTCGCGCAGCCGGTCGGCCACACCGGCGGGGAGCGTCGCGAACACGCCGTTGGCCTGGGTCGGCTGAGTGAATGCCACGCCACGAAGGGATCCGTCGGCCAGGCCCGCCTCGACGGTGGCCCGCAGGCGCGCCGCCATGGCGTTCGAGTGGGATGCGTTGCGCAGCCACAGGTCGCCCTCCAGCAGTGCGATGAGCTGCGCCGAGACGAAGCGCATCTTCGATGAGAGCTGCATGTTCAGCTTGCGCAGGAAGGTCAGGCCGGTCGAGGCCTCGGGATCGAGGACGACGATCGCCTCGCCCAGCATCGCGCCGTTCTTCGTGCCGCCGAAGCTGAGGACATCCACCCCGATGTCCCGCGTGAAGGCGCGCAGCGGCAGTCCGAGCGAGGCTGCGGCGTTGGAGACGCGGGCGCCGTCCATGTGCAGCTTCATCCCGAGCGCGTGCGTGTGATCGGCGATCGCCCGCAGCTCGTCGACGGAATACACCGTGCCGAGCTCGGTGGATTGGGCCACCGAGACCACGAGCGGCTGAGCGCGGTGCTCGTCGCCCCACCCCCAGGCCTCGCGGTCGATGAGCTCGGGCGTGAGCTTGCCGTCGTCGGTCGGCACGGTGAGGAGCTTGATGCCGGCGACGCGCTCCGGCGCACCCCCCTCGTCCACGTTGATGTGGGCGGTGGACGCCGCGATCACCGCGCCCCAGCGGGGGAGCATCGACTGGAGGCCGACGACGTTCGCGCCGGTGCCGTTGAACACGGGGAACGCCTCGACGCCGTCGCCGAAGTGGTG
The DNA here is from genome assembly GCF_039534975.1 of Microbacterium terregens. Taxonomy (NCBI): domain Bacteria; kingdom Bacillati; phylum Actinomycetota; class Actinomycetes; order Micrococcales; family Microbacteriaceae; genus Microbacterium; species Microbacterium terregens. Next base: position 780,670 of record NZ_BAAAWH010000001.1, read on the forward strand.
GGCGAAGACCTCCTGCAGCCGCGCGGTGTAGTCGTCCTCGCCGTAGGCGACCTGATGGCCGTCGTTCGCGACCACGATGGCGGCGAGCACCTCGGGGTGGATGCCGGAGTAGTTGTCGGACGCGAAGCCGCGCAGGGCGGTGTCATGAAGCGGAGTCACGCCTCAAGCCTACGGCCGCCGGGTGTCCCTCTCCCGGGCGCGCGCTGCGTCCCGCGCGGGGCCGTGCCCGGTGTTCCCCAGTCCCTTTCTGCGCGCGCGTTGGTGTGGGATGCCGCAACTTGTGGCTGCGGAAGCCGAGGGGTTGCGCGAGCCGGGCGCTCCGCCGTCAGGTTCTGCGGGCGCGTTGGGGCGGGATGCCGCAACTTGTGGCTGCGGAGCGCGACGGGCCTGCGCAGCCCCGTGCTCCGCAGTCAGGTTCTGCGCGTGCGTTGGCGTGGGATACCGCAACTTGTGGCTGCGGAGCGCGACGGGGCTGCGCAGCCCGGGCGCTCCGCAGTCAGGTTCTGCGGGCGCGTTGGTGCGGGATGCCGCGACTTGTGACTGCGGAGCGCGATGGGGCTGCGCGACCCAGCCGATCCGCAGTCACGTTCTGCGGGCGCGTTGGTGCGGGATGCCGCAACTTGTGGCTGCGGAGCCCGACGGGCTCCGCGAGCGGATGCGGGGTTCCGGATGTCGGGAGCCGTGGGTATCCTCGCGAAATGACCTCCCCAGGCGACTCGGGCGCTATGGCGGCCGCACAGAACGGGACCGCGGAGCAGTCACCTGCGCACCACGCGCCGGCCCCGCCGCCCGGCGGCATGCGCACGTTCGTCCAAGTGCTGGTCAATACGGCGATCGCGAACATCACCACGAGCTTTCTGTGGTTCGCCCTCACCTTCTGGGTCTACATCGAGACGCAGTCGGTGCTGGCGACCGGCATCATCGGCGGTGCGTACATGCTGTTCGTCGCGATCTTCTCGATGGTGTTCGGCACGATCGTCGATCGCTACCGCAAGCACGTGGTGATGGTGCTCTCGAGCCTGATCACGCTGGCGTCGTTCCTCGTCGCGGGCGCGCTCTACCTCGCCCAGCCCGAGTCCGCGCTCCTGGACATCGGCGGGCCGTGGTTCTGGCTGTTCTCCGGCATCATCCTGTTCGGTGGGGTCATCGAGAACATGCGCAACATCGCGCTGTCCACGACCGTCACGCTGCTGGTCCCCGTAGAGCGGCACGCGAACGCCAACGGCATGGTCGGCACCGTGCAGGGGATCGCGTTCACCGTCACGAGCGTGTTCAGCGGGCTGGCGATCGGTCTGCTCGGCATGGGCTGGACACTCGTCATCGCGATAGCCTTCACGCTGCTGGCGCTGCTTCACGTCGCATTCCTGCGGATCCCCGAAGACAGACCCGTCCGTGAGGGCGAACGCCAGCCGGTCGTGGACGTGCGCGGCAGCATCCGCGCGATCCGGTCGGCTCCGGGCCTGTTCGCGCTGATCATCTTCGCCACGTTCAACAACCTCATCGGCGGTGTCTACATGGCGCTGATGGACCCCTACGGACTGACGCTGTTCCCCGTCGAGTGGTGGGGTGTGGTGCTCGGGGTCGCCTCGACGGGGTTCATCATCGGCGGCATCGTGATCGCCGCGCGCGGACTCGGCCGCAACCCGATCCGCACGATGCTGCTCGTCGTCGTGGCCATGGGGGTACTGGGCGCGCTCTTCACGATCCGCGACTGGTGGTGGCTGTACGCCGCGGGCATCTGGGTCTACATGGCGCTGGTGCCCGCCGTCGAGGCGTCGGAGCAGACCGTCATCCAGAAAGTCGTGCCGTTCCGCACGCAGGGGCGGGTCTTCGGCTTCGCGGCGGCGTTCGAGTCGGCCGCCGCGCCGATCACGGCGTTCCTCATCGCACCGATCGCGCAGTTCTGGATCATCCCGTACATGGATTCGGATGCCGGTCAGCAGGCGTGGGGGTGGCTCCTCGGCGACGGCGAGGCGCGGGGCATCGCGCTCGTGTTCCTCGTCAGCGGTCTCATCATGGTCGTCGTGGCGCTGCTCGCGTTCACCACGCGCAGCTACCGGACGCTGTCGAAGGAGTACGAGCGCGCTCCGGACCCGCTCGATGCCGACCCGGTCGCCTGATCGTGTCGGCCCGCTCGTAGCCGATCCGGTCGCCTGATCGTGTCGGCTCGCTCGAAGCCGACCAGGTCGCCTGATCGTGTCGGCTCGCTCGAAGCCGACCCGGTCGCCTGATCGCGCCGGGGGCCCGGAGCTCGATGGTGCGCCGCGCCTCAGTCGTCGCCGAGGGTGACGACGGTGTCGTTGAGGGATGCCGCGTCGGCGTCCCACAGGCCCACCACGCGCGCGGCGAGCGCGTCCTCCAGCCCCGCCAGGGTCTTCACGCGGAAGATCACGGCCGCCGCGGACAGCTCGGCGCCGGCATCCCTCGCGCTCTTGCCGAAGCCCTGCGCGACGGCACGGGTCCAGGCCTCACTCGCGGCCTTGACGGCGGCGTAGTTCGCCCCGCCCGCGAGGGGCCGGGTGACCGAGGTCGAGGACACGATCGCGAGGCGACCGGCCGGCGACGCACGCAGATCGGAGTCGAAAGCGCGACTGACGTGCCGCAGAGCCGTGAACGAGCGCTCGAGGAATCGGTAGTCCTCGTCGCTCTGGCCGGCCAGTCCGCCGCCCCCGCGCCAGCCCCCGACCAGGTGCACGATGCCGTCCACCCGGCCATCGGAGTCGTGCACCTGCTGGGCCAGGTCCTGCACCGCCGACTCGTCGGTGAGGTCGCAGGCGCGCACCGAGATGCCGGGGACCTCTGCGGCGAGCGCGTCGAGCTTTCCGGCATCCCGCCCGACCGCCACGACCCGCGCTCCGGCCGCAGTCAGGGCGCGCGCGCAGGTCAGCCCGCTGGTGCTGGTCGCTCCTGCGACCAGCACCAGACGGTTCGCGATGTCAGGCATCGTCTGCGCGGATGCCGGCCGTGGACTCGATCACCGGGCGCATCTTCTTCTCCAGCGCTTCGAAGAACATCGACAGCGGGAACTCGTCGTCCAGCACCGCGTCGGTGTACCCCTTCGGCGGGCCGGCGAGGACGTCGTCGGGCAGGCCGCGCGCCCAGCGCGACGCCGGGTTCGGTGTGAGCGTGCCCCGCACGAGTTCGTATGCGGCCAGCCAGTGCGCGGTCTTCGGCCGGTCGATCGAGCGCCAGTACAGCTCGTCGATCGCGTCGCCGAGCGCCACGACCGCCGCCGGCACGTCGGCCCAGTCGAAGGCGAGCGAGGTGTCCGTCCAGTGCAGGACGCCGCGCTGGTGCAGCCAGGCGAACAGCAGCTGTCCGCCCACCGCGTCGTAGTTGCGCACGCGCGTGCCGGTGATCGCGAATCGGAAGATCCGGTCGAAGATCACGGCGTACTGCACGAGGCGCGCGTGCTCGAGCATCTCGGACTCCGCGTTCGAGAGCGTCGCGCCCGACTCGACCCTCTCGCTCAGGCGCTTCTGGATCGCCACGACCTCGCGGAAGGCCGTGAGGTCGCAGCGCAGCTCTTCGAGCGAGTACAGGAAGTACGGCATCCGCTGCTTGATCATGAAGGGATCGAAGGGCAGGTCGCCGCGCATGTGCGTGCGGTCGTGGATGATGTCCCACATCACGAACGTCTTCTCCGCGAGGGCCTGGTCCTCCAGCATCCGCTCCGCCTCAGCGGGCAGGTCGAGCTTCGTGATGGCGGATGCCGCGTGCACGACGCGCCGGTAGCGCGCCGCCTCGCGGTCCTGGAAGATCGCGCCCCACGTGAACGCCGGGATCTCGCGCATGGCGACGGTCTCGGGAAACAGGACGGCCGAGTTCGTGTCGTACCCCGGTGTGAAGTCCACGAGCCGCAGCGAGACGAACAGCCGGTTGGCGTACTCGGTCTCGAGTTGCGCGATGAACTCGGGCCAGATCACCTCGACGATCAGCGCCTCGACGTACCGGTTGGACGACCCGTTCTGCGTGTACATCGGGAACACGACGAGGTGACGGATGCCGTCCACGCGCCGCTCCTGCGGCTGGAACGCGACCAGCGAGTCGAAGAAGTCGGGTACGCCGAAGTCCCCCTCGGCCCAGCGCTCGAAATCCGTCACGGATGTCCGCAAGTACGCGGCATCATGCGGGAAGCGAGGGCTGAGGTCACCGATCGCGGCGACGATCGCGGCGACGTGCTGCCTGGCGGCGGCGTGGTCCGCGGCATCCGGAACCGAACCGTCCTGGGCCTGCATGGACTGGAGCGCCGTGGCCGACGCCTTGAGGCTCAGCCACGCGGGCGAGCTCTCGACGTCGCGGGCCAGGGCGCGGGTGTCCTCGACGACCTCGGGCTCGCCGATGATCGCCTTCTGTGCACCGGGGGTGGTGTGCATCGTGCTGGACATGTGGGGAACCTCCGATCTGCGAGGTCGGGCCGCGCGCGCGGCGGTGGGTGGTTTCGGTAAATCGTACCCGTGCCGCCCCCGCCGCTCGCGAGCGTGCATGTCCCAGCTCGCGAGAGTGCATGTCCCAGCTCGCGAGAGTGCATGTCCCGGCTGGCGAGAGTGCATGTCCCGGCTGGCGAGAGTGCATGTCCCGGCTCGCGAGAGTGCATGTCCCGGCTCGCGAGAGTGCATGTTGCTGCTTGCGAGAGTGCACGTCGCTCCGCCCCGGACGTGCAAGTTCGGGGCAGGGGATGCACTCTCGCGAGCGGGACGTGCACTTTCGTGGGCGGCGACGTGCACCCTCGGCGGCGGTAACGTGCACTCTCGGCAGCCGGGCGTGCACTCTCGGCAGTCGGGGCGTGCACCCTCGCGACCCGGGCGTGCACCCCGGGCAGCGGGGCGGACGGGTGGGCCGGATCAGTCGTGCTGGGGGAACCCCAGGTTCAGTCCGCCGTGCGACGGGTCGAGCCAGCGCGAAGTCACGGCCTTCTCCTGCGTGAAGAAGTCGAAGCCGTGCGGGCCGTATGCCTTCGCGTCGCCGAACAGCGACGCCTTCCAGCCGCCGAACGAGTGGTACGCGACCGGCACCGGGATCGGCACGTTGATGCCGATCATGCCGACGTGCACCTCACGCTGGAAGCGCCGGGCCGCGCCGCCGTCGTTCGTGAAGATCGCGGTGCCGTTGCCGTACTGACTGCTGTTGATGATGCCGAGGCCCTCTTCGTATCCGTCGATGCGCACGACCGACAGCACAGGGCCGAAGATCTCATCGAGGTACACCGAGGAGGAGGTCGGCACGTTGTCGATCAGGGTCGGTCCGAGCCAGAAGCCGTCCGGGTCGCCGTCCACCTCGATGCCGCGGCCGTCCACGACCACGGACGCGCCGTCGGCAGCGGCGACGTCGATGTACGACGCGACCTTGTCGCGGTGCACCTCGGTGATGAGCGGTCCCATGTCGGAGCCGCGGGTGCCGTCGCCGGTGCGGAGCGTCGCCATGCGCTCGGAGACCTTGGTGACGAACTCGTCGGCGATCGTGTCGACGGCGAGCACGACCGAGATGGCCATGCAACGCTCACCGGCCGAGCCGAAGCCCGCGTTGACCGCGGCATCCGCGGCGAGGTCGAGGTCGGCATCCGGCAGTACGAGCATGTGGTTCTTCGCGCCGCCGAGAGCCTGCACGCGCTTGCCGTGCCCGGTCGCCGTCTCGTACACGTACTTCGCGATCGGCGTCGACCCGACGAACGAGATCGCCCGCACGTCCGGGTGCTCCAGCAGCGCGTCGACGGACTCCTTGTCGCCGTGCACGACGTTCAGGACGCCGTCGGGCAGTCCCGCTTCCTTCAGCAGTGCGGCCATCCAGTTCGCCGCGCTCGGGTCCTTCTCGGAGGGCTTCAGGATCACGGCGTTGCCGGCGGCGAGCGCGATCGAGAAGAACCACAGCGGCACCATCGCCGGGAAGTTGAACGGGCTGATGATCCCGACGACCCCGAGCGGCTGCTTGAGCGTGTACACGTCGACGCCGGTCGAGACGTTCTCGGAGTACGCGCCCTTCGTGAGGTGCCCCAGCCCGCACGCGAACTCGACGACCTCCATGCCGCGGGCGATCTCGCCGAGGGCGTCGGAGAGCACCTTGCCGTGCTCGGAGGTGAGGATCTCGGCGAGCTCCTGCTTGCGAGCGTTCAGCAGCTCGCGGAACGCGAACAGCACAGCCGTGCGCTTCGAGATCGACGAATCGCGCCACTGCGCCCAGGCGGCGGACGCCGAGGCGACGGCCTGGTCGACGTCGGCGGTGGAGGCCAGGCGCACCTCGCGCTGCACGGTGCCCAGCGCCGGGTTGTACACCGGCGCGGTGCGGGTGGACGAGCCTGCCCAGGTCTTTCCGTCGACCCAGTGGTCGAGGATCGTGGTGGCGGACTGCTTCGTCTGCTCGAGTGTGGTCGTGTCGGTCATGGTGTGTTTCCTTCTCTTCCTGGCCTCTTGGGCCACGGGTGCACGACCAGCGTAAATCGCCGTCGTTGGTCTCGGTAGTTCGCCCGCCTCGCGGGCGCGGGTCAGGCGCGTTCGACGGCGGTGAGCGCCTCGTCGTAGATTTCCATCGCCTGAGCGACCTGGTCGTCGGTCACCACGCACGGCGGTACGACGTGGATGCGGTTGTCCGCCGCGAACGGCAGCAGGCCGCGCGTCACGAGCTCCTTCTTGAGCTGCCCGATCACACCGGCCGCGACCGGCTCGCGCGTCGCGCGGTCGGCCACGAGCTCGATCGCCCAGAACACTCCCTCGCCGCGGACCTCTCCGACGAGCGGATGCCGCTCCTGCAGCTCCGCGAGGGCGGGGCCGATCGCGTCCGCTCCCACGCGGCGGGCGTTATCGACGATACCCTCGGATTCCATCGCGTCGAGTGCGCCGATGATGGATGCCGCGGCCAGGGGGTGGCCGCTGTAGGTGAGTCCCCCGGGGAAGACCCGCTCGTCGAACGTCGCGGAGATCTCCTCGGAGATCGCGACACCGCCCACCGGCACGTATCCCGAGTTGACGCCCTTCGCGAAGGCGATCAGGTCGGGTACGACGTCGTGCCCCTGGAAGGCGAACCAGCGGCCGGTCCGCCCGAAGCCCGCCATCACCTCGTCGAGGATCAGCACGATGCCGTACTTGTCGGCGAGCGCACGGACTCCGGCCAGGTAGCCCGGCGGCGGGATCAGGATGCCGGCGGTGCCGGGCACGGACTCCAGCAGGATGGCGGCGATGCCGCTCGGGCCCTCGGACTGGATGACCCGCTCGAGGTGGTGCAGGGCGCGTTCGCTCTCCTGCTCGGGACTGTCGGACCAGAACTCGCTGCGGTACAGGTACGGTCCGAAGAAGTGGACGTGCCCGCGTGCGTACTCGTTCGGGATGCGGCGCCAGTCCCCGGTCGAGACGATCGCCGCCCCGGTGTTGCCGTGGTACGAGCGGTAGGTCGAGAGCACCTTGTCGCGCCCGGTGTGCAGCCTCGCCATCCGGATCGCGTTCTCGATGGCGTCCGCACCGCCGTTGGTGAAGAAGACCTTCGAGAACGGTGCCCCGGCGCGCGCGACGATGCGCTCCGCGGCCTGGCCGCGGGTGAGGTTGGCGGTCGCCGGCCCGATCGTGGAAAGGACGGCCGCCTGTTCCTGGATCGCTCGGACGACGGCGGGATGCTGGTGCCCGATGTTGACGTTCACCAGCTGGCTCGAGAAGTCCAGGTAGCGGTTGCCGGCATGGTCCCAGACGACGGTGCCGTCGCCGCCGGCGATGACCATCGGGTCGAGGGACGCCTGCGCGGACCAGGAATGGAAGACGTACTCCCGGTCGAGCTGCTTGGTGGTCTCGTCCAGGTCTGTGGCGGATGTCGTCGTCATCGTCGTGTCCTTTTCGTCTGGCTTTCCGTAGTCTCTTCGTCTCTTACGGCCACGCTCCTCGCTCGGCGACCGATTGGCAACTCGGAACCGGCCGCTGAGCGCCGCGGCACGCGCGCGCTCAGCGACCGGCATCCGGTGTTCGGCTAGTTGCCGCCCGCCTCCAGCTTGACCTCCATCGGCGTGAAGCCCTCGCCGGTCAGGTCGATGCCGCCTTCCTCCTCGAGCTCATCCAGCGCCTTCTGGATGAACTCGTTGCTCCACGCGGTCGCCGGCGGCTGCTTCGTGATCAGGTGCGCGCCGGTCTCGTTGACGGCGGCGAGCGCGCCCTCGACGGTCTGCTTCCACGCAGACTCGTCGATGATGCCGATGCCTTCGGGCGCGGGCCAGATGAGCTTGTTGGTCTCGTTCATCATCCACAGCTCATGGCTGGGACCCCAGGCGGAGCCGGAGGCGATCGTGATCGCCGCGGCCTCTTCGGCGTTGTCCCGCGCGTACACCCATCCCTTGATGACGGCCTTGAGGAACTTCACGGCCGTGTCGGCGTACTCCTGATCCGAATCGAGCCGCTCGGTGTCGGCCCAGATCGCGTCCTGCAGCATGGCGCCCACGGTGTCCTGGTAGCTGATGACGTTGAAGTCGTCCGGCTGGTAGAGCTCGCCGGTCTCGGGGTTCTCCGTCTCGAGCAGCTGCGCGTACTCGTTGTAGGTCATCGCCTGGGCGGCGTCGATGTCGTTCTGCAGGAACGCGTTCATATTGAAGTCCTGCGTGATGATCTCGACGGTGCTCGCGTCCAGGTCCTCGGCGGCCATGGCCGCGAAGATCTCCCACTCGTTGCCGAAGCCCCACGATCCGATCTTCTTGCCCTCGAAGTCGGCCACCGAGTCGATGCCCGAGTCCGCCCACGACACCTGGAGCGTCCCGGAGCGCTGGAAGATCTGCGCGATGTCGGTGAGGTTGGCGCCGGCCTCGATCGATCCGAGCACTTTCGGCACCCACGCGACCGCGAAGTCGACGTCGCCGTTGGCGAGGGCGTCCTGCGGCACGATGTCCCCGCCTGAGGGGATGATCTCGACCTCGAGTCCTTCGTCCTTGAAGTAGCCCTGTTCGGCCGCGGCGAAGTAGCCGGCGAACTGCGCCTGGGGCAGCCACTGGAGCTGGAGCTTGACCTGGGTCAGCTCACCGTCCTCGCCGCCGTCGGAGGTCGGCGATGCGCCGCCTCCGCCCGAGCAGGCGGTCAGGATGAGCGCGGCCGACAGCGCGAAGGCGCCCGCCGTTGCTGCGCGCCTCGTGAGGCCGCGACGTGTGCTGTGTCTCATGTCGTTCCTTTCGGGTTCTCTTGCGGAGTGCTGCGGTGGTGCGGATCCGACCTCGCCGGGCGAGGACGAGGGGGCGCGGCATCCTGCGGAGAGCGCGTCATTGCACGCCTCCGACCGGGATGCGGCGCAAGACCAGGCGCTCGGCGAGCGCCGTGGCGAGGTAGAAGATCAGGCCGACGACGATCGCCGCCACCACGTACGCCCACGCGCGGGCGTAGGCGCTCGTGGCCGCCGACGTCGAGATGGCGCTGCCCAGGCCGCCCCGCGGGCCGCCGAAATACTCCGCGACGAGCGCGGAGATCACGGCGAGCGAGCTGGCGATCCGCACACCGGTGAGCAGGTACGGCAGGGCGGTGGGGAGGGTCACGGTGCGGAACGACTGCGCGCCGGTGGCCGCGTAGCTGCGCATCAGGTCGCGATGCACCGGCCGAGTCTGGCGCAGGCCGCGGAGAGTGTTGAGGAAGACGGGGACGAAGGATGCCAGAGCCGCGATGGCCTGTCGACCGAACTGGCTGTCGGCGCCGAACATCGAGTTCAGCACGGGAGCCAGTGCGACGATCGGCACGACGGCCAGGGATGCGACGATCGGCGCGGACATCCCGTCGACGGCCCGCCAGCGGGATGCCAGCGCGGCGAGCACGATCGCCAGGATCGTGCCGACGACCAGGCCGATCAGGGCGTTGGTCCCGGTGATCAGGGCCGCCTGCCAGATGGCGCCGCCGAACTCGGCGAACTGCGCCGCGATGGCGGCGGGACTGGGCAGCAGGTAGTCGGAGACGCCGACGACGCTGACCAGGAACTGCCACGTCCCGAGCCCCAGCAGCCCCACCGCGATGGGCGCGATGACCCGCAGGCGCCGCTCGGTCGCCGGGCTCCAGCCCGCCGGCGCTTCCCGGGCGCCGGCTCCGGGTCCCTGAGCCTGTCGAAGGGTGGTCATCGCAGCTCCCGGCCGCCGGTCGGCACCGGGGTGCCGTGCAGGGCTTCGCGAACCGCCGTCACCCGGGAGAAGAACGCGGGTGATTCGCGCAGCGATTCGTCGCGCGCGGCATCCTTCCCGAACCCGGTCTCGATGATGTGCGTGATCCGGCCCGGGCGGGGGGACATCACCACGACGCGGTCGGAGAGGAACACCGCCTCGGGGATCGAGTGCGTCACGAACACGACGGCCGCGCCGGTCTCGGCGGCGATGCGCGAGAGCTCGGTCTGCATGTGTTCGCGGGTCATCTCATCCAGCGCGCCGAACGGTTCGTCCATCAGCAGCAGCCGGGGGCGCTCGGCCAGCGAGCGCGCGATCGCGACCCGCTGCTGCATCCCGCCGGAGAGCTGATCCGGATGCCGGTCGGCGAAGTCGGTGAGCCCCACCAGTTCCGCGAGCTCGGCCACGCGGGTCTTGCGCTCCGCCGCGCCGACGCCGTGCAGCTCGAGGGGGAGGGAGATGTTGGCCGCGACCGTCCGCCAGGGCAGCAGGCCGGCCTGCTGGAACGCGATGCCGTAGTCCTGATCCCGGCGTGCCCGGTCCGCGGGCTTGCCGAAGACCTCGATCGTGCCCGCCGTGGGGGGATCGAGGTCGGCGATCAGGCGCAGCAGCGTGGACTTGCCGCATCCCGACGGGCCGATCAGCGCGACGAACTCGCCGTCCGCGACGGTCAGGTCGATGCCTTGGAGCGCGCTGACGTCGCCCGTCTTGGTGGGAAACGTCTTGGCGACGTCCCGTACGACGACGGAGTGCGTGCCGGTGGCCTCCGTCGAGTCGTGCTGCGCGTGTCCAACGGCCATCAGGTCGCTTCTCCTCGTCGGTAATCCTTCAACAGCAGTCCGAGCATCGCCACCGCGCCGGCCGCGACCAGTCCGAGGGCGATCGATCCGAAGATCGGTCCCCACGCCTTCGACGGATCGCCGGACGCCTGGCCGGCGAACTGGATCAGCAGCCGTCCGATCCCGCCCTGCAGCCCGGTGGAGACCTCCGCGACGACGGCGCCGATCACGGCGTTGGCCGCGCCGAGGCGGAGGGCCGGCAGCAGGTAGGGGACGGATGCCGGAAACCGCAGTCGCCGCAGCGTCTGCCAGTAGCCGGCGGCGTACGTGCGCATCAGCTCGGTGTGGATGCGATCGGGGGACTGCAGACCACGCAGCGCGCCGACCGCGACCGGGAAGAACGCCAGGTACGAGGCGATCAGCGCGACCGACATCCAGTCCTGCCACTGGACCGGCCCGATCTCCACCCGCGAACCCCAGCTCTTCACGATCGGCGCGAACGCGATCAGCGGCACCGTCTGGCTGAGGATGATCCAGGGCAGCAGGCCCCACTCCACCAGGCGCCAGCGCTGCATCACCAGAGCCAGGCCGATGCCCACGACGACGCCGACGATCCAGCCCACCGCCGCGATGCCCAGGGTGGTCAGCGCGGCGATCGCGATGACCCCCCACAGCGGCGGGGAGCCCTCCGCGCGGGTGACCGGCGCGATCAGTCGCGCGATCATGTCCCAGATGTGCGGCATCGCCAGGTCGGTGGTCCGAGGCAGCACGCGCAACCCGAGGATCACGACGCCGTCCGCGGGCCCGAGGAGCTTGTACAGCTCCCACACCAGGGCGACCAGCAGGACCCCGACGGCACCCCATGCCCACGCCGACAGGGCGCGCGGCCGACCCGTGCGCGCGGATCGTGCGCGGGTCGGCGGCACCGGCTGCTCGCGGATCGGCTCCAGGGTCGTCGTCATGGGCGGGCGCGTCATTCCTTGGCGTTCATGTGCTCGGACAGGGCCGGGATGACCGTCTCGCCGTACACACGGAGCGTCTCTTCCTTGTTGTCGTGCTGGAGGTAGCCCGCGAACTGGGTCACCCCGATCGCGCGGAGCTTCTCGAGCTTGGCGATGTGCTGGTCCGCCGTGCCGAGGATGCAGAAGCGGTCGATGATCTCGTCGGGGACGAAATCGACGTGGTCGTTGTCGGACTTGCCGTGGGTGTTGTAGTCGTACCCCTGGCGTCCGGCGATGTAGTCGGTGAGCGCGTCGGGCACCGCGCCGTGGTGCCCGTACTTGGCGACGATGTCCGCCACGTGGTTGCCGACCATCCCGCCGAACCAGCGGCACTGGTCGCGCATGTGCTGCCAGTCGTCGCCGATGTACATCGGCGCCGCCACGCAGAACGCGATCGAGTCGGGGTCGCGGCCCACATTGGCCGCGGCATCCCGCACCGTCTTGATCATCCACGCGGCGATGTCGAGGTCGGCCAGCTGCAGGATGAACCCGTCGCCCACCTCGCCGGTGAGCTTCAGCGCGAGGGGTCCGTAGGCGGCGACCCACACCTCGAGCTCGGAGCCCCGGCTCCACGGGAACCGCACGGTGGCGCCGTTGTACTCCACCGCCCGCGAGTTGCCGAGTTCGCGGATGACGTGGATCGATTCGCGCAGCTCGCTCATCGTCACCGGCTTGCCGTTGGTGACGCGCACCGCCGAGTCGCCGCGGCCGATGCCGCAGATGGTGCGGTTGCCGTACATCTCGTTGAGGGTGGCGAAGACGGATGCCGTCACCGTCCAGTCGCGCGTCGCGGGGTTGGTGACGAAGGGCCCGACGGTGACCCGCTTGGTCTCGGCGAGGATGGCGGAGTGGATGACGTACGGCTCCTGCCACAGCAGGTGCGAGTCGAATGTCCACACGTGGTTGAATCCGTGCGCCTCGGCGAGCTTGGCGAGCTGGATCGTGCGGGCGGCGGGCGGGTTGGTCTGCAGAACAACGCCGAAGTCCATGTCAATCGTTCCCGTCAGTCATGTGTCATGTGAGGTACTGGCTCAGGCCGCGCTTGAGGAATCGCCCGTCGCCCTTGGCCCCCAGGTACTCGTTGCCGTCCACGATCACTTTGCCCCGCGAGAGGACGGTGTCGACGTGACCGTCGATCTCGAAGCCCTCCCAGGCGGAGTGGTCCATGTTCATGTGATGGGTCTTGTTCAGCCCGATCGAAGTGTGGCCCTTCGGGTCGTAGATCACCACGTCGGCGTCGGCGCCGGGCTGCAGGACGCCCTTGCGGCCGTACAGCCCGAACATGCGCGCGGGCGTGGTCGAGGTCAGCTCCACCCAGCGTTCGAGTGTGATCTTTCCGGTCACGACGCCCTGATACATGAGGTCCATGCGGTGCTCGATGGACCCGATGCCGTTCGGGATCGCGCGGAAGTCGTCGCGCCCGAGCTCCTTCTGATCCTTCATGCAGAACGGGCAGTGGTCGGTTGAGACCATCTGCAGGTCGTTCGTGCGCAGGGCCTGCCACATGTGGTCCTGGTGGCCTTCGGCGCGGGAACGCAGCGGCGTGGAGCACACCCACTTCGCGCCTTCGAACCGGCCCCATTCCTCGCTGGAGGCGCCGAGCTGCTCCTCGAGCGAGAGATACAGGTACTGCGGGCACGTCTCGCCGAACACGTTCTGTCCGCGATCCCGCGCGGTCGCGATCTGGGCGACGGCCTGCTTCGCGCTCACGTGCACGACGTAGAGGGGCGCGCCGGTGAGGTTCGCGATCATGATCGAGCGGTGTGTGGCCTCCTCCTCCATCTGCCACGCCCGGGCGATGCCGTGGAAGTACGGGTCCGTCTTGCCCTCGGCGACCAGTTGGGCGGCGAGCACGTCGATGACGGGTCCGTTCTCCGCGTGCATCATGGTCAGCAGTCCGGTCTCGCGCGAGACCTGCATCGCGCGCAGCACCTGCCCGTCATCCGAGTAGAAGACGCCCGGGTAGGCCATGAACAGCTTGAAGCTCGTGATGCCCTCGTCGATGAGGCCGGGCATCGCGGCGAGGGCGTCTTCGTCCACACCGCCGATGATCTGGTGGAAGCCGTAGTCGATCGCGCAGTTGCCCGCGGCCTTGGCGTGCCAGGCGGCCAGACCGTCCTGGATGCGCTCGCCGGAGCGCTGCACCGCGAAGTCGATGATGCTCGTGGTCCCGCCCCAGGCGGCCGCCCGGGTGCCGGTCTCGAACGTGTCGATCGCCGCGGTGCCGCCGAACGGCAGCTCCATGTGCGTGTGCGCGTCGATGCCGCCCGGGATCACGTACTTGCCGGTCGCGTCCAGGACAGTGTCGACGGATGCCGCGACATCCGTCCCGAGTAGCTCCGAGCCCGGTCGCAGCAGCGCGACGATGGTCTCGCCGTCGATGAGCACGTCCGCCTGCGACCGCCCGGTCGCCGAGACGACCGTTCCGCCGGTGATCAGTGTGGTCGTCATCCCTCAGTCTCCCTCGTTGCCTGTTGTTCGCCTGTCACGTTCCGCCGCCCGCGCCGGCGTGTTGCGACAGGCGAGCGGGGGTGGCGGGAGTGCCCACCCGGTTCGCCTGTCACGTTCCGCCGCCCGCGCCGGCGTGTTGCGACAGGCGAGCGGGGGCGGAGAGGCGGCGGCGCGGTCATGGTGCGCTGATCTCGCCGTAGGTGTCGGGCCGGCGGTCGCGGTAGAACTGCCAGTCGTCGCGCATCTCGCGCACCAGGTTCATGTCCAGGTCGCGGATGAGCAGCTCCTCGTGCTCGCCCGAGCCGCGCTCCCCGACGAAGTTGCCGCGCGGGTCGATCACGTTGCTGGTGCCGTAGAAGTTCACCGCCTGATCGCCGTACTCGTTGTCCTCGAGGCCGACCCGGTTGGGCTGCAGCACGAAGTACCCGTTCGCCACGGCGGCGGCGGGCCCCTCGACCTCCCACAGGCGGTTGGACAGCCCGGGCTTGGTCGCGTTCGGATTGAAGGCGAGGTGGGCGCCGTTCAGGCCCAGCTCTCGCCATGCCTCGGGGAAGTGCCGGTCGTAGCAGATGATGACGCCGATCTTGCCCACCGCGGTGTCCCACACCGGGTAGCCGAGGTTGCCCGGGCGGAAGTAGAACTTCTCCCAGAACTTCTCCACGTGGGGGATGTGGTTCTTGCGGTAGCTGCCCAGGACGGTGCCATCGGCATCCACCACGACGGCCGTGTTGTAGTACACGCCGGTCTGCTGCTCCTCGTAGATCGGCAGCACCATCACCATGCCCAGCTCCTTGGCGAGCGCCGCGAACCGCGTCACGATGGGCCCGTCGACGGGCTCCGCGTAGTCGTAGTACTTCTTGTCCTGCGTGATGCCGAAGTAGGGGCCGTAGAACAGCTCCTGAAAGCAGATGACCTGCGCCCCTTGGGCCGCGGCATCCCGAGCGAACTGCTCGTGCTTGTCGAGCATCGACTCCTTGTCGCCTGTCCAGGTGGTCTGGGTGATCGCCGCGCGTACCGTCGTCATGCCGGTCTCCGTCCGTCCGTCCGTCGCTGATCCGTTTTCCGCCGATGCCGTCGGGACCGGTTCGGGTGCCGGTGGGATCTTCCCCGCGGGTCGATCTTGGTGCCCGCACATTTCCCGTCGGTTTCAGCCTGTGTCCGGACAGTAAAGCCTGAGGGTGATCCCCGGCAAGCGTTTTGCAGATACATCTGAAGACGGATGCCGCGGCACTGCGTCTCCCGTAGCGTGAAGCCGTGTTCCGCCCCCTCAAGACATATCAGGTCGTGGTCGACCTCGTCGTCGCGGCGGCGTTCCTCGCCGTCGCGCTGCCGCTGGAGTTCGCGGTCGGCGACGTCTCGGAGGGGAGCATTCTGGGCGGCGTGACGATCGTCCTGATCTTCGCCGCGGCACTCGCGATCCGCCGGTGGTCGCCGCCGATCGCCCTGGGGTTGGCGTGGGCGGGGGCCATCGTGCAGATGTCCCTGGGACGCCCGCCCACGGCGGCGGACGTCGCGATCTTCGGCGTCCTGTACGCCACCGCCGCGTACGGCACGACGCGGGTGTACTGGGCCGGCTTCGCGTCGGCGGTGTTCGGTGCGATCGTCATCACCGTCTACCTGTTCTCCGCGTCGATCATCGGCGGGGGGGACCTGTCGCCGCGCACCATCTCGGCGGCCGTGGCGCTCTTGGTCGCGGCGGCGTTCGCGCTGCTGCTGGCGTGGACGGTCGGCGCCCTGGTGCGCACCGCCCTCCGCGCCCGGCTGAACCGCGAAGCGCAGGAGGTCGCCGAGGCGGATGCCGCGATCGAGCAGGAGCGCGTGCGGATCGCCCGGGACATGCACGACGTCGTCGCCCACTCGCTGGCGGTCGTGATCGCCCAGGCGGACGGGGCGCGCTATGCCGCGGCATCCGATCCTCAGGTGGCCACCGCCGCGCTGGGGACCATTTCGACGATCGCGCGGGCGGCGCTCGCCGACGTCCGGGTGCTGCTGACGCAGCTGCGCCACAGCGAACCCGCCGGCCCGCAGCCGACGCTGGCCGACCTCGAGGAGCTGTACGCCCAGGTGCGCGCGGCGGGCGTGGACTTGAACATCGACGTGGACCCGGCACCTCTCGGCCAGCCGCCGGCGTCCGTGCAGCTGGCGGTGTACCGCATCCTGCAGGAGGCGCTGACGAACGCGCTCCGGCACGGCGGCGGCGCGCCGGTCGCCGTGACGCTCGCGTGGCATCCCGACCGGGTCGCGCTCGAGGTGCGCAACCGGCTGCGGCCGGGTCATCATCCGGGAGAGTCGGGGCACGGGCTGCTCGGGATGGGGGAGCGGGCCCACCTGGTCGGCGGCCACCTCAGCGCGGCGGATTCCGGCGGCGACTTCGTGGTCGGGGCCGAACTGCCGATCGGGCGGGGGGCGGGCCTGTGAGGATCGTGCGAGCGCCCCGGCGCCGGTCCGGGTGCCACCGGTGAGCGGCATCCGCGTGGTCCTGGTCGACGATCAGGCGCTGTTTCGCGCGGGCATCCGCATGCTCGTCGACTCGCAGGCCGACCTCGACGTCGTCGGCGAGGCAGCCAACGGCCGGGAGGCGCTCACCGTCGTGCGGGCCACCCGGCCCGATGTCGTGCTCATGGACATTCGGATGCCGGTCATGGACGGGCTCGAGGCGACCGCCGAGCTGCTGCGCGACGACTCGTTCGGCGCCGACCCGCCGCGCGTGGTCATGCTGACCACGTTCGACCTCGACGAAGCCGCGGCGCGCGCGATCCGCCAGGGCGCGAGCGGCTTCCTGCTCAAGGACGCCGACCCCGAGTTCCTGCTCGCTTCCATCCGCACGGTGCACTCCGGATCGGCCGTGATCGCGGCATCCGCCACCCGCGAGCTGTTCGCCCACTTCGCCAGCGCTGCGCCACGGCCGGTTCCGCCGGCGTACGGCACCCTGACCGATCGCGAGCGGGAGATCTTCGCGCTCGCCGCACGCGGGCTCTCCAACGCCGAGATCGCCGGCCGCGAGTTCCTGTCCGAGGCGACCGTCAAGACGCACATCAGCCGTATCCTCTCCAAGCTCGCGCTTCGCGACCGCGTGCAGCTGGTCGTCTTCGCCTTCGAGCACGGACTGACCTAGCAGTCAGCGCCCTTCCAGCCGTGCCCGGTGCTGGGCGTACTTGCGCCGGCCGACCCACCGCCACGCCAGTCGCGCCGGCGCCGGCATGTGCTTGTGCAGCCATTCGTCCCCGCCATCGGGCTGCGACGCGAGGATCTCGCCGAGCTGCTGCCAGGTCTGCCCCTTGGGGATCGACCGGCGCCCGTGATCGGAGAACCACTGCACTTCGGCTTCGGTGATCGTGTACTCCATCACGGGGACGATGTTCGCCTCCTCGTCGGGGAGGTGCACGGCGATGGCGGCGTTGACGCCCTGGAGCGCGGCGAGCACGGGCTCGGCATCCGCTCTCCTGGCCGATGCCCGCCACGCGGGCAGCGATTCGTCCAGAGCCGTCAGGTGCACCAGCAGCTGCGCATGCTGCGCCTTCATGCGCTCGACGTGCACGGCGCAGGAGGGCGCGCGTTCGTCGAGCGCGTCCCAGAGCCGGGCGTCCTCGCCCTCGTGGTGCGCGTGCAGACCCAGCGACAGCGTCTCGAGCTGCGTGGCGACGGCCGCGGCGCGGGCGGTGTCGCCCTCGGGGACGAGCCGCACCAGCGCGGGGCCCTCGCCGAAACCGCGCCGGAACATCCGATGGATCTCGATCATGCCGCTCGCGTCGCACGTCTTCGGTGCCGGAACGTCGCCGCTGGGCGGCAGGGCGGTCGCGGACATCGGGCCTCCTGACTCTGTGTCTGTCGCGACGATAGACCCCCCGGGCGACACGCGGAAGTGTCGAAACCGCGGAGGGCGGGGGCGGGTCCTGGTGCGGGTCCTGGTGCGGGTTCGGGTCGGGGTTCGGTTCGGGTTCGCTACCGTTTCGGTTCCGTGGCGCCGGACCGAAGTAGCCTCGGCACTATGCCGACGATCGACCCGCTCTCCGCCGACACCACGGGTGGCGACGACGAGGTTCCCGACGTCGCCCAGCGCATCGAGCTGCCGGCGTCGGCGGACGGCTCCGGTGTGCTGATCGTGATGAACAAGGATGCCGGCACCGCCGTGGTGCGCGCCGACCCGCGGCCGCTGATCGCGGAGAGACTGCCGCGTGCCGTCCTGCGCGAACTCGAGCAGGACGAGACGGTCGACGATGCGGTGGACGAAGCGATGTCGGGCGAGGACCCGCCGCGCGTGCTCGGCGTGTACGGCGGTGACGGGACCGTCGCGCGGATGGCCCACCTCGCGCTCGAGCGGGACCTGCCGGTCCTCGCGCTTCCCGGGGGGACGTTCAACCACTTCGCCCGCGCCGCGGGCATCGACAGCGTCGAGATCGCCATCGATGCGCTGCAGACCGGGACGGGCGTTGCGGCGACAGTGGGTGAACTGACCGCCGGAGGTCGCACCTCCACCGTGCTCAACGCGGCATCCATCGGCATCTATCCGGACTTCGTCGCCGAGCGCGCCCGACGGCGGCCGCGACTGGGAAAGTGGATCGCCGGGATCGTCGCGACCTGGGGCGAACTACGCCGGGCCGAGGCGATCGACATCGTCATCGAGGGCAAGCGGGCGCGGGTCTGGTCGGTCTTCGCCGGCATCGGGCGCAACACCCCGGGGCAGGTGGCGACGATGCAGCGGCGCACGCTCTCGGACGACGTGCTCGACGTTCGGGTCCTGCATGCCCGCGGGTCGCGCGCGCAGGCGGTGGCGGCACTGTCCTTCGGGCGGCGGACGCGGGTCGTGCTGCGTGCCCTGCGACTGCTGCCTCCGGCATCCGATATCCAGCACATCACCACCACCGAGATCGCCGTGTCGGTGCGTCCGCGCGCGGGGTCGGCGACGTTCTACGCGCACGACGGCGAGCTCGAACGGCGGCCGGCGGTCGGCCCCGACGGTCGTTACACGCTGTCGTGCCGCATCGTCCCGCGGGCATTGCGCGTGTACGCGCCGCACGACTGATCGCGCCGGCGCCCGCCGGCACGGGGGTGATCGCGCCGGCGTCGTCCGGCACGGGGTGCTCGCGCCGGCGCGTCAAACCGCGGGGAGAAATGCGAGGTCTCGGCCGATCGGTGCGGGCGTGCGGCGATTTCGTCCCCGACTTTCGACGACACGTCATCCTCGCGATGTACGCGGATGCCATCTCGCGGCCGACGCGTCGAACGGCGGCGGTTCGTAGCGTCGAAGGTATGAACCTCACATCGACAGATCTCGGGCTCGCCGCCCGGGTGCAGAGCCTCACCAAGACCTTCGGGCGCGGCGAGAGCGCCGTGCACGCGCTCGACGAGGTCAGCGTCGGCATCCGGCGTGGCCAGTTCACCGCGATCATGGGACCCTCCGGCTCGGGCAAGTCCACGCTGATGCACATCATGGCGGGATTGGATGCCGCGACCTCCGGACGCGCGTGGATCGGCGACACCGACATCACGACGCTCTCCGACCTCGAGCTGACGATTCTGCGCCGACGGCGCGTCGGCTTCGTCTTCCAGGCCTTCAACCTGGTGCCGACCCTGGACGCGCTCGCCAACATCCTGCTGCCGTTCGACCTCGACGGACGCCGCCCGACCGCCTCGGAGCGTGCCCGCATCGATGGGCTCATCGAGACGCTGGGGCTCGGACCCCGCCTGCAGCACCGCCCGCACCAGCTGAGCGGCGGGCAGCAGCAGCGCGTGGCTATCGCCCGTGCGCTCGCGACCGCCCCGGACCTCGTCTTCGCCGACGAGCCGACCGGCAACCTCGACTCGCGCAGCGGCCGCGAGGTGCTCGGACTGCTCGCGGCGGCGAGCCGGGATCACGGTCAGTCGATCGCGATGGTGACGCACGACCCGGTCGCGGCCGCCCATGCCGATCGGGTGATCTTCCTCGGTGACGGCCGGATCGTCGCCGACAAGCCCCGACAGAGCGCGGAGGAGATCTCGGCGTACATGCTGGCCACGGAGCGGGACATCGACGAGCCCGCGGCGGTCGCGTCATGACCGCCGTCGTGCTCGAGCGGATGCCGCGGTCGGCCAGGCTCGCATGGCTGGCGGAGCGGGGGATGGGCGCGAGCATCCTCGTCGCCGGGATCTCCAGTGCGTTCGGTGTCGTGCTGCTCAGTGCCACCGGGTACATCGCGGCGCTCCTGCGGGCGGATCCGTTCCTGGGGGACAGCGAGACGCTCGCGTTCGTGCTCTCGATCCTCACCGTGCTTCTGGTCGCCGTCGCGGTGTACGTCGCGGCGGTCGTCACCGCGAACACGTTCTCGACCGTCGTGGCGGGTCGGACGCGGCGCATCGCGCTGCTGCGCCTGATCGGCGCGTCGGCCCGGTCGCAGCGGACCGAAGTCGCGCAACAGGGACTCGTGGTCGGAGCCATCGGCGCGATGCTCGGCCTCATCGCCGGCACGGCAGTGGCGGCCGGCGGTGTTCTGCTCGCCACGAGCGCGCTCGGTGCCGCGGACGTCGAGTACAACGTAGTGCAGGGCGTACTGCTGATCCCCGCGGTCATCGTGGCCCTGACCACATGGGCCGCTGCCTGGGTGGGCTCGCGTCGCGTGCTCACCGTCACGCCGCTGCAGGCCCTCGGTGGTTCGGTGGAGGATTCCCGGGACGCGATCGCCGGACGCAAGGGCCGCAATGCCGGCGCGATCGTGCTGTTCCTCTCGGGCGGTGCGCTGCTGGCCGGGGGCGTCGTCGTCGGCCTGGTGACACCGCTGGGTGTGATCGTGGCGTTCGTGGGCGGCATCCTGTCGTTCACCGGGCTGGCAGTCGGCGCGACGCTGGTGATTCCGCCGGTGCTGCGTCTGGTGGGCCGGATGTTCGGACGTTCGGCGACCGCCCGGCTGGCGGCCGAGAACGCGCTGCGGTACCCGGGGCGTTCCAGTCGCATGGCGATCGGGGTCGTGATCGGGGTGACCCTCGTGACGATGTTCGCCGTGGCGCTGGAGACGGTGAAGTCGGTGATCGCCGCGTCATCCGGCGGCGAGATCGAGCCCGAGTTCGCCTCGATCATCGACACGTTCTCGGGCGTCATGATGGGCCTGGTCGCGGTGTCGGCGGTCATCGCCGCCGTCGGGCTCGTGAACCTGCTGACCATCGGCGTCGTGCAGCGGCGCAGAGAGCTCGGGCTGCTGCGCTCGCTGGGCGTCTCGACCGGGCAGGTGCGCCTCATGGTGCTGCTCGAGGCGGCGCACATCACCGTCGCCGCGGTGATCACCGGGCTCGTGCTGGGCACGGTCTACGGCTGGGCGGGTGCGCAGTCGCTGCTCGGGTCGACGGCGATGCCGCCGGCGTGGCAGTCGCCGACCTTCGTCGCCCCGGCGATCCCGTGGATCCCGGTCGCGATCATCGTGGTCGCGACGGCAGTGCTCACCCTCGTGGCGGCGGTCGTTCCGACGCGCCTGGCCACGCGGGTGGCTCCGGTCGAGGCGCTCGCCGAGTAGCCGCCGAGAGTGCATGTCCCGGCTGGCGAGAGTGCATGTCCCGGCTGCCGGGGGTGCGTGTCCGGGCTGGCGGGAGTGGGTGCTGCGGTTGCCTGGGGTGCGTGTCCGGGCTGGCGACAGTGGGTGTTGCGGTTGCCCGGGGTGCATGTCCCGGCTGCCGAGGGTGCATGCTGCGGTTGCCGGGGGTGCATGTCGGGGTTGGCGGGGGTGGATGTCCGGGTGGGCGAGAGTGCACGCTGCGGCTGCCGGGAGTGCGGGTCCCGGCAGCCGGGGTGGCTCGTGCCATGCAGCGCCGCGGGCAGGCCATGCGCTTTCGCGGGCAGGGAGTGCACTCTCGGGGGCGTGGGGTGCACTCTCGCGATCGGGACGTGCACTCTCGCGAGCCGCGCCGGGCGCGGGGGTCAGGGCTCCGGATCGTGGGCCCAGGTCGGGGCGATCGCCCGGATGCGCGCCGCCCGCCACTGCCACGTGGCCCATAGCACCGGCCAGAGGGCGAGCGCGGTCGGGCCGCCGATCACGAGGCGCTCGCGCCACAGGGTCTTCGCCGGGTCCCCGGGCGCCGGGGCGATCGCCATCTGGTGATCCCACACGTCGAGGCTCGCGAGCGGGCCGGTCAGGGGGATGCCGCTGTCCCGGAAGATGCGCACCGCCCCGTTCGCGTCATCGACGAACCGGTCGCTGACCTGGATGAGCTGTCGGCCCAGCGGCAGGACGCCGCCGAGCGACAGCTGCACCGGGACGTCACCGCCCGGCTCCCACGCCGTCGGCAGACCGGACGGAACCACCGGAGCGAGGTCCATCAGGGGGCCGTAGAGTTCCGCCACCGCCCGGGGGGAGTGCACGGCCCGCCATGCGGCATCCGCATCGCAGTCGATGACGATCTTCAGCAGGATGCGCATCGTCCCAGTCTCGCACCCGCCCCCTACGCTGGACCGGTGCCCCCCTTCGACCAGTCCACCTACCAGGTGCGCCTCGACTGGGGCCTCGAAGGCCTCGCACGCCTCGCACCCGCCGATGTCGTGGTCGTCGTGGACGTGCTGCGGTTCTCCACGACGGTCATCCGGGCGCTCGAGAACGATGCGGCCTTCTGCCTGGATGCCGCGGCCTTCGCCTCATCGATCAACGGCGCCGCCGTCGCCGCAGCCGCTGCCGACACCGGCGCGGTCGTGCTGCTCGGCGCGCTGCGAAACGCGTCGGCGGTGGCCGCGGCCGTGTATGCGGAGCAGCGGCGCGCGGGACGCACCAGCGTCAACGTCGTGGCGGCCGGCGAGAGGAGCGCACGCGAAGCCGGGTCGAGCGTGCGCTTCGCCGTCGAGGATCAGCTCGGCGCCGGTGCGATCATCGATGCGCTCGCGACCCTCGGGCTGGATCACTCGTCGCCGGAGGCGGCGGTCACGGGCGAAGCATTCCGCGCCCTGCGCCGCGCGACGCGGCACCTGCTGACCGCCGGCGGATCCGGCCGTGAACTGGCTGGGCTCGGACGCGGCGACGAGGTGGATGCCGCGGCCGCTGTCGACGCGGCATCCGTCGTTCCGATCCTGCGCGAGGGCGTGTTCGGCCCCCTCTGACGCACGTCCGCCTCGACCGGGTCAGGAGAGATCGCGAGGTCAGGAGGATTCGGCGCGGATCGTCCTGAGCCAGCGAGATCTCCTGTCCCCCCGATGCCCCGCGACGCCCCGTGACACCCCGCGACTCCCCGAACCCAGAACCCCGGCTACGACCGCGGTGTCATCGCGGCCAGTCGTGCGGCGGGGCTGATCTCGCGGCGCGTCCAGGTGAAGACGAAGCGCTCGTCGAAGCGCGGTGCGCACTTCGCGCACGAGGTCGGGCGCGTGACCCGGCGGTGCCGATAGGCGAGGTGCCCCGCGGGGCAGACGCCGATCCACGGCGCGAGTTCGACCGCCGTCTCGCCGTGGTGGGTCGTGCCGCCGACGTAGCCGAGGTCGCGGGCGACCGCCTTCCACCGCGGCCCGTGCCCCGCGGTCGCGCCTGCGAGCGCGTGGGCGACTTCGTGCAGCAGCGTCTGGTGGTTGGTGTCGTCGTCGTAGCGCGCGGCCAGGTATCGCGACACGCTGATGCGCTTGCGCGTGTAGTCGCACAGGCCCGCGCGTCGTTTGGCGTTGTCGAACCCGAACGACCATGAGGCGTCCAGGTGACGGGCGATCAGCGCGTCTGCCCAGACGCGCACGCGATGCAGTTCTGACATGGAGGGAAGGTAGAACGTGCCTACGACACTCGACGGATCAAGGAACGCGCGGGCTCAGCTCGCGACGACCGCGCTCGGGCGCCGGCGGTCTGCGGCGTCGATCGCGAGCAGGGTCGACTCGAGCTGGTCGTCGGTGGCGCCGGACTCCTGACGCAGGAACAGCGCGCGCTTGAAGTCCGTGCGTGCGGCGGCGAAGTCGCCGGCGTCGTAGTGCACCTTGCCGCGGTGCTGGAGAGCGAACGCGGCGATCGCGTTCCACTCCTTGCCCTCGGCTTCGTACGCACACGAGGAGAGTTCCTGCTCGGCAGCGGCGAACGCACCGCGGAAGTGCTGCACCGACGCGTGCAGGACGCGCGCCCGCAGCAGGTCCTTGCGCGTGCCGGCCATGCGGGCGACGCGCACCGACTCCTCGGACAGCACGAGCGAGTCCTCCAGGCGGTCCAGCACCTTCAGCAGCCACACGCGCTCCAGGAGCGCGGGGAGGCTCCGCTGCTCGCCGATCTCGTCCAGCCGGTCCTTGCATGCGCGAGGATCGACCTGCTCACGAAGGGTGTCGGGGTCATACCCGAGGATGTAGCTCACTTCGACTCCTCTCCGCGCGACCAGGCTCGCTCTCCCAGTGTGCCCCGGGTCCGTGAACTCCGGCCGGGGGCACGCCGTCGACAGCCGGGACACGCCGTGTTCGGCCTCGCGGGGCGGCTCGCGCGGCGCCTTCGGTACTTAGCGAGGCGGCTCGCGCGGCGCCTTCGGCCGTTCGCGGGGCGGCTCGCGCGGCGCCTTCGGTACTTCGCGGGGCGGCTCGCGCGGCGCCTTCGGTACTTCGCGAGGCGGCTCGCGCGGCACCGTCGGTCCTTCGCGAAGCCCCCCGTGCGTCCCCCCTCGCG
Organism: Microbacterium terregens; assembly: GCF_039534975.1. NCBI lineage: Bacteria > Bacillati > Actinomycetota > Actinomycetes > Micrococcales > Microbacteriaceae > Microbacterium > Microbacterium terregens. The sequence goes on from NZ_BAAAWH010000001.1 coordinate 805,565, forward strand.
CCCACCGACGGAGCGCCGGTCAGCGTTGGAAGACGGAATCGGCGGGTTTGGGCGACGGCGTCGAATCGGCATCCGTCGCCACGCGCGAACCGCGCACGAGCTCGTCCAGCTCCGCGCCCTGCGCCACCTTCGCCGGGTGCGGACCTGCGGCCATGAGTCGCGGCAGCCACTGGTCGGGCAGGGCGGAGGGGGATGCCGCGATCACGAGGTTGCCGAAACGCCTGCCCTTGAGCACCTGCACTTCGGCAAGGACCAGGACGTGCGGGAACACCGCCCGCACGGTCGCGATCTGCCGACGCGCGAACGCGAGTCCCGCACCGTCGGCGACGTTCACCAGCAGCACTCCCTCGGGCGCCAGCAGCCGCTCCGCAGCGGTGTAGAACTCGACGGTCGTGAGGTGGGCGGGGGTCTGCGATCCGGCGAAGACGTCCGAGATCAGCAGGTCGACGTTTCCGACGAGAGCGGCGGGCAGTCGTCCGAGCCCCTCTCGCGCGTCGCCGATCCGCACCCGGATCGATGCGCCGCGCGGCAGCGGCAGTTCGTTCCGCACGAGTTCGACCAGCGCGGGCTCCAGTTCGATGACCTGCTGACGGGAACCCGGCCGGGTCGCATCCACGTATCGCGGCAGGGTCATGGCACCGGCGCCGAGGTGCACGGCCGTGAGCGGCTGGCGCGGCATCCGCAGCTGGTCGATCACCGCGCCCATGCGCGCGACGTACTCGAAGTGCAGGTGCGTCGGGTCGTCCAGGTCGACGTGGGACTGCGGAGTGCCGTCCACGGCCAGCTCCCAGCCGCCGGCGTACGCCGAGCGGACCACGTGCGCGAGGGTGCCGTTCGACAGCCGCACGGACGCGGGAGGTTCCTCGAACCGGGCGCGGGCCATGGTCCCAAGGTATCCCGCGCACGCCGTCGCCACGCGAAAACCTTCGCGTGAGCCGAAACACAATCGAGACTCAGGCGTAATGCTCATCGGAGTCCCGCCCGGGTAGCGTCGTAGCATCACACCCCTCGCGGGCGAGGCGGCGTGAAAAACCTGCGCCCCGACCGCCCGCATATTCATGGAAGGTGCACAGCAGATGCTCCACAGTTCGAGAAAGCGCTGGATGACCGGCGCTGCCGTCGTCGCCCTCGGCGCGATGGTGCTCACGGCATGCGCGAGCGAACGCGACGGCGGCGGTGCGGACGATTCATCCGACGTCGACAGCACGTTCGTCTTCGCGGCGTCGAATGACCCCTCGGGTCTCGACCCCGCATTCGCAAGCGATGGCGAGACCTTCCGCGTCTCGCGTCAGATCTTCGAGGGCCTCGTCGGCGTCGAGGCGGGCACGGCCGACCCCGCCCCGCTGCTGGCCGAGAGCTGGGAGCAGTCCGAGGACGGCCTCTCGTACACCTTCACGCTGAAGGAGGGTGTCACGTTCCATGACGGCACCGACTTCGACGCCGAGGCTGTGTGCACCAACTTCGACCGCTGGTACAACTGGACCGGACTCGCACAGTCCGAGAGCCTCTCGTACTACTACGGGTCGCTCTTCAAGGGCTTCGCGGACACCCCCGACACCGCGGTCTTCGACTCGTGCTCCGCTGATGACGCCTCGCACGCCACCGTCACGCTGACCCAGCCGTTCGCCGGCTTCATCGCTGCGCTGTCGCTGCCGGCGTTCTCGATGCAGAGCCCCACGGCCCTGTCCGAGTTCGACGCCGACGCGGTCGGCGGCACCGAGGAGGCGCCGACGCTGAGCGAGTACGCCAACGCGCACCCGGTCGGAACCGGCCCCTTCATGTTCGACTCGTGGGAGCCCGGCGAGCAGGTCACACTGCAGGCCAACCCCGACTACTGGGGCGAGCAGGGTCAGGTTCAGGAGATCATCTTCCGCACCATCGGCGACCCGACCGCACGCCGTCAGGCGCTCGAGTCCGGTGACATCGACGGATACGACCTGGTCGCTCCCGCCGACACCGCCGCCCTCGAAGAGGCCGGCTACAACGTGATGCAGCGTGACCCGTTCACGATCCTGTACCTCGGCATGAACCAGGCCGTCCCCGAGCTCGCGAACCCCCTGGTGCGCGAGGCGATCGCTCACGCGATCGACAAGGAGGCGCTCGTCACGCAGGTGCTCCCCGAGGGCACCGAGGTCGCGTCGCAGTTCATCCCGCCGGTCGTCACCGGCTGGAACGAGGACGTCACCACGTACGAGTACGACCCCGACCTGGCCAAGCAGCTGCTCGCACAGGCGGGCTACCCGGACGGCCTGACCCTCATGTTCAACTACCCGACGAACGTGTCGCGGCCGTACATGCCCAACCCGGAGCAGATCTTCACGAACCTGGCGTCGCAGCTGGAAGCCGTGGGAATCACCGTCACCCCGACGGGCAACGAGTGGAACCCGGCGTACCTGGACCGCATCCAGGGCGGAGCCGACCACGGTCTGCACCTGCTCGGCTGGACCGGCGACTACAACGACACGGACAACTTCGTGGGCGTGTTCTTCGGCCAGGCCTCGAATGAGTGGGGCTTCGACAACCCCGAACTGTTCAACGCGCTGACCGAGGCCCGCGGCACCGCGGACATCGACGAGCAGACCGAGCAGTACAAGGCCATCAACGAGATGATCGCCGAGTTCAACCCGGGCATCCCGCTCGCGCACCCGGCGCCGTCGCTGGCGTTCGACTCGCGCGTCACGTCGTACCCGGCCAGCCCCGTCAACGACGAGGTGTTCAACATGATCGAGCTCAGCAAGTAGCAACGATCGAGCGGATGCCGCGGGCGGCCGACACGGCCGGCCCGCGGCATCCGCACCATTCCTCCTCGCACGGGTTCCTCAGCCCGCCGCCGTCCACCCCCTGATCCTCGGAGTCCCCCTCAGTGCTGCGCGTCATCGGCAAGCGTCTCCTCTACCTGATCCCCACGCTGCTGGGTCTGTCGGTCCTGCTGTTCGTCTGGGTCCGGTCCCTGCCCGGCGGGCCTGCGGTGGCCCTGCTCGGCGAGAAGGCGACGCCCGAGGCGATCGAGCGGATCAACGAGCTCTACGGATTCAACCGGCCCGTCATCGAGCAGTACTTCGTCTGGATGGGCAGGCTCCTGCAGGGTGACTTCGGCGCGTCGATCATGACCAGCCGGCTCGTGCTGGAGGAGTTCGCCCGACGCTTCCCGGCGACGCTCGAGCTGTCGATCGCAGCCCTCATCTTCGCCGTCGGCATCGGCATCCCGCTCGGCTACTGGGCCGCCCGCCGCCACGGCAAGGCCACCGACCACTTCGCGGTCGCGTCCAGCCTCATCGGCATCACGATCCCGGTGTTCTTCCTCGCGTTCATCCTCAAGTACGTCTTCGCGGTGCAGCTGGGCTGGCTGCCGTCGGACGGTCGGCAGGACCCGCGGATCGACGCGACCCACCCCACCGGCTTCTACGTGCTGGACGGCATCCTCACCGGAGAGTTCGACGCCGCGTGGGACGCCATCCTGCACCTGATCCTCCCCGCGATCGCGTTGGGCACCATTCCACTTGCGATCATCGTGCGCATCACCCGCGCATCCGTCCTCGAGGTGCAGAACGCGGACTACGTGCGCACCGGGCGTGCCAAAGGCATCTCGCAGGGCACGATCCGCAATCGCTTCATCCTCCGCAACGCCATGCTGCCCGTCATCACGACGGTGGGCCTGCAGACCGGTCTGCTGATCTCGGGGGCGGTGTTGACCGAGAAGGTCTTCGCATATCCGGGCATCGGCCAGTTCATGGCCGATGCCATCTTCGAGCGGGACTATGCCGTCCTGCAGGGTTTCATCATCTTCATCGCGATCGGCTACGCGCTGATCAACCTCGCCGTCGACGTCTCCTACGGCTTCATCGACCCGAGAGTGAGGGTCTCATGATCGTTCTCTTCACCGCCGGTGGCCTGACCGCCGTGCGCCCGACCGAGACGGGGGGTGCCGCATGACCTCCGCGATCCTGCCCCCCGCTCCCGCAGGCGGACCCGTCGACGACACCGCCGTCGTCGACCACGAACTCCTTGCGGCGCGGACCCGCGGCGGATTCTGGCGCGACGTCTGGACCCGGCTGCGCCGCAATCCGTCGGCCTGGATCGGCGGGATCATCGTCGGCGTGTTCGTGCTCGTCGCCGTGTTCGCCCCCTGGCTCGCGCCCTACCCGCCGAATGCGCTGCCGGGACAGGCCTACATCACGCCGACGCACATTCCCGGGCCGGGTGAGCTGCCGCAGTTCCCCCTCGGCCTGGACCGCTTCGGTGGCGACGTGCTGTCCAAGCTCATCTGGGGTGCGCGGGCATCCCTGCTCATCGGTGTCATCTCGACCGCCTTCGGTCTGGCCGGCGGAATGCTGATCGGCCTCATCGCCGGCATGTTCGGCGGCCAGGTCGACAACGTCCTGATGCGATTCATCGACATCCTGCTCTCCGTCCCCAGCCTGCTGCTCGCCGTCTCGATCGCCGCGCTCCTCGGCCAGACCCCGTTCGCGGTCATGATCGCGATCGGAGTCGCCCAGGTGCCGATCTTCGCGCGCCTGCTGCGATCGTCGATGCTGCAGCAGCGCAGCGCGGACTACGTCCTGTCCGCGCAGACGCTCGGACTCGGGCGCGGCAGGATCACGATGAGTCACGTGCTGCCGAACTCGGTGGGGCCGGTCATCGTGCAGGGCACGCTGAGCCTCGCGACGGCGGTCATCGACGCCGCCGCCCTGTCCTTCCTCGGCCTCGGCGGCGGGCGCCCCGAGACTGCGGAATGGGGCCGCATGCTCACCTACGCGCAGTCCGAGCTCGCGATCGCGCCGTACCTCGCGTTCCTCCCCGGCATCTGCATCATGATCACCGCGCTGGGCTTCACGCTGCTTGGTGAGGCGCTGCGCGAGGCGATGGATCCCCGGACGCGGACCCGCTGACCCGAGCGGCCGGGGTGCGCGGGCTCGCCGGTGGCGCGGGCTCGCCGGTTGCGCGGGGCTCGCGGTTCGCCTGTCGCAAACTGCTGCGAGCGTCGGCGTGTTGTGACAGGGGATGCTGTGAGCGCGGGCGCTCGGAGGCTGCAGTCGCGGCATCCGGCCCGAGGGCTCGCCTGTCGCAAACTGCAAGGCGCGCCGGCGTGTTGTGACAGTGGAGTGGGTTTGGTGCGCGGGGCTGCCGGTTCGCCTGTCGCAAACTGCCGCGCGCGTCGGCGTGTTGTGACACGGGAAGCCGGTCGGCCGGTGAGCGCGGGCGCTCGGAGGCTGCAGTCGCGGCATCCGGCCCGAGGGCTCGCCTGTCGCAAACTGCAAGGCGCGCCGGCGTGTTGCGACAGCGGAGCGGGTGCGACGCGCGGGCTCTCCGGCTCGCCTGTCGCCAAGTGCGGGGCGCGCCGGCGTGTTGTGACAGTAGAGCCGGTCGGCCGGTGGGTACGGGCGCTCGGAGGCTGCGGTCGCGGCATCCGGCCTGAGGGCTCGCCTGTCGCAAAGTGCGGGGCGCGCCGGCGTGTTGTGACAGCGGAGCGGGTCGTGCGATGGCTCGCCTGTCGCAAACTGCCGCGCGCCCGGGCGTGTTGTGACAGGGGAGCGAAAGGGCGAAGGCCGGGGGCCATGAGGGGGAGGGATGCCGCGGCCGCGGCATCCGGAATCAGACGGCGATGTCCAATTCGTTGCCGGGGATCGATGCGAGCAGCCGGCGCGTGTACGGGTCGCGCGGGTTGGTGAAGATCTCCTCGGATGTCGCGGCCTCGACCAGCACGCCGTCCTTCATGACGCACACGTAGTCGCTGATCAGGCGAACCACCGCGAGGTCGTGCGAGATGAACAGGTAGCTCAGCCCGTACTCGCTCTGCAGATCGCTCAGCAGGCGGAGGATCTGGTCCTGGACGAGCACGTCCAGGGCCGAGACGGGCTCGTCGCAGACGATCAGGTCGGGGGAGAGGGCGAGCGCCCGTGCGATCGCGACGCGCTGACGCTGACCGCCGGAAAGCTCGGACGGATACCGGCGCAGCATGGACTGCGGCAGGGCGACGTCGTCCAGCAGCTGCCGGACGCGCGCCGAACGCTCCTTGGACGACCCGCGCTTGTAGAAGTCCAGCGGCTCGATGATCAGCCGCTCGATGGAGAACATCGGGTTCAGTGACGAGTACGGGTCCTGGAAGATCGGCTGCACCCGCTGGCGGAACGAGTCGAGCTGCTTGCCCTTGAGGGCCGCGACGTCCTGGCCGTCGAAGCGGATGACGCCACTGGTCGGGTCGACGACCTTGAGCAGCATGCGCGCCGTGGTCGTCTTTCCCGAACCGGACTCGCCGACGATCGCCACCGTCTCGCCGCGCGGGATCGCGAAGGAGACGTCGTTGACCGCCGTGAACTCTTCCTTGCGGCCGCGGATCTTGAACACCTTCGTCAGGTTCTCCACCTCGACGATGTAGTCCGGCGCCGCCGCGGGCTCAACCGCCGCACGCTCAACCGCCGCGCGCTCCGACACCACCGCGGGCTCCGACACCGCCGCCGGCTCCGACACCGCAGCGGGCTCCGAAACGGATGCCGCGGCATCCGTCACCCGGTTCTCCGACGTCGGCTTGCGGAAGGCTTCCGGGCGCAGTCGCACGGCCGCCACCGACGGTGCGGCGCGGACCAGCGCCTGCGTGTACGGCTCCTGCGGGTCTTCGAGGATCTGCCGGGCAGGACCCTGCTCGACGATGCGGCCCCGGTGCATCACGACCACGCGCGAGGCGCGCTCGGCGGCGAGGCCGAGGTCGTGCGTGATCAGCATGAGCGCGGTGCCCAGCTCGCCGGTCATGCGCTGGAGCTGGTCGAGGATCGTCCGCTGCACCGTGACATCCAGCGCGCTGGTCGGCTCGTCTGCGATCAGCAGCTTGGGGTTGCACGCCAGCCCGATCGCGATCAGCGCGCGCTGCCGCATGCCGCCGGAGAACTCGTGCGGGTACTGCTTGGCCCGCTCGGCGGCATCGGGAAGGCCCGCCGCGGCGAGCGTCTCGACCACCTTGCGATCGACGTCCCGTCGCGTGGCCAGGCCGTGGGCGAGCAGGGTCTCGGCCACCTGCGTGCCGATCTTGGCCACCGGGTTGAGGTTGGACATCGGATCCTGCGGCACCAGACCGATCGACCCGCCCCGGATGCCGCGCATCACACTCTCCGGGGCACCCACCAGGTCTTCGCCCTCGAAGAGGATGCTGCCCTTCGTCACCCGTCCGTTGCCGGGCAGCAGGCCGATCACGGCCATCGCGGTCGTGGACTTGCCCGAGCCGGACTCGCCGACGATGGCGAGGGTCTCGCCGGCGGCGAGGTCGAGGTCGACGCCCTCCACGGCGTGGACGGTGCCATCGACCGTCCGGAACTCGACCGCGACATCGCGGACCTGGAGGAGCGGCGTGCCGGCGGCGACGCGCTCAGAGGATCGGGCCATGCGTCCATCCTGCCTGGCGCGGGGGCACGACGCATCCGCAGCGCTCGAGCCTTTACGCACTCGTAACCCGCCGCCGTCGCGGGTGCCGCGACCCGGCTGTGCACAACGTCGGCAATCCGAGGCCCGACCGGCCTGGAAGCCGCGTCTTCGCGCGTCACTGTCCGCACCCGGCGTTCGGATTGGCGGAGTTGTGCGCAGCCGCCCGGCGTTACCGTGGAGCATGGCCTGGATCGACCTCAACGCAGACCTCGGCGAGACCGTTGCGGGAGTCCCGACGGCGGACGACGAGGCGATGTTCGCGGTGATCTCCAGCGCGAGCATCGCGTGCGGCGGCCACGCGGGGGATGCCGCGTCCCTCGCGGTCGCGGTCGACCGCGCCGCCCGGTTCGGCGTCGCCATCGGCGCGCATCCCTCGTACCCGGATCCCGCGAATTTCGGCCGGATTCCGCGCGCGATGCTCCCCGCGGAGCTGACCGCGGCCGTCGCGGAGCAACTCGCCGCGCTCGTCGATGCCGGGGGCGACGTCCGGTACGTCAAGCCCCACGGAGCGCTCTACCACGCGGTCACCGCCGACGCCGCGCACGCGGATGCCGTCGCGGCCGCGGTCGCCGACCTCGCAGCCCGACTCGGCCGGCCCGTCGCGGTGCTGGGCCTGCCGGGCCGGATCGAGCGGTCGGCGCGCGCAGCGGGGCTGCCCTTCGTCCGTGAGGCGTTCCTGGATCGCGGCTACCGCCCGGACGGCTCGCTCGTTCCGCGCGGAGAGCCGGGCGCGCTGCTGCACGACCCCGACGAGGTGGCCGCCCGCGCGGTCCGCCTGGTCCGCGAAGGGGTGGTCGAGGCGCTCGGTGGGATGCTGGTGCCTGCGGAGGCGGCATCCCTGTGCCTCCATGGCGATTCGCCCGACGCGGTCGCCATGGCCCGCGCGGTGCGGGCCGCGCTGGAGTCCGACGGCATCGTGGTGCGGGCGCCGTGGTGACTCCGCTTCCGCTGCGCGTGCTGCCGATGGGTGAGAGCGGCGTCCTTATCGAGGTCGAGTCGCTCGCTGCGGCCATCGCGCTGCACGCCCGGCTCGACGGATCCCGGCCGGCCGGTGTCGTGGACCTCGTCCCGGCGGCGCGCACGGTGCTGGTGCGGGTCGATCCCGCCCGGCTTCCGCTTGCGGCGGTGCGATCCTGGGTCGCCCGCACGACGATGGATGCCGCGCCGACCGCCCCCGCGCGCTCCTCGGTCGTCGAACTCGACGTCGCCTACGACGGCGCGGACCTCGCCGAGACCGCGGAGCTGCTCGGCGTCAGCGCGGACGCACTCGTGCGGGCGCACACCGCTGCCGAGTGGACGGTCGCGTTCACCGGGTTCGCGCCCGGCTTCGGCTACCTCGTGAGCCCGGAGTGGACCTTCGACGTGCCGCGCCTGCCGAGCCCGCGCACGCGCGTGCCGCGCGGCTCGGTAGGCCTGGCCGCGGGCTTCACCGGCGCGTACCCGAGGGACACGCCGGGTGGGTGGCGGCTGATCGGGACCACGACGGCGCCGCTGTTCGACCCGGATGCCGCCTCACCCGTGCTGCTCGCACCCGGGACCCGCGTGCGGTTCCGCGCGTCCCGCGCCGCCGCCCCCGCCGCCGAGACGGCAACCGCGCCTCGAGACAGGGTCGAAACCCCGCCGGCTCGAGGCGCGGAAGCAGCCGCTTCACGATCTCCGGAGCCGAGCATCCGGATCGGCGAACCGGGGCTGCTCGCGACACTGCAGGACCTCGGCCGCGCCGGGTACGCCTCCCTGGGCGTCGCCGGGTCCGGGGCCCTCGACCGTGGCTCCCTGCGCACCGCCAACCGGCTGGTCGGCAACCCCGAGGGTGCGGCCGCCATCGAGGTCACGATGGGCGGATTCCGCGCCGTCGCGCTGCGGGACCTGTGGTTCGCGGTGACCGGGGCGTGGGGGCCGATCCGACTCGACGGCCACGAGCTCGACCCCTACGAGGCGTACGCGTGGCCTGCGGGAGCTCACTTGCATCTGGACTGGTTCCGCTCCGGCGCCCGCGCCTACCTCGCGGTGCGCGGGGGCGTCGAGGCCGCGCCCGTGCTGGGGTCACGCTCGCGCGATGTGCTCGCGGGCATCGGTCCGCCGCCGCTGCGCGCCGGGGACGAGCTGCCCATCGGTTCCGACCCGGTCGATCCCATTCCGGTCGCCACGGTCGCGCCGTGGGGTGCGCCGCACGACGACGAGATCGAGGTCGAGCTGGCGCCGGGTCCGCGGGCGGATTGGTTCGCGGCATCCGCCCTGTCCGCCCTGTATGAGGCGGTCTGGACGGTCACGAACGACACGGACCGGGTGGGGATGCGCCTGAACGGGCCGGCGCTGCCCCGCGTGCGCGACGACGAGCTGCCGAGCGAGGGCATGGTGCCCGGTGCCCTGCAGGTGCCCCCGAGTGGACGGCCGACGATCCTGCTCGCCGACGGGCCGGTCACCGGCGGGTATCCGGTTCTCGCGGTGGCGACGGATGCCGCGCTCGACCTGCTCGCGCAGGCGCGGCCGGGCACGCGGGTGAGGTTCCGGCACGCGCGGCCGGCCTGAGCGCCGGTCCGCGCGCCCCACATCGGTCGCAGCTTCGGACCCGTGCCGTGGAATCGGAGCAGCGGGGGGTGGGGATCCGATTCCGGCGCCGATCTCCGAGACCGCCGAGACCCGAAACACGGACGGGGGATGCCGGCTACCAGTGCGACAGCGCCTCGGCCGCCAGCGCGCGCTCGGGCTCGGGCAGTGCCAGCGCCACCGCCTCGGCCACCGTCAGCTGCGCGCCCTCGCGCTCGCCCGCGGCCACCGCGTCCGGATCGCTGCGGCGGACCGCATCCAGCGACAGCTCGTGGACGGTGAACGCCTCGACGTCGAAGACGCCGATCCGGTGGCGGATGGCGGCGGCGGCCGCCGACAGTGCACCGGCGCGGCGCGCATCGCCGTGCGCGGCGGCGATGGCGCAGATGCCCTCCAGCCCGTAGGCGATGCCCTCCTCGTGGTGCAGCTTGACGGAATCGACGAGGGTGCGCCGGAACACCTCTTCGGCTTCGTCGACCTGACCGCCGACCAGCAGCAGACGTCCGATCTGGTTGCCGGCGACGGACCGGGTGAACAGGTCGCCGCCGGCCTCGGCGACCGCGCTCGCGCGTTGGAAGTGCGCGAGCGCCTCTTCGCGGGAACCGCGCAGCCAGGCGACGCGGCCCAGCGAGACCCGCGTGATCGCCTCCCCCCACCCGTTTCCGAGGCGGTGCAGCCGTTCCACCGCGTCATCCAGCTCGTGTGCCGCCGTTTCGACGTCGGGCTGGGGCAGCTGCACCCGCGCGGTCGCGCGTGCCGCCAGTGCCATGGCCGCGGCATCCTCGTCCCCGCTCTCGGTGAACAGCCGGACGCACTCGGCGAGGCCCGCGACGACCTCCTCGGACGGCTGCTGCCACATCTCCCCCCACAGCGCGAAGAACCAGGCGATCGCTCGGGAGCGCGGCAGGATGGGCTTCTCCTTGCCGAGCAGCTCCAGCATCCACACCCTCACCCCGCCGAACAGGCCCATGATCCACCAGTAGATGAGCAGTCCCCACGCGAACTCGGCGGCGTCGTCGAGCCGGTCGGTGTAGACCAGGTGGCGGATGGCCGCCCGCAGGTTCGCGAGTTCGATGCTCAGGGATGCGAGCGTCGCGGCCTGGCTCTCGGTGCGCAGTTCGCCGCCGTGGCGGCGCACCACTGCGGTGTAGTAGTCGGCGTGCGCATTGCGCATCTTGCGGGCCTCGCCGCGATCCTTGAGCCTGCCCAGCGCGTATTCGCGCACGATCGCCAGCAGCGAGAGCACCGGACGACCCTGGACCTCGGTCTGCTTGACCAGCGAGCCGTCGATGAGGGCCGTGATCCCGTCGATCGCGTGGCCCTCCCACGATCGCCCCACGCCGATCGCCTCCACCGCTTCGAGTGAGAACCGCTCCGCGAAGACGCCGAGATCCTCGAGCAGGGCGCGGTCCTCGGCGGCCAGCAGGCCCACGCTCCAGTCGAGGGTCGCGCGCATCGTGCGATGGCGCTGCGGCAGATCGCGCACCGCCGCCGTCAGCATCGGCAGGCTCTTCTTGAGGCGCTCCGCGATGGCAGCGGGGGTGAGTATCCGCAGCTTCGCCGCGGCCAGCTCGATCGCCAGCGGCAGCCCCTCGAGCCGGCGGCAGATGTCCATGACGGCGCCGGCGTTGTCCTCGGTCAGTTCGAACGAGGGCTTCGCGGCCCGGGCGCGGTCGACGAACAGCTGCACCGCCGTCGACGTGCGTGCCCGCTCCAGCGTGCCGGGCGCGTTCGGGCTCGGCGTGCCCAGCGCGCGCACGTCATACACCTGCTCTCCGCGGATGCGCAGCACGATGCGGCTGGTGACCAGGAAGCTCGCGCTCGGGGCGACGGTGTACAGCCGCACCAGCACGGGCGCGGCATCCACGATCTGCTCGAAGTTGTCCAGCACGATCAGGACGTTGCGCCCCGCGAGGGCGCGCGAGATGCGCTCCTCGAGTGCCGCCTCGCCGTTGTCGCGGATGCCGAGCGTGTACCCGATCGTGGGGAGCAGCAGTCCCTGCTCGAGCACGTTCTCGAGCGCGACGAAGTAGGTGCCGCCGGGGAAGAGGGTGCGGGCGGCGAGGGCCACTTCGATCGCCAGGCGGCTCTTGCCGATCCCGCCGGGGCCGATCAGGCTGATCACCCGGTCTGTGCCGCGGGTGAGCATCTCGAGCACCTCGGCGATCTCGCGCTCGCGCCCGATCGTGGTCGTGTACGGGACCGGCACGCGGGCGATCAGGGGGGACGGATCGGATTCGGCCGGCTCCTCCTCCGCACGCGACTCCTCGAACCGCTCGGCGAGCAGCGTGGCCAGGTCGACGCTGACCTGGGACTCCAGCTCCTCCGCCGTCGTGAACGGCAGGTAGGCGGCGGTGTCATCCTCCTGGATGCGGGCGATCAGCTGCGCCAGACGGTCGTCCCGGTGCTCGCTCTTCTTGATGTAGATCAGCTTGGGCATCTCTCGCGGGGCGAGGCGGTACTCGTCCTCCAGCCCCGAGATCTCCTCGTCGGGGGCGACCCAGCCGTAGCTGTCACCGTAGATGCCGACGAACACGTCGCTCTGGGACAGATAGGACCGGTACAGCTCCCGCGGCGGGTGCGGGCGGGCGCCGAGTTCGAACATGACCGGCGCCAGCTGCATGCGCTCGATGGCCGCGCGGACGGCACGTCGTTCGTCGGCGAGTTCGCGCAGCGTCGAACTCACGAACACCCGGATCCGCTGGTCGGGCGTACGGATCACGGGCTGCACTCCGGGCCTCACCACTGCGCCAGAGCCTCTCCCACGGCGGGGTCGATAACCGGCAGCGCCAGCGCGATCGCCTCGGCCACGGTCATCTCGGCTCCCGCGCGCTCACCCGCCGCGACGCTCTCCGGATCGCTCGCGCGGATCGCCTCGAGCGGTGCCAGGTGCACCGCGAAGCCCTCCACGTCGAAGAGTCCGGTGCGCTGGCGCATCGACGCGGTGACGGCAGCGAGGGCGCCCACGCGCCATCCCTCCCCGCGCGTCGCCGCGATCGCGCAGATGCCCTCCATGGCATACGCCGCGCCCTCCTCGTAGTGCAGCTGCGCCGAGAGCCCGAGGGTCAGGAACCACTCCCGCTCCGCCGTCTCCACCTCGCCCATGGTGAACAGCACCCGTGTGCGGTTGTTGCCCGACACGATCCGCGTGAACATGTCGTGTCCCTCGTCGGCGACTTCGGCCGACCGGGTGAAGTGCGCGAGAGCCGTCTGAACGTCGCCCTGCACCACCGCCAGCAGGCCGAGCCCCACCTCCGCCATGGACTCCGCCCACCCGTCGCCCAGCTCATGGAGGGTGGCGACGGCATCGGTCAGCTCGGCCTCCGCCTTTTCGGCATCCAGGTCGGGGAACTGCATGCGCGTGGTGGCCCGCGCGGCCAGTGCCATCGCCGCGGCACTCTCGTCCCCGCTCTCGGTGAACAGCCGCACGCATTCACCGAGGCCCGCGACCACCTGGTCGGACGGGCGCTGCCACATCTCGCCCCACAGCGCGAAGAACCACGCGACCGCGCGGGTGTGCTGCGTGATCGGCTGCTGCTTCTCGAGCAGCTCGATCATCCACAGCCGCACTTCGGAGAAGAAGCCCGAGATCCACCAGTACACCAGCAGGGACCAGGCGAAATCGCCGGCGTCGTCGAGGCGATTCGTATAGACCAGGTGCCGCGCGGCCGCGCGCAGGTTCGACAGCTCCAGACCGAGCCGGCGCACCGCCTCGGCCTGGCCTTCGCCGCGGAGGCGCGGTGACACGCTCCGCACCAGCTCGGTGTAGTAGTCGGCGTGCGCAGCGCGGACGACGTCGGCTTCGCCGCGCTCCTTGAGGCGGCCGATCGCATACTGACGCATGATCGCCAGGAGCGAGAACGTCGCGCGCCCGCCGATCTCGACCTGCTTGACGAGCGAGGCGTCCACCAGCTCCGCCAGCGCGTCCAGGCCCTGCCCGTCCCAGGACCGTCCCCGGCCGATCGCCTCCACCGCCTCGAGCGTGAACCGCGTGGCGAAGACGCCGAGGTCCTCCAGCAGGGCGCGCTGCTCGGGCGGCAGCAGGCTGATGCTCCAGTCGATCGTCGCGCGCATGGTGCGGTGCCGGTCCGGCAGGTCGCGGACGGATGCTGTCAGCAGGGGCAGGCTGTGCTCCAGACGCTGCGCGATCCCCTCGGGGGTCAGCAGCCGGATCTTGGCGGCGGCCAGTTCGATGGCCAGCGGCAGTCCCTCGAGCTGGCGGCAGATCTCGGCGACGGCGGTGGCGTTCTCGGCGGTCAGGGTGAAGTCGGGCTTGACCGCCTGGGCGCGGTCGACGAACAGCTGCACGGCCAGCGAGCGTCGCGCCCGCTCGAGGCCGATCTGCCCGGTGCCCTCCGGCGGCGGCAGCGTCTCGACCTCGTAGACCTGCTCGCCGCGGATCCGCAGCACGGTCCGGCTCGTGACCAGGAAGCACGCCAGCGGCGCGACCGTGTACAGCCGCACCAGGACGGGCGCGGCATCCACGATCTGCTCGAAATTGTCGAGCACGATCAGTACGCGTCGTCCCTCGAGGGCGCGGCAGATGCGCTCCTCCAGGCCCGCCTCGCCGTTGTCGCGGATGCCGAGGAAGTAGGCGATCGTGGGCAGCAGAAGTCCCGGCTCGAGCACGCCTTCCAGCAGCACGAAGTACGTGCCGTCCGGAAACAGGTCCTCCGAAGCGTGCGCGACCTCGATCGCGAGGCGGCTCTTGCCGATGCCGCCGGGTCCGACCAGGGTCACGACACGATCGTTGCCCTCGGCGAGCAGCTGCCGGACGTTCGCCAGATCCCGTTCCCGGCCGATGGTCGTGGTGTACGGCGCGGGGACCCGGGCGACCAGGGGTGCCGGCTCCGTCTCGTCCGGTCCGCCGTCGACGCCGGAGCGGGACTCGTCGAACCGCTCGGCGAGAAGGATCGCGAGGTCTCCGGACACGCGATCGACGAGTTCGTCGGCGGTGGCGAAGGAGAGGTAGGCGGCGGTGTCGTCGGTTTGGATGCGGGAGATGAGCTCTTTGAGCCGGTCTTCGCGGTGGTCGCTCTTCTTGATGTAGATGAGTTTGGGCATCTCGCGGGGAGCGAGGTCGTATTCGTCTTCGAGTCCGGAGATCTGCTCGTCCGGGGCGACCCAGCCGTAGCTGTCGGCGTAGATGCCGATGAACACGTCGCTCTGGGAGAGGTAGGAGCGGTAGAGCTCTCGGGGTGGGTGCGGGCGGGCGCCGAGTTCGAACATGACGGGGGCGAGCTGCATGCGTTCGATCGCGGCGCGGACGGCGCGCCGTTCGTCGGCGAGTTCGCGCAGGGTCGAACTCACGAACACCCGGATCCGCTGGTCGGGCGTACGGATCACGGGCTCTCGCGCCCCAGTCATGACGCCATCATGGCGCCTATGCGCCTGTATGCACCAGAGGGATCCGAGCACGGAATGGGAGGGTGCCGCGCGTGGTTATACCGTACGAACCCGATCTTTTCAAGAACTCGACTGGACACGGCGTGGCATACCGCGTATAGTCGTTCCTTGCGCTCTTGGATTCCCCCTGCCCTCATATGGTGGTCGGCTGTGCCTGCGTGCCCCCGCTTCTCGAACTCACCTTTCTGAAGCGGAGTGTGGCGCCCAGGTTTCGGGGACAAATGAGCACTCCACCCTGACGACAAGGAAACGAGCCCCGCCCCGGGCCCACGGAGGTAATCCCCTTGGCTGCTGCGCGCAACGCATCTACCACCACCACCATCAAGAACGGCCGCGGAGCATCCCGCCTCTCGTTCGCCAAGATCACAGACACGCTGACGGTCCCTGACCTTCTCGCGCTGCAGACGGAGTCCTTCGACTGGCTCGTCGGCAACGACCAGTGGAAGGCGCGCGTCACCGAGGCCAAGAGCATCGGCCGCACCGACGTGCCCGAGATCAGCGGTCTCGAGGAGATCTTCGAGGAGATCTCGCCGATCGAGGATCTGAGCGAGACCATGCAGCTCTCGTTCACGAACCCGTACCTCGAGCCGGAGAAGTACTCGATCGACGAGTGCAAGGAGCGCCGCAAGACGTACGCCGCCCCCCTCTACGTCGAGGCCGAGTTCATGAACCACCAGACCGGTGAGATCAAGACCCAGACGGTCTTCATGGGCGACTTCCCGCTCCAGACCGGCAAGGGCACCTTCATCATCAACGGCACCGAGCGTGTCGTGGTCTCGCAGCTCGTGCGTTCACCCGGCGTGTACTTCGACCGGACGCCCGACAAGACCTCGGACAAGGACATCGTCTCGGCGCGGATCATCCCCAGCCGTGGCGCCTGGCTCGAGTTCGAGATCGACAAGCGCGACCAGGTCGGCGTGCGCATCGACCGCAAGCGCAAGCAGTCGGTCACCGTCTTCCTCAAGGCGCTCGGGCTGACCAGCGAGCAGATCCTCGAGGAGTTCGCCGGTTTCGACTCGATCGACGAGACCCTCGCCAAGGACACCATCCTCTCCAAGGAGGACGCGCTTCGCGACATCTACCGCAAGCTGCGCCCGGGCGAGCAGGTCGCCGCCGAGGCCGCGCGTGCGCTCCTGGACAACTTCTACTTCAACTCCAAGCGCTATGACCTGGCGAAGGTCGGTCGTTACAAGATCAACCAGAAGCTCGGCCTGGACGCGCCCCTGTCGGACTCGGTCCTGACTGTCGCCGACATCGTCGCGACGATCAAGTACCTCGTCCGCCTGCACCGTGGTGACACGACGTTCAACGGTCTCCGCGGCGGCAAGCCGGCCGAGATCCGCATGGACATCGACGACATCGACAACTTCGGCAACCGTCGCATCCGCGCGGTCGGCGAGCTGATCCAGAACCAGGTCCGCACCGGTCTGTCGCGCATGGAGCGCGTCGTCCGCGAGCGCATGACCACGCAGGACATCGAGGCGATCACGCCGCAGACCCTGATCAACGTGCGCCCCGTCGTCGCCGCGATCAAGGAGTTCTTCGGAACGTCCCAGCTGTCGCAGTTCATGGACCAGAACAACCCGCTCGCGGGTCTGACCCACAAGCGTCGCCTCTCCGCGCTCGGCCCCGGTGGTCTGTCGCGTGAGCGTGCCGGCGTCGAGGTCCGTGACGTCCACCCGTCGCACTACGGTCGCATGTGCCCCATCGAGACCCCGGAAGGCCCGAACATCGGCCTGATCGGATCGCTCGCGTCGTTCGCGCGCATCAACTCGTTCGGCTTCATCGAGACCCCGTACCGCAAGGTCGTCGCGGGTCAGGTCACCGACCAGATCGACTACCTCACGGCCAGCGTCGAAGAGGACTACATCGTCGCCCAGGCCAACGCGCCGCTGAAGGCCGACGGCCACTTCACCGAGGACCGCGTCCTCGCTCGCAAGAAGGGCGGCGAGGTCGACCTCTTCCACGCGGACGAGATCGGCTACATGGACGTCTCGCCCCGCCAGATGGTGTCGGTCGCGACCTCGCTCATCCCGTTCCTCGAGCACGACGACGCGAACCGCGCCCTCATGGGTGCGAACATGCAGCGTCAGGCCGTTCCCCTCCTGCGTTCCGAATCCCCCGTGGTCGGCACCGGTATGGAGGGCTTCGCGGCCATCGACGCCGGCGACGTGGTCACCACCGAGAAGGCGGGCGTCGTCCTCGAGGTGTCGGCGGACGTCGTCACCGTGCAGCTCGACGAGGGCGGCACGCAGCAGTACTTCCTGCGCAAGTTCGACCGCTCCAACCAGGGCACGAGCTACAACCAGCGTGTTGTGGTCTCGGCCGGCGAGCGTGTCGAGGTCGGCCAGGTCATCGCTGATGGCCCCGCGACGGAGAACGGCGAGCTCGCGCTCGGCAAGAACCTCCTCGTGGCGTTCATGCCGTGGGAGGGTCACAACTTCGAAGACGCGATCATCCTCAGCCAGGACCTGGTCAAGGACGACACCCTCTCCTCGATCCACATCGAGGAGTACGAAGTCGACTCCCGTGACACCAAGCTCGGCAAGGAGGAGATCACCCGTGATCTCCCCAACGTCAGCCCGGATCTGCTGAAGGACCTCGACGAGCGCGGCATCATCCGCATCGGCGCCGAGGTTCGTCCCGGCGACATCCTGGTCGGCAAGGTCACGCCCAAGGGCGAGACCGAGCTGTCGGCCGAGGAGCGCCTCCTGCGCGCGATCTTCAACGAGAAGAGCCGCGAGGTCCGCGACACGTCCCTGAAGGTGCCTCACGGCGAGCAGGGCACGATCATCGCGGTGAAGGAGTTCAACGCCGAGGACGGCGATGACGAGCTCGGCTCCGGCGTCAACCGCCGCGTCGTGGTCTACATCGCCCAGAAGCGCAAGATCACCGAGGGCGACAAGCTCGCCGGCCGGCACGGCAACAAGGGTGTCATCGCGAAGATCCTGCCCGTCGAGGACATGCCCTTCCTCGCGGACGGCACGCCTGTCCAGGTCATCCTGAACCCGCTCGGCATCCCCGGTCGAATGAACTTCGGCCAGGTGCTGGAGCTTCACCTCGGCTGGATCGCCCAGCAGGGCTGGAAGGTCGAAGGCAAGCCGACGTGGGCCAAGCACCTGCCGGCGCAGGCCTTCGAGGGTGCGCCCGGCACCAAGGTCGCCACTCCGGTGTTCGACGGTGCCGCCGAGGAGGAGATCGCGGGTCTGCTCGACTCGACGAACCCCACCCGCGACGGCGATCGCCTGATCGGCTCGAGCGGCAAGACCCTGCTGTTCGACGGTCGTTCGGGTGAGCCGTTCCCGGAGCCTGTCTCGGTCGGCTACATGTACATCCTGAAGCTGCACCACCTCGTCGACGACAAGATCCACGCACGCTCGACGGGTCCGTACTCGATGATCACCCAGCAGCCGCTCGGTGGTAAGGCGCAGTTCGGTGGTCAGCGCTTCGGTGAGATGGAGGTGTGGGCCCTCGAGGCCTACGGCGCCGCATACGCGCTCCAGGAGCTCCTCACGATCAAGTCCGACGACATCCTCGGTCGCGTCAAGGTGTACGAGGCGATCGTCAAGGGCGAGAACATCCAGGAGCCCGGCATCCCCGAGTCGTTCAAGGTGCTCATGAAGGAGATGCAGTCGCTCTGCCTGAACGTCGAGGTCCTCTCGGCGGACGGCACGGCGGTCAACCTCCGCGACACCGACGACGACGCTTTCCGTGCCGCGGAAGAACTCGGCATCAACATCTCCAGCCGCTTCGAATCCTCGTCCATCGACGAGATCTGATTCCGGCCTCGATTTCGATACGGCGGCGCGGCCGCCCACTCAATCACCGAAGTTTTAAAGCACACAGGAGAACCAGTGCTCGAATCAAACACTTTCGATCAGCTTCGCATCGGCCTGGCCACTGCTGACGACATCCGTCGTTGGTCGTTCGGCGAGGTCAAGAAGCCTGAGACCATCAACTACCGCACGCTCAAGCCCGAGAAGGACGGCCTCTTCGGAGAGCAGATCTTCGGGCCTTCCCGCGACTGGGAGTGCGCGTGCGGAAAGTACAAGCGCGTCCGGTTCAAGGGAATCGTCTGCGAGCGCTGCGGCGTGGAGGTCACCAAGTCCTCCGTCCGTCGTGAGCGCATGGGCCACATCGAGCTCGCCGCGCCCGTCACCCACATCTGGTACTTCAAGGGCGTCCCCTCGCGCCTCGGATACCTGCTGGACATGGCGCCGAAGGACCTCGAGAAGGTCATCTACTTCGCCGCGTACATGGTGATCTCCGTCGACGACGAGGCGCGTCACCGCGACCTCGCGACGCAGGAGAACAACATCCGTCTCGAGCTGAAGACGCTCGGCGACCGGCGCGACTCGCGCATCGCCACGCGCCTGCACAAGCTGGAGGAGGAGCTGGCCGCCCTGGAGGAAGAGGGCGCGAAGGCTGACGCGAAGAAGAAGGTCAAGGACGCCGCGGAGAAGGAGATGGCGGGAATCCGCAAGTCCTTCGACGACCAGATCATCCGGCTCGAGAAGGTGTGGGAGGACTTCCGCACCCTGTCCGTCGGTGACCTCAAGGGCGAAGACGAGATCTTCCACGAGCTCCAGGACCGCTTCGGTCAGTACTTCGAGGCCCACATGGGCGCGGAGTCCATCAAGCGCCGTCTCGAGGCGTTCGACCTGCAGGGCGAGTCCGAGAACCTGCGCCTGCAGATCTCCGAGGGCAAGGGTCAGCGCAAGATCCGCGCGATCAAGCGTCTCAAGGTCGTCAGCGCGTTCCTGCAGACGGGTATGAGCCCGGCATCCATGGTCCTGGACGTCGTCCCGGTCATTCCGCCGGAGCTGCGCCCGATGGTGCAGCTGGACGGTGGCCGCTTCGCGACCTCCGACCTGAACGACCTGTACCGCCGCGTGATCAACCGCAACAACCGTCTCCGTCGCCTGATCGACCTCGGCGCCCCCGAGATCATCGTCAACAACGAGAAGCGGATGCTGCAGGAGGCCGTCGACGCACTGTTCGACAACGGCCGTCGCGGTCGCCCCGTCACCGGCACCGGAAACCGTGCACTGAAGTCCCTGAGCGACATGCTCAAGGGCAAGCAGGGCCGCTTCCGCCAGAACCTGCTCGGAAAGCGCGTCGACTACTCCGGCCGTTCGGTCATCGTCGTCGGTCCGCAGCTCAAGCTGCACCAGTGCGGCCTGCCGAAGCAGATGGCGCTCGAGCTGTTCAAGCCGTTCGTCATCAAGCGCCTGATCGACCTCGGTCACTCGCAGAACATCAAGGCCGCCAAGCGCGCCGTGGAGCGTACGCGCCCCGAGGTGTGGGACGTGCTCGAGGAGATCATCCGCGAGCGCCCCGTGCTGCTGAACCGTGCGCCGACGCTTCACCGTCTCGGCATCCAGGCGTTCGAGCCCCAGCTTGTGGAGGGCAAGGCGATCCAGCTGCACCCGCTCGTGTGTGCCGCGTTCAACGCGGACTTCGACGGCGACCAGATGGCCGTCCACCTGCCGCTCTCGGTCGAGGCCCAGGCCGAGGCTCGCATCCTGATGCTCGCCTCGAACAACATCCTGAAGCCCTCGGACGGTCGTCCGGTGACCCTGCCTTCACAGGACATGATCATCGGTCTGCACCACCTCACGACGGTCAAGAAGGGCGCCGCCGGCGAAGGCCGCGCGTTCGGTTCGGTCGGCGAGGCCATCCTGGCCAAGGACGAAGGCACGCTGGACCTGCAGGCCAAGGTGCGCATGCGCATCCCGGGTCTGACGTTCCTCGAGGCCGAAGGCGACACGCAGGAGTCCATCGCGGCGTACGAGCGCAACGGGCTCGTGGAGACCTCGCTGGGTCAGGCGATCTTCAACGACACGCTCCCCAAGGGCTACCCGTTCGTGCGCACGCAGGCCGACAAGGGCAAGCTCTCGGAGATCGTGAACAAGCTCGCGGAGGAGTACCCCAAGGTCGAGGTCGCCGCGACGCTGGACCGCATCAAGGACGCCGGCTTCTACTGGGCCACCCGTTCGGGCGTGACCGTCGCGCTGAGCGACATCCTCACCCCGCCGGACAAGCCCGCCATCGTGGCACGCCACGAGAAGGCCGCCGCCAAGGTGCAGTCGCAGTACGAGAAGGGTCTGACGACCGACTCGGAGCGTCGCCAGGAGCTCATCAAGATCTGGACCGAGGCGACCGAGGAAGTGCAGACCGCGATGCGGGCGAACTTCCCCGAGGACAACACCATCAACCGCATGGTCTCGTCCGGTGCTCGTGGTAACTGGCTGCAGATCCGGAACATCGCGGGTATGCGTGGTCTGGTGAACAACCCCAAGGGTGAGATCATCCCCCGTCCGATCATCTCCTCGTACCGCGAGGGTCTGTCGGTGGCGGAGTACTTCATCGCGACGCACGGTGCCCGCAAGGGTCTGGCCGACACGGCCCTCCGTACGGCCGACTCGGGATACCTCACCCGTCGTCTCGTGGACGTCTCGCAGGATGTCATCATCCGCGAGGACGACTGCGGCACCTCGAAGGGACTGGAGCTGCCGATCGCGGCTGCCGGTGCCGACGGTGTGCTCGTCAAGGACGCGAACGTCGAGAACTCCGTGTTCTCGCGCACGCTCGCCTCTGACGCGGTCGACGCCAAGGGCAACGTGCTGGCCGCCGCCGGCGACGACGTGGGCGACGTGCTGCTGAACACGCTGATCGATGCGGGTGTGGAGACCATCAAGGTGCGCTCCGTACTCACGTGCGACTCGGCTGTCGGCGTCTGCGCGCAGTGCTACGGCCGTTCGCTCGCGACCGGAAAGCTCGTCGACATCGGCGAGGCCGTCGGCATCATCGCGGCCCAGTCGATCGGTGAGCCCGGAACGCAGCTCACGATGCGTACCTTCCACACGGGTGGTTCGGCCTCGGCCGATGACATCACCCAGGGTCTGCCCCGTGTGCAGGAGCTCTTCGAGGCGCGTACCCCCAAGGGCGCGTCGCCGATCGCCGAGTCCGACGGTCGGATCACGATCGAAGAGAACGATCGCGCCAAGAAGGTCATCCTGACGCCCGACAACGGCGAAGAGCCGCACGTCTACCCGGTGCTGCGCCGCGCGACGCTGCTGGTCGAGGACGGCCAGCACGTCACGGTCGGTCAGCCGATCCTGGTGGGCACGCTGGACCCCAAGGAGGTCATGCGTGTCATGGGCGCCCGCGAGGTGCAGCGTTATCTCGTCAACGGCGTTCAGGGCGTGTATCGCTCGCAGGGTGTGCCGATCCACGACAAGCACATCGAGGTCATCGTGCGCCAGATGCTGCGCAAGATCACCGTGGTGGACCACGGCGAGACCACGCTGCTTCCGGGCGAGCTGGTCGACTTCAAGAAGTACCAGAACATGAACCGTGCGGTCGTGGCCGAGGGCAAGCGCCCCGCGTCCGGTCGCCCGGAGCTCATGGGTATCACGAAGGCGTCGCTTGCGACCGAGTCGTGGCTGTCGGCGGCGTCGTTCCAAGAGACGACGCGCGTGCTGACGCAGGCCGCGATGGAGGGCAAGAGCGATCCGCTCCTCGGCCTCAAGGAGAACGTCATCATCGGAAAGCTCATCCCCGCCGGAACCGGACTTGCGAAGTACCGCAACGTCGTGGTCGAGGCGACGGAAGAGGCGAAGAGCGAGCGGTACCCCAACCGCATCTTCGCGTCGGACGGCGCCTACAGCGACGCCGACCTGAGCTACGTCGACTTCGACAGCTTCTCGACGGACGACTTCACGCCCGGTACGTACAACTAGACACGAGCGGGCTCAATGCTGCGCAGCAGCGTTGAGCCCTCTTCGTGTCGAGATCGCATCTCGGTACGCGCTGCGCGCTACTCGATGACCGGGCCGCGAAGCGGCCGTATCGAGATCTCCACGAAAGGCCCCGGTTCGCCGGGGCCTTTCGTGCGTGCGGCACCGGCACCCGCTGCTGTTTCCTGCGTGAGCGGCGCAAGAATGCGCCGCGCGAACAGGAAAGCGGCGCGCGCCCGGCGCGAGGACGGATGCCGCGGCCGCCGTGTCCGGTCCACCGGCCCTCGCGCGCCGGATCGAGGAGCCCCCGCCGCCACGATTACCGTTGATCAGGGAGGTGGACGTGGCGCGCACGGGCGGACGCAATTCGTGGATCGCATGGCCTGCGGGGCTGCTGTGCGCTGCCGTCGTGGTCGCGCTGGCCTGGTTGGCGCACCCGCTGCTTCCCGTCGCCGTGACGTGGGCGGGGGACATGCTCCGGGCATCCACGTCGGAGCCGGTCGCCGCTCCGGTCACGGAGTCCGTCGCGACCCGTGCCGTCGCCGCCGGCGACATCGATTGCCGGGCGCTGTACTCGGACCGCCTGTGGGCGGAACTGACCTGGACCCCGACCGTCCTGCTCTCCCAGAGCGCTGCACCGCCCGCGACGTCGGTCACCGCGCTCACCGACGCGCTGGCGCCCGCAGTGCGGGTCTCGTGCCTCTGGCGCACCGACGACGGGCGCACGATCGCCTCCACCCTGGCCAACGTGGGAGGCGAGGCCGCGGATATCGCCGAGGCGTCGCTGCGCGGCCAGGGCTTCGCGTGCTCCGCCGACGCGGCGCTGGTCTGCGCGCGCACGAGCGGGGACGTCGTGGAGGAGCACACCCTGCGCGACGGGCTGTGGCTCTCGAGCGTCGAGACCGCGTGGCATCCGGACGCGTACGGCGCGCGTCTGGCCGCCCACGTCTGGGGCTGACCGGTTCCGAGGGCGCCGGCCGAGCTCAGCCGAAGACGCTCGCCACGATCGCCGCGGTGTACCCGCTCGGGGCGAGGTTGGAGAAGCGGGTGTCGATCAGGATGTCGTCCCGCCAGAACAGCGTCCGGCCGTCGGTGACCGGATAGACCTCGTTCAGCCAGGTCTTCTCGCAGCGGGTGCCGCCGTCCGGCGTGTAACAGGTGTATCCCTGCACGTCGGCGAGCTCGTTCAGCATGTCCAGCGCCGGACCCCGCGAGAGCGCGGCGATCGTCGTGAACAGGTGCGTCGTATCGGCGCGCGGGTCACGCCACAGGCAGGCGAGACTCCCGTCGGGCAGCTCGCCGGTCGGGATGCCGGCGGCGGGATCGTTGAGGGGCACGTCCTTCAGCTGGTCGAGCACCGCCGGCGTCAGCATCGCGCGGCAGTCGGCCGGGATCGCCGGCCCATCAGCCGACGCAGAGGCCGACGGGCGCGGTGTGCCGGAACCGCCGGGTGTCGGACCGGGCGAGGCCGATGCGGTGTCGGCCGCATAGGCGGTTGAGATGGTTGCGGACTCGGCGACGCAGCCCGACAGGGTCGCGATCAGGAGAACGGATGCCGCGGCGCAGGCCAGCGCCGCACGTCGAAGTCGCATGGGCCCACGATATCCGGGGGGAGGCGGCCGCCCCGGGCCGCGCCACACCCGCAATCGCACGCCGCGCCCGATTCGCCCGAATCGCACGCCGCGCCCGATTCGCCCGAATCGCACGCCACGCCTGCAATCCCACGGCACGCCTGCGCGGACGTGCCCGTGCCGCAGGTTACTCTCGCAATGCAGGGACGTGCCCTGCGTGAGGAGTGCATCCGATGAGTGACTCGAAGTCGTCCTACGGCGAGCCGGTCGAGGAACCGCGTCCGGTCGACGATGTCGTCGGCAGCGCCAACGAGGGGATCGCCGACGCGGAAGCCGCGCGCCGCGACGCCGCCGCCTCGGACGGGTCGCAGACGGATGCCGCGGCCGAACCCGCCGCGCAGACCTCCCCCCGCACTCCCGTGGAGCCCGCGCCCTCGGCCTACGATGACGACTCGACCTTCGACAGCGCGATGTACGAAGCGCACGCCGACGACACCGCCACCGCGTGGGAGCCGCCGGCCGAGACGGTCGCCGTCACGCCGAGCGAACCCGTCGCCCCGGTCGCCGGTGAGGCCTACACCGAGCGCTACGCGGAGCCTGCGACCGAACGCTACGCGGAGCCCGCGACCGAGCGCTACGCCGAGCCCTACGCCGAGACCGCTGTCGTCGCTCCCGCCGTCGCCACCGGATACGCCGCCCCGCAGCCGATCTTCGTCCAGGCCCCCGAGGCTCCCCGCCTGCGCGGAAACCGCGCGGCCGCCGGCGCCATCGGCCTTCTGGCCGCCCTCGCATTCGGGATCCTCTACCTCGCGCTCTGGCTCGGTGTGGGGATGCTGGACGGCGAGGTCACCGCGCAGACCCTCGGGTCGACCGCCCTCACCGCCCTCGGCACCTGGGCGCTGTGGGTGCCCGTGGTCGTGTTCTTCCTCGCGTTCTGGCTCCTCGGCGCCATCATCAACCGCGGCCGGTGGGGCATCTGGGTCATCTTCGGTCTGCTCGTCGGTGTCGCCGCTTACCTCGGACACATCCTCGGCGCGCTGTTCCAAGCGCCGTTCTGGATGCTCACCGCCCGGGAGGGTGCGGCCCTCACCGAGGCGCAGCTGCTCGCCCCTCTGGCCATCGGCGCGTTCATCATCGGCCGCGAACTCACCATCTGGTTCGGCGCCTGGGTCGCCGCCCGCGGTGCGCGGGTGACCGAGCTGAACGTCGAGGCGCAGCGCGAGTACGAGCGCACGCTCGAGGCCGGTCCGCAGCTCACGCGGGTGTAGTCATGGCAGGGACGCCGGAGTCCACGGGCGGCCCGATCCGGCCGGTCGTGGCGCTCGGTCTGGCGACGGTGAGCTTCGTCGCGCTCCTGATCTTCGGCCTCGGAATGGTGAGCCTGGCGCTGAGCGCCGACATCGTCGAGACCCCCGGACTCGGTCAGATCCCCGGCGTCGTCGCGACCGCACTGACGACGGGCGCGTTCGCGCTCATCCTGTGGCTCGGGCTGCGGCGCCGGCATCCGTCGTTCTGGACCGCCCTGTGGACCGCGCTGGGCTGCTACGTGGTCTACGTGGTGACGCTGTGGCTCGCGGTGGCGACCGCCGCCGACCCCGCCACCGCCACGGATGTCGCCGGTCGCATCGCGACGACCTGGTTCGGCGTCGTGGTGGCGGCGACCGCCGCGGTCGCCGCGTGGGGCGGGATCGGCCTGGTGCGCACCCGCTCGCAACGGCCGCGCTGGCCGTGGGAGGACGAGTTCGACGAGTGACAGGGGTTCGTCCCTGCGTGCGAGCGGCCGCCACGGCCGCGCATCGTCGCCGGAGACACCGAAAAACGGGTCGCGGCGGACTACCGTTGAGACGTGGAGCGCTCGCTCGAAACCCAGGTCAGTCAGGCAGTGGACGCATGGCTGCGTTGGCTGCCCCGATGGGAACCCGCCACGCATCGAGGACGCATCGCCCCCTGCCGCCGCTGCTTCGGGTCGCCGGTGCTGTCGGCCGCGGGGCTGGGCGCGGATGTTCCGCACGGCGTCCAGCACGGTCTGTCCACCCGGATCAAGACGATCGTCGACCACGCCGTCGCCGAGTACACGGCGCTGAACCTGCCCATGCTCCAGGCCGAACTCGATCATCAGGCGGCCCGCAACCGGGCGCGCAGCTACCGTCCGACGGAGGGGCTGGAGCCCGAGTTCGAGGGGCTGCCCCTGGATCCGGAACCGCAGCCGGGAGCACCGTTCCTGTTCACGATCTCCGGTCTCGCCGCAGAGGCGGACGCGAGCGTTCCGGCGCTTCCGCCCCTCACCGACGAGGCGAAGGCGGCGCTGCGGCAGGAGGTCGGGCTCGCCGACGATTACGCCAACATGATCGGGCGCGAAGTCTGCGCGGTCCTGCTGCACCATCGGCTGCGAATCCAGGCGGCGGTCGGGCAATACGTGGAGCCGCAGATCGAGGCGATGCTCGATGAGCTCACCCGCTCCTTGGACGCACCGTTCGATCCGAACGACCCGCCGCTGTGAAAGGCGTCCGCCACCGGCTCACCCGGTACGATCCGCTCACGGTGATCTCGGTCCGGTCTTGTTAGCATGATCGGGTTCGTACTGCCCCGTCCTTCGTGACCGGACGGCGCGCTGCGCCCCGCCGGATCTGAGCGGGCATACTCCGGGGAGGCTTCGGTGGCCACACGTCTGCCGTCCGCGCCCCCGATCCTGCCCGGGCTCGCCTACATCCGCCCGCTGGGCTCCGGCGGGTTCGCCGATGTGTTCCTGTACGAGCAGGACATGCCGCGCCGCGATGTCGCGGTGAAGGTGCTGCCGAGCGACGTGCGCGATCCCGACCTGAGACGCATGTTCAACGCCGAGGCCGACGTGCTCGCCCACCTGTCCGCGCACCCGTCGATCGTCACCGTCTACCAGGCCGGGATCTCGGCGGACGGGCGCCCGTACATCGTCATGGAGTACTGCCCCGGATCCCTCTCTCAGCGCTATCGCATCGAACGCATCCCGGTCGAGGAGGTGCTCACGATCGGCGTCAAGATGGCCAGCGCCCTGCAATCCGCCCACCGGGCGGGACTGGTCCACCGCGACGTCAAGCCGAGCAACATCCTGGTGACGACCTTCGGTGCGCCGGTTCTCGCGGACTTCGGCATCTCGTCCTCGCTGGCGCGTGAGACCGCCGACGAAGTGCTCGCGATGTCGATCCCGTGGAGCGCGCCCGAGGTCATCGCCGAAGAGACCGCCGGCACCGTGGCCAGCGAGGTGTGGAGTCTCGGTGCCACGGTGTACTCGCTGCTGGCCGGACACAGCCCGTTCGAGCGTCGCGAGCGCGGGCAGAACACCAAGGAGCAGCTGCGGCGCCGCATCGCCCGCGCGAGCTACACGGACATCCCGCGGGCCGATGTGCCGGCATCGCTGCAGGTCGTCCTCGCCCGCGCGATGAGCCGCGATCCCCGCCAGCGGTACGCATCCGCGCGGGAGTTCGCCGAGGCGCTGCGTGCCGTGCAGTCCGAGCTGGGCATCTCGCCGACACAGCTCGAGATCGCCACCGAGGCCTGGTCTCCGGCATCCGCTTCCGTGGATTTCTCCGACTCCGCGCTGCGTGGCCCCGCCCGCAGTCGCATCGAGCGCGACGAGCAGCGCAAGACGCGGCCCGGCACCGGCGTGGCGCAGCTCGCGCGCGATGAGGACACCGACTTCTCCGCCCCCGATCGCCCCCGCCGCCCGATGCCCAGGGTCGCCGTCGTCGTGGGGGGCGCGGTGGTCGTGGTCGGCGGGATCCTGGCGGCGCTGCTGATGACGGGAACGCTGTGATGCAGCGCCGGACCGCAGCAGGGCTGGCGGCCGCAGCGGCCGCTGTCGCTCTCGTCGCCGGGGTCAGCGTCGTCTGGCCCGGTCTGGACGCCCGGCAGACGGAGAAGACCGACACGTCGGTGTGGGCGCTGCAGACCGGCGATGGCCGCAGGTACGCCCGGGTGAACACCGCCATCGGCGAGCTGGACACGGTGCGCAGCATCAGCAATCCCAGTCAGGTGGCCCAGACGGCGGACGGTGCGTACCTGTTCTCGGACAGCTTCAGCAAGCTCACCCGGATCGACTCCGCGCTGCCCGCCGACCTCGACGAGGATGCGGTGCGCGCATCGCCGCCCACGCCCCCGGGCACGGTGGACGTCGCGATCTCCGACGACTTCGTCGCCTACCGGACCGACTCGGGCGCCGTCCACGTGGGACGGCTCTCCACGGGGGATGCCACGCAGGTGACGTTCCCCTCCGACGACGGGGGCGGGCCGCAGTACACCTCCGACGCGATCGTGATCGATGGACGCGGCATCCTGTTCAGCTATTCCCTGGCCGACGGCACGGTGCTGGAGTACGACACCGTCGCGGCCGAGGTGAAAGCACGCGACCCGCTGGACCCGGAGGGCATCACGACCCCGGCGATCACGGCCGCGGGCGACGCCTGGGTGGTCGTGGACACCAGCGACGGCGACGTGTGGATCGACGGAGCGGATGCCGCGATCCCGGCTCCCATCACCGGTTCTGTGATCCTCGGCCAACCCGACCCGGCCGGCACGGCCGTCTACCTCGCCGACGACTCGATGCTGCTGCGGGTTCCCGTGGACGGGTCCGCGACGACCATCGAGACGGGAGCGGAGGGCAGCGTTCTGGGCGCCCCCGCCCGACCCGTGGTGCACGCCGGCGAGGTGTTCGCCGCGTGGCTCCCGCAGAGCGGCGGGGGCGTGCTGTGGAACTCGCGCACCGGCGAGTCCGTCCTGGAATACGGCGACGACGAGTTGTCCGACTCGCGGCGACCCGCCTTCGTCGCGAGCGATGACGCGATCATCCTGAACGAGACGCGGTCCGGCTGGGTGTGGACGGTCCCCGACGGGGATCTCGTCGCGTCCAGCCAGGACTGGTCGCTGGATGAGCGCACGGACCCGGATGCCGCTCCCAGCGACGAGCAGCTCACGGTCGTGCTCGATCCGAAGCCGCCCGTCGCGGTGCCGGACACCTTCGGTGTGCGGGCGGGGAGCCTGGTCACCCTCCCCGTGCTGATGAACGATCACGACCCCAACGAGGACGTGCTCAGCATCGATCCCACGTCGGTCACCGGGCTGGACCCCGGATTCGGCACCGTGTCCATCACCGACGACTCGCAGCGTCTGACGGTCAGTGTCGCGCCGGCGGCGAGCGGCAGCGCGCAGTTCACGTACGCGGTATCGGACGGCACCAGCGAGAACGGCCTGCTCTCCCCGTCCACGACCGTCACGCTCACCGTCTCGGAGGGCGATGCGGCGCCGCAGTGGTGCGGGGTCGAGGGCTGTCTCGTGCCCTGGCCGACACCCGAGGTGGCCCGGGGCGGCACGGTCACGGTGCCGGTGCTGCCGGGATGGGTCGACCCGGACGGCGACCCCCTGCTGCTGCTGTCCGTCGAGAACCGCTCGGGCGTGGGTGCCGTGGCCGCCACGCCCGGCGGCGACGTGGTCTATCAGCACAGCGACGCTGGCGGGGTGGGCGAGGAGCTCATCGAGCTGAACGTCACGGTGGCGGACACCGCGGGGCAGGCCACCACGCGGCCCCTGCTGGTGCGGGTGTCACCGGAACCGGCACTGACCGTCCAATCCTTCGCGGTCGTCGACACCATCGACGCGGGTCTCACCGTGGATGTCGCGCCGCACGTGACCGGCACCACCGGAGCGATCTCGCTCGACTCGGTGCGCGTGCTCGATGAAGCGGAGGCGACGGCGACCGTCGTCGGCGGCTCGGCATCCTTCGATTTCACCGCCCGCACCCCCGGGACGTTCCTGGTCGGGTTCACCGTCACCGACGGCACGACGTCGGAGACCGGCACCGCACGGATCACGATCCTGCCCGCCGACGCGCCGCCGCAGCTGGCGACCTCTCCGGTCGTGGCGTTCGTGCACCCGCAGGAGGACGCGACGCTGGACGTCTTGCTGGCGGTGTCGAATCCGACCCGCAGGGTGCTGCTGCTCAGCGACGTGGTCGGACGCGCCGACGACGGCGCCACGTTGTCGGTGGACGCGGTCGGTCAGAACTTCCTGCGCGTGTCCGGGTCGACAGCGTCCGGTGCGGCCGGCCGCCTCGGCACCGTGACCTACACGATCAGCGACGGCACCGAAGACCAGGGAGCGCAGGTGACGGGGCAGGCGACCGTGTTCCTGCTTCCGCCGGCGCCGGCGCTGGCGCCCATCGCCGTGGACGACACGGTGGTCGTGCGCGCCGGTGCGCAGATCGACATCCCGGTCCTGGAGAACGACGTGGCCCCGGCCGGCGGGCGGCCCACGCTCGATCCCGCATCGATCACCTCGTCCAGCCCGGACGCGCTCGCATTCGCAGGAGGCGATGTCCTGCGCTATCTGGCTCCGCCCGTGCGCGGCGACTACACGGTCTCGTACCGCGTGTCCACGACGGGCGCACCGGCACTCGTCGACGACGCCACCGTACGCATCAAGGTCCTGCCGGACGAGGCCAACCGGGCGCCGCTGCCGAAGACCCTCGAAGGACGCGTCCTGAGCGGGGAGTCCACCGTCATCCACTTCGATGACTTCGGCATGGACCCCGACGGGGACGTCGTGAGCCTTGACCGCATCGTCAGCCAGCCCGACACCGGGTCCGCCACCATCGCGGCGGACGGCGAGTCCATCGTCTACTCGAGCGTCGCGGGAGCCAGCGGCCAGGTGACCTTCCGCTATCGCGTCGTGGACGCGTTCGGGGGAGCGGGCGAGGGGATCGTGCGGCTCGGCGTGCTCGACAGCACGGCCAATCCCAGCCCGGTCACCTTCACCGACTACGTCCAGGTGCAAGCCGGCGCGACCAGCACCATCCGGGTCAGCCCGCTCGCGAACGACGTGGACCCCACCATGGGCAGCCTCGAGGTGACCGGTGTCCGGCCCGACGTCCCCGCGACATTGAACGACGGTGAGCGCAACCCCGAATACGACCGCCTCGATGACCGGGTGAGCTCGGTGGGAAAGGAGACGGTCGTCATCGCCGCGGGCACCCAGCCGGGCACCATGTCCTTCCTCTACGACGTCGAATCCAGCTCGGGCAACACCGGCCGCGGGCTCATCGTCGTCCAGGTCGTGCGTGAGAGCGTGCCGAACTACCCGATGGTCGATGACACCGTGCTCACCGCCGAGACGCGCGAGGACTTCCGCTCGGGGGTGGACGTGCTCTCCGGCCAGGCCACGTGGTCCGGCGGGGACGTCGACGATCTCACACTGAGCCTGTGGGGTTCCCCGCCGAACGTCACCGTCGACGGCCGGGAGTTGCGCGGTGCGCTGCCCGAGACCACGCAGGTCATCCCGTTCGCCGTGACCGGTCAGGGACCGGACGGAGAGGTGACGACGTACGCCTTCCTCCGCGTCCCCGGCGATGAGGATCGCTCGCTCGCGCTGCGTGCCAACGCGGCATCCCCCGAAGTCGACGAGCTCGACTCGGTCACCTTCGACATGGCCGCGCTCGTGGCCGCCCCGCGGGGCAGCACCCTCGAGCTCGGTGAGGACCTGCGTCCCTCGGGAGCCCGCGCAGAGGCGGCGTGCGCCGTCGCGTCCGGCACGAACGTGCGATACGACGCGGGCGCCGGCGCGCCGTGGTCGGATGCCTGCCGGGTGCCCGTGCGGATCGCCGGGCAGACGGACTGGACGTACCTGTCCGTTCCGATCATCGTCCGCGCGCTCGATCCGCAGCCCGAGCTGCGTGCCGGATCGATGACCGTCGGTCCGGGCGAGACGGCCACCTTCGACCTGCGCAACATGACCACCTGGCAGCTGCGCGAGGACTGGAGCGGCATCCAATACGCGCTCGATTACGCCGGCTCGACGTTCGACGTGTCGCTGAACGGCTCGACCGTCACGGTGGTCGGTGCCGACCGGGCCGTCCCCGGATCCGAAGAGGCGGCCGTCGTCTCGGTGAGCAGTCACGCCGCGGTCGCCCCGGTCCGGCTGATCCTGCGCGTCGGTGCCGCGCCGTCCACCCTGCCGCAGGGCGGGTCCACGACGCAGCAGTGCTCGCAGGCCGCCGGCTCGTCGTGCACGATCACGGTCATCGGGGCCAGCGGCGAGGTCAACCCGCTGCCGCGCACGCCGCTCACGGTGATCGATGCCCGCGCCACCGGTGCGTGCGCAGGAGTCAGCTTCCGGGTGGCCTCGCCCACCTCGGTGGTGGCATCCTGGTCGCCCGACGCCCCGGGAGCCACCTGCTCCGCGTCGTTCTCGGTGCAGGACGCGCAGGGCCGGCGCACCAACGGTGAGCGCGACGGTCAGATCCTGCTCGACCTGCAGGGGTACCCGAAGGCGCCGGCGAGCGTCTCCCAGACCGGGTTCTCGGACGGCACGCTGACGCTGCGCGTCGACCCCGGCGAGGCGCGCCTGGCCTACCCCGGACTCAACGGCTTCGTGATCCGCTCGAACGGCGCCGAGGTGGCCCAGTGCAGCGCTGACGGCACGTGCCCGCCCATCGCGGCGCCCAACGGCGAGCGTCGCGAGTACGAGGCGTACGCGCGCAACAGCGTCGGGACCTCGCGGGCCGGTGTCCGGGTCGTCGCCTGGGCGTACGACTCGCCCGTCCCGCCGAGCCAGATCCAGGTGCGCCCGGTGATCACCAACGGCGACGGGGGTGTCGTCTCGCTGCAGATCGACGGCATCGACCCGGACAAGACCGGCACGCTGCAGATCTCCAGTCCCGCCGGCGAGACGGTGCAGGTGTCGATCGGTCGCCGCGATACGAGCGTTCAGATCCGCCAGTACCGCGTCGGCTCGAACACGTCGAGTCCGATCACGGTCACGCCGTTCTCGCGCTTCGATCTGCCTCCGGGCACGGGCGGCGCCCCCTCCGGTGCGTCCGCGACGGCGTGGGGCAACGGAATCGGCGCGCCCACCGGGCTGGCACTCTCCCTCAGCTCGCGGGCGGAGGCCGACGGGACGTCCACCGTGACCGCGCAGGCGGCCGCGGTCTCCGGCGGCGACGGCTCGACGCTGCGCCTGGGCATCGTCCGCGAGGGACAGTCCTGCACGGCGACGGATGCCGGCGCGACCGCGTCGTTCCCGGGTCTGACCGACGGCGAGGAGTACTCGTTCACGATGTGCGCCGAGTCGTGGTTCGACGGCGACCGCTACGGACGCGCCACGGCGACCGCGACGGCACGTGCCGAGCAGAGCGGCGCCGCCCCGACCGGGTACACGTTCGCCGTCGATGCGGCACCGGACGTCTCGGACGGCCGCGCGGTCTGGCTCATCCGCAACCAGCCCACCTCGGACGAGCGCATCCCGAACCGCAACGTCGTGGAGTTCTCCGGTCTGCCGAGCTCCGCGATCGGCAGCGACCCGGGCATCCAGGTCCGATACGTCCACGAGCGGTGGGGCACGGCGACACCATGGGCGCCGGTGACTCCGCGGGCCGGCAGCGCGCCCTACCAGGTGCAGGCGACGTGGGGCGTGCAGACGTGCGTGGGCGGCTCGGACCTGGTCACCGTCGGTGATTCGTCGGCGGATGCCGCGGGCGGCAGGGCGGCGATCTCCTTCGGCAGTGCGGGTCTGCGCTACCTCGACGCGCTCGGGGCGGTGCTGCCGCACACGATCGACACGTGGTCCGTTCCCGTCGGCGCCGTGCGCGTGGAAGGCATCGCGGTGACGGTGGACTGGGGTGCCCAGGGCTGGGGCCTCTCGCCCGCGACCGCGACGCTCTCAGCATCGTGTGTTCCCAATCTCCCCCTGCCGCCGGCACCCTGACCCCCCGACCGAATCACTCCCAGACCCCATCGATAGAGGACCTCGTCACATGACCATCACGCAGGAGCAGGCGACCTGGTTCGCGCAGACGTTCACGCAGATCGCCGACAACGTCGAGCGTGCCGTCCTGGGCAAGCGCCGTGTCGTCGAACTGGTCCTGACCGCGATGCTCAGCGACGGGCACGTCCTGCTGGAGGACGTGCCCGGCACCGGCAAGACCTCGCTCGCCCGCGCGATGGCCCAGTCGGTGCAGGGCACCAACACGCGCATCCAGTTCACGCCCGACCTGCTGCCCGGCGACATCACCGGCATCACGGTCTACGACCAGAAGACCGGCACCTTCGAGTTCCACGCGGGGCCGGTCTTCGCCAACATCGTCCTCGCCGACGAGATCAACCGGGCGAGCCCGAAGACGCAGTCGGCGCTGCTGGAAGTCATGGAAGAGGGAAAGGTCACCATCGACGGCATCTCGCGTCAGGTCGGCGTCCCGTTCCTGGTGCTGGCCACGCAGAACCCCGTGGAGCAGGCGGGCACCTACCGGCTGCCCGAGGCGCAGCTGGACCGGTTCATGATGCGCACGTCGCTCGGCTATCCCGATCACGCCGCGACCGTCCGCATCCTGGACGGCGCGGCCGTGCCCACCGCCGAGCTGGCCCCCGTCCTGACCCCGCAAGCGCTGGCCGGCATGGCGGATCTGGCCGCCGCGGTGTACGTGGACGCGCTCGTCCTGGACTACATCGCGCGCCTGGTGGACGGCACCCGCTCGGCCGACGAGGTGCGCCTGGGCGTCAGCATCCGCGGCGCACTGGCGCTCACGAAGGCGTCGCGCTCGCGCGCCATCTCGCAGGGGCGCACCTACGTCACCCCCGACGACGTGAAGGCGCTCGCCGTCTCGGTCCTCTCGCACCGGCTCATCCTGCAGGCCGAGGCCGAGTTCGACGGCGTCACACAGGAGGCCGTGGTCGGTCAGGTTCTGCTGGATGTCGCACCCCCCAGTCGCCGCGAGGCCGTATGAGCCTGACCGACTCCCGCGTGACCCGCACCTCGGCCTCCTCCGGACCGGCCGCGTCCGCCGGCGCGCCCGGCGGGACGACCAGCACCCAGGTCACCTCCGCCGCCGGCGGGCGCCGGGTGGTGCGCGTGGTGGTGTGGTGGACGCGCTTCTCGCGCGACGCCGTCGCCGCGCTGCGGGCCGCGGTCCAGTGGACCGGACGCACCGTGCGCCCGGCAGGGGTTCTCGTGGGCGTCGTCGCCACGGCGGGACTCGGTGTCGGGATCCTGTTCGGGTGGGTGGAGGCGATGGTCGCGGGTGCGATCGCCCTCGCTCTGGTCGCGATGGCCGTGCCCTTCCTCTTCGGCGCCCGCTCGTACGACGTCGACCTCGTCCTGGCGCACGAACGCGTGGTCGCCGGTGACTCGGTCACCGGACAGATCGTGGTGCGCAACGACGGTCAGCGCGCCGCGCTGCCCGGACGCCTCGACATTCCGGTGGGTGCGGGACTGGTGGAGTTCGGCGTTCCGCTCCTGCGGCCCGGGCATGCCGTGTCGCAGCCGCTGCAGATCCCCGCGCTGCGACGCGGGATCGTCATCGTCGGTCCGGCCACGACGGTCCGCACCGATCCGCTCGGACTGCTGCGCCGCGAGCACGCGTTCGAGGACGTGCACGAGCTGTACGTGCACCCGCGCACCACGAGCGTCCCGTCCACCAGCGCCGGCCTGATCCGCGATCTGGAGGGCAACCCGACGCGGCGCCTGGTGGATGCCGACATGTCCTTCCACGCGATCCGCGAGTACGCGCCGGGGGATTCGCGCCGCCAGATCCACTGGAAGTCCACGGCCAAGACCGGACAGCTCATGGTGCGCCAGTACGAGGAGTCGCGACGTTCGCGCATGGCGGTGGTGCTGTCGGCCGCCGAGGCGGAGTTCGCGGACCCCGACGAGTTCGAGCTGGCCGTCAGCTGCGCCGCCTCGCTGGGCTTGCGCGCGGTCCACGACGCGCGCGAGGTGGACATCGTCACCGGCACCGAGATCCCGCGCGTGGTGCGCGGGCGGCTGCGCGCGATCCGGCACATCCCGGCCGCATCGCGGCGCACGCTGCTGGACGGCTTCAGCACCGTGGAGATGATCGAGAACACCATGTCGATCGCGGAGGTGTGCCGGCTCGCGGCGGAGGCGAACGAGCGGCTCTCGATCGCGTTCATCCTGGTCGGATCCGCGGTGAGCCTGGAGCGTCTGCGCCAGGCCGCGCTCGGGTTCCCGGCCGACACGGCGGTGGTCGCGGTGATCTGCGACGAGCGCGCGCACCCGCGGATGCGGTCGCTTTCTGGCCTGACCGTCCTGACCGTCGGGACGCTCAACGACCTGTCCGGACTCCTGCGGCGGGGGGCGAGCTCATGACCGGCAGCATTCCCGTCACCGCATCCGCCCGGCCGACGCCGGACGGTCCCCGGCCGGTGCCGAGGATCATCGCCGGGTCGCTGTTCGTCGGCGCCGTGGCGGGGATCTCGGCCGTGGCCGCCTGGCCGATCTACCGCGACGGCGCGTTCCTGCTGCTGGTGGCTGTCGGCGCGTCCGTCGGCGCGGCGATCGCGGCGCTCGCTTGGCGACGTGCGTGGGGCGGGTGGCGGGTGACCGCTGCGCTCGTGATCGCGTTCTTCGTGCTGGGCGTGCCCTTGGCCGTGCCATCCCGACTCACCGACCCGCTCTCGGCGCTGCGCGGTCTCGGCGAGGTGGCATCCGGAGCGCTGCTCGCGTGGAAGGACCTCGTCACCGTCGATCTGCCGGTGGGCGCCTACCGCAACCTGCTGGTGCCCGCACTCCTGGTCGTGCTCGTCGGGACGTGCGTCGGGCTGCTGCTGGCCTGGCGGGCCGACCGTGTCGCGTACGCGGCCGTTCCGGTGGCGCTCGGCATGATCTCGTTCGGGCTGTTCTTCGGCCGCACGACGGTCAGCGCCCCGCTCCGGCTGGGGCCTGTGACCCTCGCCGCTCCGGTGGAGACGGCCGTCGGGATCGCCGGGCTGCTCACGTGCCTGCTGTGGCTCACCTGGCGGAGCCGCGACGAGCGGATCCGGGCGCTGCGGCGGGCCGCGGCATCCAGCGGCGTGCGAATCTCCCGCCGGCCTTCCGGTGCCGATCAGCGCCGGATCGCGCTCGGGGCCGGGATGGTCGCGGTGGCCGTGCTGGCGGCTGCGATCGTGGTCCCCTACGCCGCGCGCGGCACCGAGCGCGAGGTGCTCCGCTCCAGCGTCGGACCGGAGATCGCGATCTCGTCCGCGATCAGCCCGCTCGCCGAGTACCGCGCCCTGTTCGATGACGCGCGGGCCGAGGACGTGCTGTTCACCGTCACCGCCGACGGCGCGCTGCCCGATCGCGTGCGGCTGGCGACGCTGGACAGCTACGACGGCGAGATCTACCGCAGTGGCGGCGCCGGGGCGCTCGACTCGGCCCGCTTCGTTCGCGTCCCCGCCACTCGCGACGCGGGCCGCGGGCGCGCGATGGACGTCGAGGTCGCCATCCAGGGGCTGGACGGGATCTGGATGCCGACACTCGGCCGGCTGCGGTCCGTCGAGTTCGCGGGGCCGCGGGCGGCATCCCTCGCCGACCGGTTCTACTACCGTGCCGACGCCGGCGCCGGGGTGCAGACGGCCGGAGGCGGTCTCGCGCCGGGCGATGCCTATCGGATCACCGTGGTCGAGCCCGTGGCGGCGGACCTCGTCTCGATCAAGGCGCCGGGCGCGGTCGGCGACGGAGTCGACGCCCCGCAGAATCTGCGCACGTGGGTCGAGCGGCACATCACCGGTTCGGATGGAGCGGCGCTGGCCGGGCTGGTGTCCCTGCTGCGCGAGCGCGGCTACCTCAGTCATGCGCTCTCCACGGGCGACGAGACCCCGGTATGGATGCAGTCGCTGCCCGGATACACGTTCCAGCCGAGCGCGTCGGGGCACTCCCTCGCCCGGGTGGATGCGCTGTTCGGGCGCCTCCTCGAGCGGGAGAGCGATCGGCGGGCCGCGGCATCCGAGAATTTCGTGGCCGCCGTCGGCGACGACGAGCAGTTCGCGACGGCCGTCGCGCTGATCGCCCGCGAACTCGGCTTCCCGTCCCGCGTGGTCGTCGGCGCGCGACTGGCCTCGGCGGACCCGAGCCTGCCCACCTGCGCTGCCGGGGTCTGCCGCGCAGTGGACCTCGCCGCCTGGACCGAAGTCCAGTCCGCCGCCGGCGACTGGGTTCCGGTGGATGTCACGCCGCAGTTCGCCCAGTCCCCGAGCCTGGACGTGACCGAGCAGCGCAACCCCGAGAACGTCACCGAGGTGCGACCCGACGCCGTCGAAGACGTCGTGCCCCCCGACCCGGTCCAGGAGGACTCCGGCGCCGATGATCGCGTCGAGGAGGCGGTTGCCATGGACCTCGCCTGGCTGTGGCCGACGCTGCGGATCACCGGCATCGCTCTTCTCCTGCTCGCGCTCGTCGTCGGTCCGTTCGTCGTGATCGCCGCGGCCAAGGCTGCTCGCCGCCGCACCCGTCGCACGCAGGGTGATCCGGCGGCGCGGATCACCGGCGGCTGGGAGGAATACGTGGATGCCGCCGTCGATTCCGGTCGCGAGTCGACTCCGGTGCTCACCCGCAGCGAGCTCGCCGACCTGTTCGGAACCCCTGCGGGGAGTCGATTGGCGGTGGATGCCGACCACGCCGTGTTCTCGGGTGCGGCGACGACCGCGCAGGAGGCAGAGGTGTTCTGGCGCTCGGTCGAGGAGGAGCGCGACGTCCTGCTGCGCGAGCGCGGCGTCTGGCGCCGCATCCTCGCGACCGTATCGTTGAGATCGTTCGTCCGTAACCTGGCGCCCCCCGGCGCCCGGCCGCGCTTCGCAGAGAGGGGAAGCGCCGGGTTTCGTCGCCCGCGCACATCGCCATGACTCCCATCGATGACTCCACCGGCGTCGCCCTCGGGCTGATGACGTTCCTGCTGCTGGTCGTGCTGTACCTGTGGACCGCACTCGCGCTGTCGGCTGTGTTCCGCAAGGCCGGGGAGGAGTCGTGGAAGGGCTGGGTGCCGATCCTCAACCAGGTGGTGCTGCTTCAGCTCGGGGGACTGTCCGGTTGGCTCTACCTGCTCGTGCTCATTCCGATCGCCGGCTGGGTGGTGCTCTGGGCGCTGCTGATCGTGGCCTGCTATCGCATCAACGTCGCGTTCGGGCACGGCGCCGGCATGACGGTGGTCGCCGCGCTGCTGCTGCCGCTGTGGGCGTCGATCCTCGGCTTCGGCCCGGACCGGTGGCTGGGGGCCGAGCCCGCCGCCGGGCCGAGGCGCGCTGGTACCCCGGTGTCATCCGGTGGGGGACCGGCCCGCGCTCTTCCGATCGCCGGTGCGGAGTACGTGGCCCGGGCCGCGCCGAACAACCCGCACGGTGCGGCGATGGATCCCGCCGGCGGCTGGTCGCCGTCGCCCCGCATCCCTCCCACGCCTCCGCTGCCGTCGGCGTCACCGGAGCCACGCGCTGCGGAGCCACGCGCTGCCGAGCCACGCGTTGCCGAGCCGGCCGCCGCCGAGGCGCCCTCGTTCGAGCCGGCCTCGTTCGATTCGCCGCGAGCCGAGGATGCTCCTCCCGTGCGCCCCCTGGTCCAGCCGCCGCTGCCGGGCCCGGCGGAGTTCGCCGGTGACGAGCCGCCGGTCTTCGAGACCGAGCCGATCCCCGGACGCGGCGTCTACGGCCCGCAGTCCGCGAACACCGGTCACTGGGGCGGTTTCGACCTCGGCGCGATCAGCGAGCTGACCGGCGACGTCACCGCGGCCGAGCCCGAGGCGCCCGCTCCCATCTCGGCGGTGCCGACGCGTCCCGCAGCAGACAGCGCCCGCCCGCCCGGCCCGCCGCCCCCCGCGCCGCCGGTCACCAGGCTGCCCGCGCCCCCGGCGGTCCCCGCCGAGGAGGAACCGTGGGCGCCGGCCCGTTCCCCGCTGAGCGATCCTGACGCGATCTCGGAGACCTCGGGGCAGGTATCGGCGGTCGTCGGGGCTCCGGATGCCGGCACCCCGAGGCCGGCCGCGGCTGCCGTCTCCGCGCAGCATGCGATGGTCGAGACCGAGGAGGACGCGATGGACCACACGATCCTCACCCGGCGACGGCGTACGGCGTGGTCGCTGATCCCGCCCTCGGGCGCGCCGGTCGCCCTCACCGCTGAGGTCATCATCCTCGGGCGCAAGCCGGTCCGCGACGAGGCGTACCCCACCGCGCAGCTGATATCGATCGACGACGGCACCGTGTCCAAGACCCACGCGCGCCTCGAGCTGCGCGCGGACCGCTGGTACGTCACCGACCTCGGGTCGACCAACGGCGTCCTGTTCGCGACGCTGATGGGCACCGAGGTGGAGGCCACCCCCGGCGTGGAGATCGAGGCGGGTGAGCGGTTCTACCTCGGCGACGCCGAAGTCCGTCTGCAACGGAACGACAGATGACGGACCTCCCCGACGAAGACACGATCCGCGTGCGTCGCTCGGCGGGGGGCGTCCTCCGCGGAGTTCCGGCGGCCGACCGCGAACCCGACGCCGCTCCGGTCTCCGGCGCGGGAGCCGCCGAACGCGCCGATCCGCAGGACGGCGCCGACCCGGCGGGTGCCGCCGACCCGCCCTCGTCCCTCACCGAGCCCATCGACCCCCTGAGCGCCGACGCGCACAGCGACGAGATTCACCCCGTCCGCCACCGCGCGACATACGTCGACCCCGAATCCGAGATCGAGCAGACCGATGGTTCGACCATCGTCGCGCGGCGCGAGTCCCGCCGCCGTGCCGCGCGGGAGCACGCCGCGATGCAGCCCCGGGTTCCGCCGCTGCCCCGTCCTCCGCACGACGCGCCCGCAGCACCGGTCCGACCCGGGCGCGCCGCCTCCGCCCCGGGCGTCGCGGCCACCGACGCCGTCTACGGGGCCCGCACGGCCGATCCGGTCTTCGCGTCCCGCACCGCTCCGCCCCTGCACGCGCCGCAGACCCCGGCGGATGGCACCGCAACCGCGCGGCGTCACCGGCAGCGGGCGCGCCGGACCGCGCTGATCGTGGTGGTCTCGGCATCCGCTGTCGGCGTGGCCGCAGCCGCGTCGCTCGTCGCCCTCGCGCTCATGCCCTGAGGGGACGCCCGTTTGACCGCTTCCCCATAAAGCGCGTATCATTGGTTGGGTGTGCGCTCGTGCGCTCCTTGTGCTGTGCCTCGGCGCGGGACGAGGGAGTCGGCGCCACATCTCAGGGAAATGCCTGCGAACAGGCGGCCCCCACGGCA
Organism: Microbacterium terregens; assembly: GCF_039534975.1. Taxonomy (NCBI): domain Bacteria; kingdom Bacillati; phylum Actinomycetota; class Actinomycetes; order Micrococcales; family Microbacteriaceae; genus Microbacterium; species Microbacterium terregens. The sequence continues at coordinate 847,232 of NZ_BAAAWH010000001.1, forward strand.
TACCCACCACACAATCGCGTCAGTTCTTCTGCCGCGCCGGTGGGTCCGCGTGAGCCTCGGATGACACGGATCGCAACGATCGGTGGAATGCGAGGGGAGACCACGACGCTGTCACCGTGCAGCACAACAAGGAGAGAACGTGCCAACCATTCAGCAGTTGGTTCGCAAGGGACGGACGCCCAAGGTCGTAAAGACCAAGGCCCCCGCCCTGAAGTCGAACCCCCAGCAGGCGGGCGTCTGCACCCGCGTGTACACGACCACGCCCAAGAAGCCCAACTCGGCGATGCGCAAGGTCGCCCGTGTCAAGCTCCGCAACGGCACCGAGGTCACCGCGTACATCCCCGGCGAAGGCCACAACCTGCAGGAGCACTCGCTCGTTCTGGTGCGTGGTGGTCGTGTCAAGGACCTTCCGGGTGTCCGCTACAAGATCGTCCGCGGCGCCCTGGACACCCAGGCCGTCAAGAACCGTAAGCAGGCTCGCAGCCGCTACGGCGCGAAGAAGGGTTAAGCACCATGCCTCGCAAGGGACCAGCCCAGAAGCGCCCCGTCGTCAACGACCCGGTATACGGCGCACCGATCGTCAGCCAGCTCGTCAACAAGATCCTCGTTGACGGCAAGAAGTCGCTCGCCGAGTCGATCGTCTACACCGCCCTGAAGGGCGTCGAGGACAAGAACGGCCAGGACGCCGTCGCCACGCTCAAGAAGGCGCTCGACAACGTGCGCCCGACCCTCGAGGTCAAGAGCCGCCGCGTCGGTGGATCGACCTACCAGGTGCCGGTCGAGGTCAAGCCTCACCGCGCCAACACGCTGGCGCTGCGCTGGCTTGTCAGCTACGCAAAGGGTCGTCGTGAGAAGACGATGACCGAGCGCCTCCAGAACGAGATCCTGGATGCCTCGAACGGCCTGGGTGCCGCGGTCAAGCGCCGCGAAGACACCCACAAGATGGCCGAGTCGAACCGCGCCTTCGCGCACTACCGCTGGTGAACCCAGCCGGTGTCGGGCGAGGCGGGTTCCGCCCCGCCCGACACCCCGCGACATCCGATCTCGGTACGTCAACATGATTCATCGGTTGTTGAGCAGCGGCGAGAGCCGCGTATCGAAACACGATCACCGAAATAGATAAGGACACACCCCGTGGCACAAGACGTGCTCACCGACCTGACCAAGGTCCGCAACATCGGCATCATGGCCCACATCGATGCCGGCAAGACGACGACCACCGAGCGCATCCTGTTCTACACGGGAACCAACCACAAGATCGGCGAGACGCACGACGGCGCCTCGACGACCGACTGGATGGAGCAGGAGCAGGAGCGTGGCATCACGATCACCTCCGCTGCTGTGACGTGCTTCTGGGACAGCAACCAGATCAACATCATCGACACGCCCGGCCACGTCGACTTCACGGTCGAGGTCGAGCGCTCACTGCGCGTCCTCGATGGCGCCGTCGCCGTCTTCGACGGCAAGGAGGGCGTCGAGCCCCAGTCCGAGACGGTATGGCGTCAGGCCGACAAGTACGACGTCCCGCGCATCTGCTTCGTCAACAAGATGGACAAGCTGGGCGCCGACTTCTACTTCACGGTCGACACGATCATCAACAAGCTCAAGGCCCGGCCGCTGGTCATCCAGCTGCCGATCGGTGCCGAGAGCGACTTCATCGGCGTCGTCGACCTGGTTGAGATGCGCGCGCTGGTCTGGGCGGGCGACTCCAAGGGCGATGTCACCATGGGTGCCAAGTACGACGTCCAGGAGATCCCGGCCGACATGGCCGACGTGGTCGCCAAGTACCGCGAGATGCTGCTGGAGACGGTCGCCGAGTCCGATGAGGTGCTTCTGGAGAAGCACTTCGGCGGCGAGGGCCTGACTGTTGCCGAGATCAAGGGCGCCATCCGCAAGATGACCGTCACCTCGGAGATCTACCCGGTGCTGTGCGGCTCGGCGTTCAAGAACCGCGGCGTGCAGCCGATGCTGGACGCGGTCGTGGACTACCTCCCGTCGCCGCTGGACGTGCCCGCCATCGAGGCGCACGACCCGAAGAACGAAGAGATCGTCATCGAGCGCCACGCCGACCGCGACGAGCCCTTCACTGCTCTGGCGTTCAAGATCGTGACGCACCCCTTCTTCGGCCGTCTCACCTACATCCGCGTGTACTCCGGTCACCTGGATTCGGGCGGACAGATCGTCAACTCGACGAAGTCCAAGAAGGAGCGCATCGGGAAGATCTTCCAGATGTACGCCAACAAGGAGAACCCGGTCGACTCCGTCACCGCCGGGCACATCTACGCGGTCATCGGCCTCAAGGACACGACCACGGGCGACACGCTCTCCGATTCGCAGCACCAGGTCGTGCTCGAGTCGATGACGTTCCCCGAGCCGGTCATCGAGGTCGCGATCGAGCCCAAGACCAAGGCTGACCAGGAGAAGCTGGGTCTCGCGATCCAGAAGCTCGCGGAGGAGGACCCGACGTTCCGCGTCGAGCAGAACTCCGACACCGGTCAGACCGTCATCAAGGGCATGGGCGAGCTGCACCTGGACATCCTGGTCGACCGCATGAAGCGCGAATTCCGCGTCGAGGCGAACGTCGGCAAGCCCCAGGTCGCGTACCGCGAGACGATCAAGAAGGCTGTCGAGCGTCACGACTACACCCACAAGAAGCAGACCGGTGGTTCGGGTCAGTTCGCGAAGATCCAGTTCGCGATCGAGCCCCTCGACCTGACTGCCGAGGAGACCTACGAGTTCGACAACAAGGTCACCGGTGGGCGCATCCCGCGCGAGTACATCCCCTCGATCAACCAGGGCTTCCAGGACGCCATGAACGTCGGAGTCCTCGCGGGCTACCCGATGGTCGGCGTCAAGGCGATCCTGCTCGACGGCGCGGCGCACGACGTCGACTCGTCCGAGATGGCGTTCAAGATCGCCGGATCGATGGGATTCAAGGAGGCCGCACGCAAGGCCAACCCCGTCATCCTCGAGCCCATCATGGGCGTCGAGGTGCGCACGCCCGAGGAGTACATGGGCGATGTCATCGGCGACCTGAACTCGCGTCGCGGCCAGATCCAGTCGATGGAGGACGCCCAGGGCGTCAAGGTCGTCCGGGCTCTGGTGCCGCTGTCGGAGATGTTCGGCTACATCGGTGACCTGCGCTCGAAGACTTCGGGTCGCGCCGTCTACTCGATGGAGTTCGACAGCTACGCCGAGGTCCCCAAGGCCGTGGCCGAAGAGATCGTCCAGAAGAACAAGGGCGAGTAGCCCTCAGGATGCCGGGGGCGAGAGTTCCCGGCATCCGCACCACAACTGCATATCGGTTACCGTGTCTCGATAGGTGGCTTCGCCGCCACTGGACAACCGGGCGGCGCAGCCGCTGTCGCGAGATACACAGTTTCACCCCCTACCTCTCTACTAATGTAGGAATCAATCCCCGTAGAGCACCGGTCGCAAACCAGCGCCCGGACCCTCTACATGAACGTCCTGAGGAGGACCTAGTGGCTAAGGCCAAGTTCGAGCGGACCAAGCCGCACGTAAACATCGGAACCATCGGTCACGTCGACCACGGCAAGACCACGCTCACCGCAGCGATCTCGAAGGTGCTCGCCGACAAGTACCCGTCGGCCACCAACGTGCAGCGCGACTTCGCGTCCATTGACTCTGCTCCCGAGGAGCGTCAGCGCGGCATCACGATCAACATCTCGCACGTCGAGTACGAGACGCCGAAGCGCCACTACGCGCACGTCGACGCCCCGGGTCACGCTGACTACATCAAGAACATGATCACCGGTGCTGCCCAGATGGACGGCGCGATCCTCGTGGTCGCGGCGACCGACGGCCCCATGGCTCAGACGCGCGAGCACGTGCTTCTGGCCAAGCAGGTCGGCGTGCCGTACCTGCTCGTCGCCCTGAACAAGAGCGACATGGTCGATGACGAGGAGATCCTGGAGCTCGTCGAGCTCGAGGTTCGCGAGCTTCTCTCGAGCCAGGACTTCGATGGCGACAACGCTCCCGTTGTCCGCGTCTCGGGTCTGAAGGCGCTCGAGGGCGACGCCGAGTGGGTCGAGAAGATCGTCGAGCTCATGGAGGCCGTCGACGCTTCCATCCCCGACCCGGTGCGTGACAAGGACAAGCCGTTCCTCATGCCCATCGAGGACGTCTTCACCATCACCGGCCGTGGCACGGTCGTGACGGGTCGCGCCGAGCGCGGCACCCTCGCGATCAACTCCGAGGTCGAGATCGTGGGTCTGCGCCCGACGCAGAAGACGATCGTCACCGGTATCGAGATGTTCCACAAGCAGCTCGACGAGGCGTGGGCCGGCGAGAACTGTGGTCTGCTTCTTCGCGGCACCAAGCGTGACGACGTCGAGCGCGGCCAGGTTGTCGTCAAGCCCGGTTCGGTCACCCCGCACACCAACTTCGAGGGCACGGCGTACATCCTGTCCAAGGAGGAGGGCGGCCGTCACAACCCGTTCTTCACGAACTACCGCCCGCAGTTCTACTTCCGCACCACGGACGTCACCGGCGTCATCACGCTGCCCGAGGGCACCGAGATGGTCATGCCCGGCGACACCACGGACATGACCGTTGAGCTGATCCAGCCCATCGCCATGGAAGAGGGCCTCGGCTACGCGATCCGTGAGGGTGGCCGCACCGTCGGCGCCGGCACGGTCGTGAAGATCCTCAAGTAGCACTCGCTTTTCGAAAGGCCCCCGGGATTTCCCGGGGGCCTTTTGCGTGCCCGAAGACGAGAAGTTCCCTGTGCATATGACCCGGAATGCGCGACAGTTTCGGATTTCCCCACGTCAAAGACGATTTCCGAAGGAAAGCACAAGGGACTTCTGGGACTTCAGGAGTTCCTAAGGATCTATTCGGGCGAATTAGTGGAGACAAACTATGACGGTGTCATAGTTTGTAGTTAGTGATCACATAAAGCGGACCTGCTCGGACCACCCGAAGGATCGAGCAGGACTGGGCCGCTGGTGAACGCCCCTGTGCGGAGCTGTGCCTCTACCCGAGAGGCTTCAGTCTGGGTCCGCGCAGTGCTGTTGCACGCTCTCTGGGGGAGTATATGCATACCGACGTTCGTGGTGCCTCGCGCAAGGTCTTGCGCCAGAAACTTCGTCGCCGCCTGCACGGGCGCCGCGCCGTTCTCGGAACGGCTGCGGCGTCCGTCGTGGGGATTCTGGTGATCGCCGGCGTTGTTCCTGCGATCGCCGCGGGGCTGGATGCGGCAACGCCCGCCCCGACCGCACCCGCGGTCGTAGAGCAGTTGCCGGAGCCCGTCGAGTCGGCGGGCGTCGACCAGACGCCCGCGCCGGTCGCGTCGCCGCCGGTCGACGTCGCCCCGGCCGAGGACGGCGTGCCGGCCTCGCCGTCGGATGAGATCGCAGAGTCGGTGGACCCCGAACAGCCGGAGTCGGATGCCGGCGATGACGCCGTCGGTTCCCGGTCCATGGCGGACGCAGAGTCGGACGGCATGTCGCTGCTCGCCGCGCCGACCATCCCGCAGGGACAGGCCGCGATCACCGTGAACCTCCGCGCGCTGCGGACCGCCTCCGGGACCACGACGACCACCTCGCCCACGGCGGGCGTGCAGCTGCGCCTGCACACCGACGTGACGGTCAGCTCCACCAACAGCTACCCTGGCGATCCGATCACGGCAGCCTGGGCGACCTGCACCACCGACGCGGGCGGAGACTGCAACTTCAGCATTCAGGGAACCGCGCTGGGCAAGCAGTACTGGGTCATGTCCAACGGCGCGGCCGGCTCGCAGTCATTCCTCAGCCAATACCTGATCACCGGCGACAACACGAACACGGGCGTCAACAAGTTCGCGGCGACCCCGTACGCGTTCCGCACGCCGAAGATCGTCGCTTCTCAGACCGCATACCAGTTGCCCGGCACCGGTGTGGCAGGGATGCCGAAGGATTCCCGCGTCGGCAACCCGCAGCTCCCGCTCAGCGCCACCGTGGCAACCGCCAACCGCTGGACGCACAACAGCGGCGACATGATCACGACGGTGAACAACCCGCGCCACCAGTCGACGTGCACGCCGGGGCTGAAGGTGGCGCTGATCGTCGACACCTCCACGTCGATGACCTACAACAACAACGAGGGCATCAAGGGCGCCAAGGCTGCCTCGGTCGCCTTCGCCACGCAGTTCGCGAACAAGGACGTGACGCTCGGCGTCTACAAGTTCGGCAACGGTGCGGATGTCGTGACAGCGCCCACCCTGGTGACCGGCGCGAACCTCAAGAAGGACTTCACCGACAAGATCAACGGCATCGCGGTCGGCACCAACGATTACACCAACTGGGATGCCGGCATCGCCCAGATCAAGGGTCAGGGGTACGACCTCGCCGTCGTCCTTACCGATGGCAACCCCACGCGCTCCAGCCAGGAGAGCGACGGCGGCTCGTGGACGAACCTCATCAGGCTCGAAGCCGCGATCCTCTCCGCGAACCTCGTGAAGAGCCAGGGGACCCAGATGCTCGCCTTCGGCGTCGGGGACTACATCGACGCGGCACTGCCGCAGAACCTCGAAGCCGTCACGGGCAGGACCGCGTGGACGCCCGGGGGCGTGGCGATCGGCGCAGCGGACTACGCGATCACGAACAACTGGGCCGTGGTTTCCACACAGCTGGCCAGCCTCGCTTCCTCGCTGACCTGTGAAGCGACCGTTCAGATCCACAAGCAGCAGCGGGCGGCCGCCGGCGGCGCGCTCACCGACGGATCCGGGTGGCGCTTCACACCCGTCAAGACCGGCGCGGGCACTCTGTCGCCCACGGACGTCCAGGTCACCGGAGCGAACGGGCTCCTTCCGGCCCCATGGCGCATCTCGTTCACGGCCGCCGGTCAGACCGCGAGTGTGACGGTCACCGAAACGCAGAAGACGGGGTGGGTGCTCGAGAGCGTGACCTGCCTGAAGAACGGCGTGGCGGTGTCCGGCATCCCGAACGATCTGACCTTCACTCTGACGTCGCTCGCATCCGGCGACAACGTCGTGTGCACTGTCGTGAACGCCGAGACGCCGAAGGGCGCGACCGTGGTCGTCGACAAGGTCTGGACGATCAAGGACTCGACGGGGGCTGTCACCGGCACCTACCGGGAGCCCGCGCAGCCCGGCGACGCCGCGCTGCCGCAGGGACTCACGGCGACAGCATCCGTTGCCGGCACGGACCGCGTGTGGGGGACCGTCTACAGCGGCTTCACGCAGTCGCAGAAGGTCGCGATCTCCGAGACGGTCTCCATCGACGCGCAGAAGCTGCCCGGGTGCACGCTGACCTCGAAGAAGCTCACGATGGCCAACGGCAAGACCGTCGCGGGCGATGTCCCTTCCGAGGTGACGCTGCAGCTCGGTGCGAACAGCTACACGCTGACCAACACGGTCACCTGCGCCTCGACCCTGAGCCTGGTGAAGAAGGTCTCGTTCGGGGCAGCGCCGACGAGCAGCTGGACCCTCACCGCGACCAAGCCCGTGGCAAGCCCGGCTCTGCAGGGACCGACGGGGAAGTACACCTCCGCAGGGTCCGTGACCGCGCCGGTCACGGCGGGCATCGTCTACGCACTCGCGGAGAGCGGCGGTCCCGCCGAGTACGTCCAGGACGGCGCGTGGAGTTGCGCCGCGGGGTCGGCGGCGGTTCCGGTGACGGATGGCAAGGTCATCGTGCCGCTGGGCGCGAACGTCACCTGCACGGTCGTCAACGCCACCGCCCAGCTGGTCCTGCTCAAGCACGTCGAGGATCCGTCGATGAATCCCGGCGATTGGACACTGTCCGCGACGCCGGCGCCCGGTGCGCTCACCGCCAAGTCCGCGCTCGGCGCAGAGACGGCGTCCGTCGCGAACACGTTCGAGGTCAAGCCGGCCACGGAGTACGTGATCTCGGAGGCGCTCACCGGCGGACCCGGAACCATCGCCTACCGCCAGCTCGCGATCCAGCAGCTGCAGCCGGACGGCAGCTGGCTGGAGGTGTCGTCGGATCGAGTGACGCTCAGTCCCGGGGCGACGGCGACGTACCGCTTCGTCAACGACAAGGTGCCCGCCGTAGTCCTGCCCCTCACCGGCGGGACCAGTACCGATGCCTTCCTCTTCGGCGGGGTGATCGCCCTGCTCCTGGCAGGGATCCTCGCCGCCTGGCACGCCCGACGAATCGTCGCGATGCGACGGATCTGAGCGGGCGCGCAGCCCACGACCACGGCTTGGTGCAGCCGTTTCACACCCGAAATCACCGGCACCGTTTCATCCATCCATGTCTGACTCTGGGGAGAACTGACACACATGACGAATACATCGAAGGGCCGTCTCGGACGGCTCGTAGCAGCGGTCGGAGTGGTCGCGATCGCGACGCTCGGCGCCGTGACCATCGGCGGACCCGCATCCGCGACGGACGGGCCGAACATCGACCCGAAGGCGACCGGCTCGGTCACCATCCACAAATATCAGCAGCCGGCCCAGCCGACCACGCTGCCGCACGACGGCACGGCCTTGACGCCCGAACAGCTCAAGGGCTTGCAGCCGCTGGAGGGCGTCACGTTCAGCATCGCGAAGGTCGACGCCGTCGATCTCGCCACGAACGCCGGCTGGACCCTCGCCGAGAAGCTCACGGTGGTTGCCGGCAAGGTGACGGACGGCACCACGACGTTCGCGACGACTGCCGTGTCGGCGGGCGCCACCGCCGCGGACGGCACCCTGGCCTTCCCGAGCCTCGGCCTCGGGGTCTACCTCGTCACCGAGACCGGCGCCGGCGGCAACCCGATCGCCGTCACCTCGCCGCCCTTCCTGGTGTCGGTGCCGCTGCCGAACGCCGGTAAGTGGCTCTACGACATCCACGTGTACCCGAAGAACTCCGTGACCGGAGTGTCCAAGTCCGTCGATGACAGCACCGCGTTCGGCCTCGGCCAGGAGGTCGCGTGGACCGTGACCGGAGACATCCCGAACCTGGCAGCGGATGGCCAGCTGACGAAGTACGACATCGTCGACACGCTGGACGCGCGCCTCGGTTACGTCTCCGCGACGGTCACGGCCAAGACGGCCGACGGCACGTCCGTGCCGCGCGACCCCGCCGACTACGTGTTGACGGCGCCGACCGCGGGCTCGGCCGGCGAGGTGAAGGTCGTCGCGACGGCGTCAGGCCTGGACAAGCTCGAAGCCGCCGCCGGCGGAACCGTGCAGCTGAAGATCGTGACCACCGTGAAGTCGATCGAAGACGGCTCCATCGAGAACTCCGCCACGCTGTACGTCAACGACGCGACAGTGAAGGCCGACGCGGTCACGTACTGGGGTGCGCTGAAGATCTTCAAGTACACCGGCGAGAAGACCGCGCTGAAGGGTGCGCAGTTCCAGATCTTCACGAGCGAGGCCGATGCGATCGCGAAGTCGGATGCCGTCGTGGTCGACGGCAAGGCGACCTTCACGTCGCCGGAGGACGGCATGATCGTGGTTCCCGGTCTGAAGGCCGGCGTGAGCGGCACCGACTACTGGATCGTCGAGACCCAGGCGCCGGTGGGATACACCGCGACCGCCGCACCGACCAAGGTGACCGTCAAGACGGGCGACATCGCCGGCGCGCAGGTCGTGAAGGTGCACAACTCGCAGGTTCCGGCGTACGCCCTGCCGCTCACCGGTGGCAACGGCCCGCTGATGTTCGCGACGGGTGGTGGAGCGCTCGTGCTCGTCGCCGTCGGAGCCGCCTTCGTGATCGCCCGGCGCAAGGCCGCCGCCGTCCGCGCCTGACCCCCCGGTGGTCGGCCCCCCTAGCCGATCGCCGTTCCCCCAAAACCCGTGGCGGGGCGGCCGCACCGCCTCTCCCGTTCCGGTCTCCATTCCGGAACGGGAGAGGTCTGCCGGCTTCCCCGCCACGGCCCCCGACCCCGTGGCGGGGGAGGCCGCACCGCCTCCCTCGCCACGGCACCACGCTGTTCCACGTCCGCCCGGAGTACCCGTGACACTGATCGCCCCTGCTGCTGCCGACTCGTCGACGCCGTCCTCGCGACGAGCGGAGCGGGCGCTGCGTCCGCGGTGGCGGCTTCCGGTACTCCCGCTCGCCATCGCCGTCGTCTGCCTTCTCGGCATCCTGATCCTGATGTATCCCTCCGTGGCGGGATGGTTCTCGCAGTACGAGCAGTCGCGCATGATCGACGAGTACTCGACCGAGGTCGAGGTCCTGGGCCCCGAGGGTGTCGCGGGCGAGATCGAACGCGCGCACGCGTACAACACGGACCTGGTCGGCGGGGCGTCCGTGGCCGCGGGTGAGAGGCTGCCCGTTGTCGACGGCGCGGCCGTCGACAACGACTACTCCTCGCTGCTCTCGGCCGACGATCAGGGCTTGATGGCCCGCCTGCGCGTTCCCTCGATCGGCGTCGATCTGCCGATCTACCACGGCGTATCGGAGGCCGTGCTGCAGCGCGGCGTCGGGCACCTGGAGGGCACGGCGCTGCCGGTCGGTGGCGAGGACACGCACGCGGTGCTCACCGCCCACCGCGGGCTGGCGTCCTCGACGCTGTTCACGAATCTCGACCAGGTCGACGAGGGGGACCTCTTCTCGATCGAAGTGTTCGGCGACGTCCTGACCTACCGGGTCATCAGCACGCAGGTGGTCGCCCCCAGCGAGACCGAGACGCTCTACCCGCTGGTGGGCGAGGACCTCGTCACGCTGGTGACCTGCACGCCGCTGGGCATCAACAGCCATCGGATCCTGGTGACGGGCGAGCGCATCCTGCCGACACCGCCCGCCGAGGTCGCGCAGGCGGGGCAGACCCCCGATATCCCCGGGTTTCCGTGGTGGACGCTGATCCTCGCGGCGGCGGCGCTCACGCTCGGCCTGTACGTCTGGTGGTCCGGTCGACCCGCGCGCCGTCGCCGGTCTCGTAGCGCCGGGAAGCCGTGACCCCGGGGCCTTCGCGGTGCGGCTCGGCGCGGCTCGGCTCGGTTGTCGAGAGTGCATGTCCCGGCTGCCGAGGGTGCATGTCCCGGCTGCCGAGGGTGCGTGTCCCGGCTGGCGAGGGTGCAGGTCCCGGTTGCCGAGGGTGCTGCGTCGCTCGGCTGACGAGCGCTCGAACAGTGGATGCCGGGCGCCTTGACCGTTTGACGGAGACCCCGTTGCCCACCTTCAATGGGAGTGAGCGCCCACTCGGGCGACGAAGGAGTGCGCAATGGGTATCGACGACGTGGTGAACCAGGGCAAGGAATTCCTCGAGCAGAACAAGGACAAGATCGGCGAGGCGCTCAAGTCCGACCAGGCGGAGGACATCAGCGACAACGCGCTGAACGCCGCCGCAGACTTCGTCAAGAAGGTCGCCCCTGACACCGTCGACCAGCACGTCGACGGTGTCCGCGACAACATCGACAAGGCCGTCGGCAACGAGAAGTAGCTGTTTCGGGGGCCCGGGATGCTCGGCGTCCCGGGCCCTTTCGCGTCCCGGCTCGGCCGCCGAGAGTGCCCACCTCAGCCCCGAGGGTGCACATCCCGGCCGCCGAGAGTGCCCGCCCCAGCCCCGAGGGTGCACGCCCCGGCTGCCGAGAGTGCCCACCTCAGCCCCGAGGGTGCACCTCCCGCCCGCCGAGAGTACCCACGCCGATCGCCGAGAGTCCTCCGACGCTGAACAGCCGCGCCCCGCCCGAGCTCCTCCTCCCCAGGCGCCGCTCCCGACGGGTTACTCCTCCATATCGGCGTACCGGCGCCGCGCGCAGACCCGCGGCCGCCAGCCTGGACCCATGGCATCCATCGACGACGCCCTCGTCAGGTCAACGCAGCTCGACCCCGCACCCACGGTGGGGTTCACGAGGCTTCGCCGCGGCATCCACGTGAACGCGGAGGAATGGGCGGCGCAGCACGTGGAAGGACGCCAGCGGCTGCGCGCGCATGCCGTGGCGGCGAGTGCCCGGCGGGCACCGGTGTATTCGCACATCACGGCGGCCGCACTCTGGCGCGTGCCCGTCTTCGGCAGTCGTGACACCCGCGCGCACGTCATCGATCCCGGCGAAAACCCCGCCAAGTCTCGCGGGGACGTGGTGCGTCACGGCATCCCCCTGTCCGATGAGGACGTCGTGATGCTCGACGGACTGCTCGTCACCGCCCTGGATCGCACGGTGTACGACGTCATCCGCGTGCTGCCTGCCGAGGGCGGACTCGCCGCTTTCGATGCAGCGCTTCGTCGCGTTGCCTGGGACGACGAATCGCACACGATCGATGCGGATGCCAGTGACGGCTTCCGTGCACTCGTGTGGCGCCGGATCTTCGCGAATCCGGGCGCGCGCGGCATCCGTCGGGCGCGCCTGCTGGCCGAACTCGCCGACGGTCGCGCGCAGCTGCCGGGCGAGAGCGTCAGCCGGTACCGCATGTGGGAGCTCGGGATGCCGGCGGCACAGTTGCAGCGGGAGGTGCTGACGGATCTGGGCCGGACGTACCTCGACTTCGCATGGCCGCGGCTGCGTCGGTTCGGTGAGTTCGACGGCGCCGTCAAGCTCGTGGACCCGGAGTTCACGCGCGGGCGCACACCGGCGCAGGTGGTGCGCGATCAGGCTGCGCGGCGTGCCGCGATCGAAAACGCGACGGGATGGATCGGCATGAACTGGGGGATGCCGCAGCTCGACGACTGCGAGACGCTCCTGGACGCTCTCATCACGCAGGGTTGGCCGCGCGGGTATCGGCCGTAGCCGCGTCGAGCACTTTCGGCGGCGGGGACGTGCACGCTCGATAACCTGGACCGGCACCTTGGGGGCGGGGACGTGCACTTTCGGCGGCGGTGGCCCGCACCCTCGGCGGCGGAGACGCGCACCCTGGGCAACCGGGACCGGCACTCTCGGCAGCAGGGACATGCACTCTCGGCGGCAGGGACATGCACTCTCGGCAGCCGGGACCGGCACTCTCGACGGCAGGGATATGCACTCTCGGCAGCCGGGCGACGGCGGGCGCGAGGCCCCGACACACCCACGACACGCCCGAGTTTGCGACACGCCCGGGCTGCACGTAGAATAGTGAGGTTCCACATTCCGGCGGCCGCTCGCGTGCCCCGGATCACTGCCAGGGCAGTGCATAGGCGGCGCACACGCGCAGGGTCCTAGGCCGCAGGCAGCAGAGCAACACTTCCAACACCAGCATCCCGGCAACGGGGCGTGCCTTGCGTGCGCAGCGCGGGTGGGGGAGCCGGGGACGAAAGCCTCCGGTTTGACAGCAGAACAGTGGTGCAAGCCTTACCGCGGAGACGCGGTGAGCGAAGTGCCAAGGACGAGGGATGACCCATCCCACGTCCCCGTGCGTCCAATGCGGCCCGGATCCCGGGAACGTAAGACGCGGAAAGAGAGAGAGCAGACAATGGCGGGACAGAAGATCCGCATTCGCCTGAAGTCGTACGATCACGCCGGCCTCGATTCGTCGGCCCGCAAGATCGTCGACACCGTGACCCGTGCTGGCGCGACCGTCGTGGGCCCCGTGCCCCTTCCGACCGAGAAGAACGTCATCGCCGTCATCCGGTCGCCGCACAAGTACAAGGACAGCCGCGAGCACTTCGAAATGCGCACCCACAAGCGTCTGATCGACATCATCGACCCGACGCCCAAGGCCGTCGACTCGCTGATGCGCCTTGACCTGCCGGCTGACGTCAACATCGAGATCAAGCTCTAGGACTCGCCATGGCAGACATCAACTCAAAGATTTCCAAGGGGATGCTGGGCACCAAGCTCGGCATGACCCAGGTGTGGAACGAGAATGGCAAGCTCATTCCCGTCACCGTCATCGAGCTCGCCCCGAACGTGGTCACCCAGGTTCGCACCCCCGAGCGTGACGGCTACAACGCGATCCAGATCGCCTACGGCCAGATCGACCCGCGCAAGGTCAACCAGCCGCAGACCGCCCACTTCGAGGCTGCCGGCGTCACGCCGCGCCGCCACCTCACCGAGGTGCGTACCGCCGACGCCGGCGACTACACGCTCGGCCAGGAGCTCACCGCTGAGGGCACGTTCGCGGCCGGCCAGCTGGTCGACGTCGTCGGCACCAGCAAGGGCAAGGGCTTCGCCGGTGTCATGAAGCGTCACAACTTCAAGGGCGTCTCGGCATCGCACGGTTCGCACCGCAACCACCGCAAGCCCGGCTCGATCGGCGCATCGTCGACCCCGAGCCGCGTCTTCAAGGGCATGCGCATGGCCGGCCGTATGGGTGGCGAGCGCGTGACCGTCCTGAACCTCACGGTGCACGCCGTCGACGCCGAGAAGGGTCTGCTGCTCGTCAAGGGCGCCGTCCCCGGCGCGCGCGGTCGCATCGTCTACGTCCGCAACGCAGTGAAGGGCTGAGACCATGGCTGACCAGAATCTCGCGCTCGACGTGCGAAGCGCAGAAGGCAAAAAGGCCGGCTCGGTCGAGCTGCCCGCCGCGCTCTTCGACGTCAAGACCAACATCCCGCTGATCCACCAGGTCGTCGTCGCACAGCGTGCGGCGGCTCGCCAGGGCACCCACTCGACCAAGCGTCGCGGTGAGGTCTCCGGCGCCGGTCGCAAGCCGTTCAAGCAGAAGGGCACCGGTAACGCCCGTCAGGGCTCGATCCGCGCGCCGCACATGACCGGTGGTGGCGTCGTCCACGGACCCAAGCCCCGCGATTACTCGCAGCGCACGCCCAAGAAGATGATCGCGGCCGCCCTCCTGGGTGCGCTCAGCGATCGTGCTCGCGGCGAGCGTCTGCACGTCATCGAGTCGTTCGGCATCGAGGGTGCGCCCTCGACGAAGGCCGCCGCGGCGTACCTGGCCGAGGTCGCGCAGACCAAGCGCGTCCTCGTCGTGATCGACCGCAACGACGAGATCACCGTCAAGAGCGTTCGCAACCTCGCGTACGTTCACGTGCTGCCGGTCGACCAGCTCAACGCCTACGACGTGCTCGTCTCCGACGACATCGTCTTCACCAAGGCTGCTTACGACGCGTTCATCGCGGCGAAGGCTCCCGCGACCGAGGAGGTCTCGGCATGACCGACCTGCAGACGGCTGTGAGCGCAAACGGCAATAGCGGCCAGGCGCTCTCGATCAACAAGGACCCGCGCGACATCATCCTCAAGCCGGTCGTGTCGGAGAAGAGCTACGGGCTCATCGACGAGGGCAAGTACACGTTCCTCGTGGACCCCCGCGCGACCAAGACGGAGATCAAGCTCGCCATCGAGAAGATCTTCGGCGTCAAGGTCGCCGCGGTGAACACGATCAACCGCGTCGGCAAGGTCCGTCGCACCAAATTCGGCGCCGGCAAGCGCAAGGACACCAAGCGCGCGATCGTCACGCTCAAGTCGGGAACCATCGACATCTTCACGGCAGTCGGCTGACGGTCGGGACGAAGGACACATAACCATGGCAATTCGCAAGTACAAGCCCACGACCCCCGGTCGCCGCGGCTCGTCGGTGGCGGACTTCGCTGAGATCACCCGATCGACGCCCGAGAAGTCTCTCCTCCGCCCGCTGTCCAAGACCGGTGGCCGCAACAACCAGGGTCGCATCACCACCCGCCACATCGGCGGTGGCCACAAGCGCCAGTACCGCGTGATCGATTTCCGTCGCAACGACAAGGACGGCATCGACGCGAAGGTCGCTCACATCGAGTACGACCCCAACCGCACGGCCCGCATCGCGCTGCTGCACTATGCAGACGGCGAGAAGCGCTACATCATCGCGCCGAACAAGCTGTCGCAGGGTGACGTCGTCGAGTCGGGTCCGTCCGCGGACATCAAGCCCGGCAACAACCTGCCGCTGCGCAACATCCCGACCGGTACGGTCATCCACGCCATCGAGCTCCGCCCCGGCGGCGGCGCGAAGATGGCACGGTCGGCCGGCGTCGGTGTGCGTCTGGTCGCCAAGGAAGGCCCGTACGCCCAGCTGCGTCTCCCCTCGGGTGAGATCCGCAACGTCGACGTGCGCTGCCGCGCGACGATCGGCGAGGTCGGCAACGCCGAGCAGTCGAACATCAACTGGGGCAAGGCAGGCCGCAACCGCTGGAAGGGCATCCGCCCGACCGTCCGCGGTGTCGCAATGAACCCGGTCGACCACCCGCATGGTGGTGGTGAGGGTAAGACGTCCGGTGGACGTCACCCCGTGACTCCGTGGGGCCAGAAAGAAGGCCGCACGCGTCATGCCAACAAGGAAAGCGACAAGTACATCGTCCGTCGTCGCAACGTCGGCAAGAAGCGCAAGTAGGAGTAGAGGAAGATGCCACGCAGTCTTAAGAAGGGCCCCTTCGTCGACGAGCACTTGCTTCGCAAGGTCGTCGTCCAGAACGAAGCGGGAACCAAGAACGTCATCAAGACCTGGTCACGTCGTTCGATGATCGTGCCGGCCATGCTCGGCCACACGATCGCCGTCCACGATGGTCGCAAGCACATCCCTGTGTTCGTGAGCGAGACCATGGTCGGCCACAAGCTGGGCGAATTCGCGCCCACCCGCACCTTCCGCGGCCACGAGAAGGACGACAAGAAAGGCCGTCGCCGCTAGGCGACTGAGGAGGTAGAGAAATGGTGGAGTCAATCGCACGTGTGCGACACATCCGCGTGACCCCTCAGAAGGCTCGTCGTGTCGTCGCCCTCATCAAGGGCAAGCAGGCCCAGGAGGCACTCGCCATCCTGAAGTTCGCGCCGCAGAGCGCGAGCGAGCCGATCGCCAAGCTGGTAGCAGCCGCGATCGCGAACGCTCGGGTCAAGGCCGACAAGGATGCCGAATACCTGGACGAGCAGGACCTGTACGTGGCAAACGCGTACGTGGACGAGGGGACGACGCTCAAGCGTTTCCGCCCCCGCGCCCAGGGTCGCGCGTTCCAGATCAAGAAGCGCACGAGCCACATCACGGTCGTGCTCTCTACGCCGGAGGTGGCCGACGCTTCGACAAGCTCGGCAACCGCGGGTACCAAGACGAAGAAGGCGAGCAAGTAATGGGCCAGAAGGTAAACCCGTACGGCTTCCGCCTCGGCATCACCACCGACCACGTGTCGCGCTGGTTCTCCGACTCGACGAAGCCCGGACAGCGCTACGCCGACTACGTGGCCGAGGACATCAAGATCCGGAAGCTGCTGCAGTCGAACCTCGACCGTGCCGGCGTCAGCAGCATCGAGATCGAGCGCACGCGTGACCGCGTTCGCGTCGACATCCACACCGCCCGCCCGGGCATCGTGATCGGCCGCCGCGGCGCCGAGGCCGAGCGCATTCGCACCGACCTCGAGAAGCTCACCGGCAAGCAGATCCAGCTGAACATCCTCGAGGTCAAGAACCCCGAGGCTGACGCTCAGCTGGTCGCGCAGGGCATCGCCGAGCAGCTTTCCGCTCGTGTGGCGTTCCGCCGCGCGATGCGCAAGGGTCTGCAGGGTGCTCAGCGCGCCGGTGCCAAGGGTGTCCGCATCCAGGTCTCCGGCCGCCTCGGCGGCGCCGAGATGAGCCGTTCGGAGTTCTACCGCGAAGGTCGTGTGCCCCTGCACACGCTGCGCGCGAACATCGACTACGGCTTCTACGAGGCCAAGACCACCTTCGGCCGCATCGGCGTGAAGGTCTGGATCTACAAGGGCGATCTCACCAACAAGGAACTCGCTCGCGAGCAGGCCAACGCACCGAAGGCGCCCCGTGGTCGGGACGACCGTGGTGGCGACCGTCGCCGTGCACCGCGCAACGACGCCCCCGTCGCAGAAGGAGCGTCAGCCTGATGCTTATCCCCCGCAAGGTCAAGTTCCGCAAGCAGCACCACCCGGGCCGTTCCGGTCAGGCGTCCGGTGGCACCAAGGTGTCCTTCGGCGAGTACGGCATCCAGGCCCTCACGCCCGCTTACGTGACCAACCGTCAGATCGAGTCCGCTCGTATCGCCATGACGCGTCACATCAAGCGCGGCGGGAAGGTGTGGATCAACATCTACCCCGACCGTCCGCTCACGAAGAAGCCGGCCGAAACCCGCATGGGTTCCGGTAAGGGTTCGCCGGAGTGGTGGGTCGCGAACGTCAAGCCGGGTCGCGTCCTCTTCGAGGTCGCCGGTGTCAGCGAGGAACTCGCTCGCGAAGCACTGACCCGTGCCATTCACAAGCTGCCCCTGAAGGCACGCATCATCAAGCGCGAGGAGGGCGACGCGTAATGGCGATCGGCACCAAGCAGCTCGCTCCGAGCGAGCTCGACACGTACGAAGACCAGCGCCTCGTCGAGGAGCTGCGCAAGGCCAAGGAAGAGCTGTTCAACCTGCGCTTCCAGTCGGCCACCGGCCAGCTCGACAGCCACGGCCGCATCCGTGCGGTCAAGCGCGACATTGCGCGGCTTTATACCGTCATCCGTGAGCGCGAGCTCGGCATCCGTGCCACGCCCGCCCCCGTGGAGACGGTGACGAAGGCTAAGAAGACGAAGGCCAAGAAGGCGGACGCCGCCGACGAGGCCGTGAAGGAAGAGGCCGAGTAATGGCTGAGACCACTAAGAAGCCCGCCGCGCCTAAGAAGGCTGCGCCCAAGAAGACCGCTGCTGCGGCAGACGTCGCCGTCGTGGAGCCGGAGCTTGCCGAAGTGCAGGTCAAGGGACACGAGTCGTCCGAGCGTGACGTCCGTGACGCCGAAGCCCGTGGCTACCGCAAGGCCCGCCGCGGCTACGTCGTCAGCGACAAGATGGACAAGACGATCGTCGTCGAGGTCGAGGACCGCGTGAAGCACCCTCTCTACGGCAAGATCATCCGTCGCACCTCGAAGGTCAAGGCTCACGACGAGGCGAACTCCGCCGGCATCGGCGACCTGGTCGTCATCAACGAGACCCGTCCGCTCAGCGCCACCAAGCGCTGGCGCCTGGTCGAGATCCTCGAGAAGGCCAAGTAGGCCTCGGCCTGCTTGGAACCCAAGGAGTAACAAGTGATTCAGCAGGAATCCCGCATCAAGGTCGCCGACAACACCGGCGCGAAAGAGCTGCTCACCATCCGCGTGCTCGGCGGCTCGAAGCGCCGCTACGCCGGACTCGGTGACACCATCGTCGCAACGGTCAAGGACGCGATCCCCGGCGGCAACGTCAAGAAGGGCGATGTGGTCAAGGCCGTCATCGTCCGCACCAAGAAGGAGACGCGCCGTCCCGACGGCTCGTACATCAAGTTCGACGAGAACGCCGCCGTCCTCCTGAAGAACGACGGGGAGCCCCGCGGCACCCGTATCTTCGGACCGGTCGGTCGCGAGCTTCGTGACAAGAAGTTCATGAAGATCGTCTCGCTCGCACCGGAGGTCATTTAGTCATGGCGAAGATCAAGAAGGGTGACCTGGTTCAGGTCATCACGGGCGCCAAGCCCGAGCGTGGCGGAGACCGCGGCAAGCAGGGCAAGGTCCTCGAGGTCCTTGCCGAGCGCAACCGCGTCATCGTCCAGGGCGTGAACTACGTCACCAAGCACACCCGCGTGGGTCAGACCCAGCGCGGGACCAAGACGGGCGGCATCGAGACCTTCGAGGCGCCCATCCACATCTCCAACGTCGCACTCGTGGACCCCTCGACCAAGAAGCCGACTCGCGTCGGTCACCGGGTCGAGGAGCAGACGAAGGACGGCGTGAAGCGCACCGTCCGCGTGCGCTACGCGAAGAGTTCAGGCAAGGACCTCTGATGAGCACCAGCACTGCTGCGCCGGCTGGCAAGATCCAGCCGCGCCTGAAGCAGAAGTACCGCAGCGAGATCGCGCCTTCCCTGCAGAAGGAATTCGGCTACGTCAACGTCAACCAGATCCCCCGGATCGTCAAGGTCGTCGTGAACACCGGTGTCGGCGAGGCAGCTCGCGACAGCAAGGTGATCGACGGCGCGATCGACGATCTGACCAAGATCACCGGTCAGAAGCCGATCGTGACGAAGGCGCGCAAGTCGATCGCCCAGTTCAAGCTGCGTGAGGGCCAGGCCATCGGCGCTCACGTCACGCTGCGCGGTGACCGCGCCTGGGAGTTCCTGGACCGCCTCGTGTCGCTGGCGCTGCCCCGCATCCGCGACTTCCGTGGCCTGTCGCCGAAGCAGTTCGACGGCACCGGCAACTACACGTTCGGCGTGCAGGAGCAGTCGGTCTTCCACGAGATCGACCAGGACCGGATCGACCGCGTTCGCGGTTTCGACATCACCGTCGTGACCACTGCGAAGACGGATGCCGAGGGTCGCGAGCTTCTTCGCGGACTGGGCTTCCCGTTCCGGGCCGAGGACGCACAGGTATAAACCATCCACCTCGAGCTCGATGGCCCCGGTCATCGAGTAGCCCGCACAGCGGGTGCATCGGGACACCACAGGTCGGCCGCTGCGTAACGGCGTACGAAACCTGGTGAACGAAGGAAACAAACACATGACAATGACAGACCCGGTCGCAGACATGCTGACCCGTCTGCGCAACGCGAACTCGGCGCACCACGATTCCGTGTCGCTGCCCAGCTCCAAGCTCAAGACCAACATCGCCGAGATCCTCAAGCGCGAGGGCTACATCGGCGAGTGGAACGTCGAAGACGCTCGCGTCGGACAGACCCTCACGCTGACGCTCAAGTACGGCCCGAACCGCGAGCGGTCGATCGTCGGCATCAAGCGCGTCTCCAAGCCCGGCCTGCGTGTCTACGCGCGTTCGACCGAGATCCCCACGGTTCTCGGTGGCCTCGGCGTCGCCATCCTGTCCACCTCCTCCGGTCTCCTCACGGACCGCCAGGCTGAGCAGAAGGGCGTGGGTGGGGAAGTCCTCGCCTACGTGTGGTGATCTGACATGTCGCGTATTGGACGTCTTCCGATCGACATTCCCGCCGACGTGACCATCACGGTCGACGGTCGGAATGTCGCGGTCAAGGGCCCGAAGGGTGAGCTCGCGCTCACCGTCGCGCGCCCCATCGAGGTCAAGGTCGAAGAGGGACAGGTGCTCGTCACCCGTCCCGACGAAGAGCGTGAATCACGCTCGCTCCACGGCCTGACCCGCACGCTCATCAGCAACAACATCATCGGTGTGACCCAGGGCTACACAAAGGGCCTCGAAGTCGTCGGCACCGGTTACCGCGTGGCACAGAAGGGCGGCTCGATCGAGTTCGCACTCGGCTTCTCGCACCCTGTGCTCGTGGAACCGCCCGCCGGGATCACGTTCACGGTCGAGGGCAACAACAAGGTCACCGTGAGCGGCATCGACAAGCAGGCCGTCGGCGAGGCGGCTGCGAACATCCGCAAGATTCGCAAGCCCGAGCCCTACAAGGGCAAGGGTGTGCGCTACGCCGGCGAAGTTGTCCGGCGCAAGGCCGGAAAGAGTGGTAAGTAGACCATGGCTGTCAAGACAAAGACTCAGGCGCGCGCGCGTCGTCACACGCGCCTTCGCAAGAAGATCGTCGGCACCGAGGCGCGTCCGCGCCTCGTCGTGACCCGTTCGGCACGCCACGTGTTCGTCCAGGTCGTCGACGACGCGAAGGGTCACACTGTGGCCTCGGCATCCACCCTCGAAACGGACCTGCGTGCGTTCGACGGTGACAAGACCGCCAAGGCCCGCAAGGTCGGCGAGCTCGTCGCCGAGCGCGCGAAGGCTGCCGGCGTCGAGGACGTCGTGTTCGACCGCGGTGGCAACCGCTACGCGGGCCGTGTCGCGGCGATCGCCGACGGCGCCCGTGAAGGGGGACTGAACCTGTGAGTGATAACAAGGAGACCGAAGTGGCAGTTGCTGCCGATCAGACGGCGCCCGCTGCCGCCGCGACCGAGGCGCCCGCTGCGGCCGAGGCTGTGGCTGCTGCTGCCCCCGAGCGTGAGCGCGAGCCCCGCCGCGGTGGCCGCGAGCGCAACACCAACCAGCGTGACCGTGGTTCGCGTGATTCCGACAAGAGCCAGTTCCTGGAGCGCGTCGTCACCATCAACCGCGTCTCGAAGGTCGTCAAGGGCGGTCGTCGCTTCAGCTTCACGGCCCTGGTGGTCGTGGGCGACGGAAACGGCGTCGTCGGCGTCGGCTACGGGAAGGCTCGCGAGGTTCCCCTCGCGATCTCGAAGGGTGTCGAAGAGGCCAAGCGCAACTTCTTCCGCGTTCCCCGCGTCGGCCTGACCATCCCGCACCCCGTCCAGGGTGAGGCTGCCGCCGGTGTGGTGCTGCTGCGCCCCGCCGCGGCCGGTACCGGTGTCATCGCCGGTGGTCCGGTTCGCGCCGTCCTCGAGTGCGCCGGCATCCACGATGTCCTCTCGAAGTCGCTCGGCTCGTCGAACACGATCAACATCGTGCACGCGACCGTCAAGGCTCTGAAGATGCTCGAAGAGCCGCGTGCTGTCGCCGCGCGCCGTGGACTCGACTACGACCAGGTCGCCCCGGCGATCCTGATCCGCAACGAGGCCAAGGCCGCTGAGGCCGCGAAGGCAGGTGTCTGATGGCTGCCCGACTGAAGGTCACACAGACAAAGTCCAAGGTGAGCGAGAAGCAGAACCAGCGTGACACGCTGCGCAGCCTCGGTCTGAAGCGGATCGGCGACTCGGTCGTCCGTCCCGACGACGCGCAGACGCGCGGTTACGTCAAGACCGTTGCTCACCTCGTGAAGGTTGAGGAGATCGACTAATGGCAGACAAGGCTGAGAAGAAGGACGCCGTCGCGTCGGAGGCCAAGGCCCCCAAGGCGACTGCTCCCAGGAAGGCTGCTGCGGCGAAGGCCGACAAGCCCGCTGCCGAGAAGAAGGCGCCCGCGAAGTCGGCCGCCTCCAACAAGGCAGGCACGGCTGCGAAGGCTGCCCCCAAGAGCAAGCCGAAGGCGGATGCCGCGGCATCCCGCCCCGGCGTGCTGAAGGTGCACCACCTGCGTCCGGTCCCCGGCGCCAACACCGCAAAGACCCGCGTGGGTCGCGGTGAGGGTTCCAAGGGCAAGACCGCCGGTCGCGGCACCAAGGGCACCCGGGCGCGCAACACCGTGCGCGTGGGCTTCGAGGGCGGGCAGATGCCCCTCCACATGCGCACTCCCAAGCTGCGCGGGTTCAAGAACCCGTTCCGCGTGGAGTACCAGGTGGTCAACCTCGAGAAGCTGGCCGAGCTCTACCCCTCGGGTGGAGACGTCACCATCGGCGACCTGGTCGCCAAGGGTGCGGTTCGCAAGAACGAGAAGGTCAAGGTGCTCGGCGCCGGCGACATCGACGTGAAGCTCACGGTTTCCGTCGACAAGGTCTCGGGTTCTGCGCAGCAGAAGATCGTTGCGGCGGGCGGATCCGTCAAGTAGTCACACCCGGTGGGGGTCGGAGCGAGCTCCGACCCCCACTGCGTTACCCTGGAGGTTGATGCGCCCCGTTGCGCGTCGGCATCCCCTCTGGAGGCATCCTTTTGTTCAGCGCCATCGCGCGGGTCTTCCGTACACCCGACCTTCGTCGGAAGATCGCATTCACACTGGCGATCATCGCCCTCTATCGCTTCGGCGCGCACATCCCGGCGCCGTTCGTGGACTTCCCGAACGTGCAGTCCTGCCTCCGGCAGAGCGCGGGCACCGAGGGACTGCTGTCCCTGGTCAACCTGTTCTCCGGTGGCGCGCTGCTGCAGCTGTCGATCTTCGCCCTCGGCGTCATGCCGTACATCACGGCGACGATCATCGTGCAGCTGCTGCGCGTCGTGATCCCGCACTTCGAGACGCTGTACAAAGAGGGCGCGGCCGGTCAGTCCCGTCTGACCCAGTACACGCGCTACCTCACGATCGCGCTCGCACTGCTGCAGTCCACGACGCTGGTCACGGTCGCCCGCAGCGGGCAGCTGTTCGGTTCCACCGGTGTTCCCGAGTGCGAGCAGCTCCTCACCAATGACGTGTGGTGGGCGCAGCTGCTGATGATCGTCACGATGACCGCCGGCACCGGCCTCATCATGTGGTTCGCCGAGCTGGTCACCGAGCGCGGCATCGGCAACGGCATGTCCCTGCTGATCTTCGTCTCGATCGCCGCGGCCTTCCCCGCCTCGATGTGGGGCATCGCCCAGTCGCGCGGCTTCGAGGTGTTCCTGCTCGTCCTGGCCGTCGGCATCCTGGTCGTCGCGCTGGTGGTGTTCGTCGAACAGTCGCAGCGGCGCATCCCGGTGCAGTACGCCAAGCGCATGGTCGGTCGCCGCACCTACGGCGGAACGAACACGTACATCCCCATCAAGGTGAACATGGCCGGCGTCGTGCCCGTCATCTTCGCCTCGTCGCTGCTGTACATCCCTGCTCTGATCGCGCAGTTCAACCAGCCGCAGGTCGGTCAGGAAGCACCGGCCTGGGTCGCGTGGATCGCGCAGTACCTCACCACCGGTGACAGCCCGCTGTACATGCTGGTGTACTTCCTGCTCATCGTCGGCTTCACGTACTTCTACGTCGCGATCACGTTCAACCCGGTCGAGGTCGCCGACAACATGAAGAAGTACGGCGGCTTCATCCCCGGCATCCGTGCCGGTCGTCCGACCGCCGAGTACCTCGACTACGTGCTGACCCGCATCACCCTGCCGGGCTCGCTGTACCTGGGCTTCATCGCCCTGCTGCCGTTGATCGCCCTTGCGGCGGTCGGCGCCAACCAGAACTTCCCGTTCGGTGGCGCATCGATCCTGATCATCGTCGGCGTGGGTCTTGAGACCGTCAAGCAGATCGATGCTCAGCTGCAGCAGCGACACTACGAAGGGCTGCTCCGATGACCGCGGCACAGGGAGCACGTCTGCTCATCGTCGGACCCCAGGGCTCCGGCAAGGGGACCCAGGGCGTCCGCATCGCCGAAGCCTTCGGCATCCCGGCGATCTCGACCGGCGACATGTTCCGCGCCGCGATCGCGAGCGGTTCGGAGCTGGGCACGCAGGTCACCGAGATCATCCAGGCGGGAAACCTCGTCCCGGATGAGCTGACCACCGCCGTGGTGCGCGATCGCCTCGCGCAGGCCGACGCCGCGCACGGGTTCCTGCTGGACGGCTACCCGCGCAACATCGGCCAGGTCGGCGACCTGGACGAGTTCCTCGGCGGTCGCGGCGAAGAGCTGGACGCCGTGATCGAGCTCGTCGTTCCCCGCGAGGAGAGCATCGAGCGACTCACGGTGCGGGCGCAGGAGCAGGGGCGCAACGACGACACCGAGCAGATCATCGCGAACCGTCTCGCCATCTACGAGCGCGAGACGGCGCCGATCCTCGACGTCTACCGCGAGCGGGGAGTCGTCGACGAGATCGACGGCGTCGGCACCCTCGATGAGATCACCGCCCGGGTCATCGCCGCGCTCGAGCAGCGCGGCCTGATGCGCTCCGCCGCTGCCTGACGTGCGCCGCTCGTGACTCCGTCTCTGCCCGGCCGTCGGTCGATCTACAAGTCGACCGCTCAGCTGCAGGCGATGATCGAGCCCGGCCTGATCACCGCGGCGGCGCTGGATGCCGTCCGTGCCCTGGTCGCGCCGGGTGTCACCACCCTGGAACTGGATGCCGCGGCATCCGCTGTCATCACCGCGCGAGGCGCGAAGTCCAACTTCCAGATGGTGCGCGGATACCGGCACACGATCTGCACGTCGGTGAACGAGCAGGTGGTGCACGGCATCCCGTCCGGGCGTGCGCTCGAGCCCGGTGACATCATCTCGATCGATGCCGGAGCCGAGTACCGCGGCTGGAACGGCGATTCGGCGATCACGTTCGTCGTGCCGGACCCGTCGCGGCCCGAGATCGTCGCGGCGCGCGAAGAGCTGTCGCGGGTGACCGAGGGGTCGCTCTGGGCGGGCATCGCGGCGCTGGCCGGCGCCCGCAACCTCGGCGAGGTCGGCACCGCGGTGCAGGACTACATCGACGCGTCCGGGCACGGCTACGGCATCCTGCGCGAATATGTCGGGCACGGCATCGGCCGCAAGATGCATGAGGCCCCGTCGGTGTTCAACTACCGCGTCCCCGACCCCGGCCCCGAGGTGCGACCCGGACTCGCGGTCGCGATCGAGCCGATGGTCGTCATCGGCGATCAGGCCACCTTCGTCGAGGACGATGACTGGACCGTGTCGACCCTGGACGGCACCGCCGGCTCCCACTGGGAACATAGCGTCGCGGTGCATGATGGAGGAATCTGGGTGCTGACCGCACCCGATGGCGGCGCCGCCGGACTGGCGCCGTTCGGAGTCACACCCCGCGAGATCGGATAGGAACAACGCAATGGCTGCTCCCGCGCGCAAGACGAACTGGTTCGCGATCGGAGTGACCGCTGCCGTCGTCGTGGTCCTGGTGGTCATCTCGGTGATCGTCATCCAGCTGAACAACAATTCCGCGCCGGATGCCGGTCCGACCGTCACCCCGGTGGCACCGAGCGTCAACGCCGAGACCGGCGCGATCGCGGTCGGCAGCGGAGAGCAGACCCTGGACACCTACATCGACTTCATGTGCCCGGTCTGCAATCAATTCGAGCAGCTCTACGGCGAGGCCATTCAGGCCCTGGTCGCCGACGGCACGATCACCCTCAACATCCACCCGATCTCGATCCTGGACCGCCAGTCGCAGGGCACCCAGTATTCGACGCGTGCGGCGAACGCGATGTACTGCGTCGCCCTGACCCAGCCCGAGCTGTCGGTGCCGTTCATGCAGGCGCTGTTCGCGAACCAGCCCGCCGAGGGGACCGCGGGGCTCACCGACGCGCAGATCCTGCAGGTCGCCTCGAGCGTCGGCGTATCCGGGATCGACTCCTGCGTGAACGAGGGCGAGTTCGCGACCTATGTCGCGGCGATGACCGAGAAGACGCCGGTCGCCCCGGGCGCCGCCGGCATCGGCACGCCCACGATCGCCGTCAACGGTGCGGTGATCGCGAACTCGACGCTGCCGCAGCCCGCGCAGCTCGGCACGCTGTTCGAGTAGGGGTTCGCGGATGCCGCGGGTGCGGCATCCGGCGTCCGAAGTTGCCGAGCGGTCCTTTTATCACGTATGATTGATCCTTGGTGCGTTGCGCCTTCATCGGCGTGTCCACGCACCAAATCCCACCCAAACGCAGACCGACCAGTCTGCACGGCGTTAGCGAGTGTATGGCGAAGAAAGACGGTGTCATCGAGATCGAGGGCGTGATCTCCGAGGCGCTTCCCAATGCGATGTTCCGCGTTGAGTTGAGCAACGGACACAAGGTCCTCGCCACGATCTCGGGCAAGATGCGGCAGAACTACATCCGCATCATCCCGGAGGACCGCGTGGTCGTAGAGCTCAGCCCCTACGACCTGACCCGCGGCCGAATCGTTTACCGCTACCGCTAGACCGGTCGAGAAGTAACGGCCCACGCGTCGACAGGCTCACCAACCGAGCCGCGCCGCCGTACGGGTACGAAGACAGCGAACAGGAAAAATCATGAAGGTAAGTCCCAGCGTCAAGCCCATGTGCGATCACTGCAAGGTGATCCGCCGTCACGGCGTCGTCATGGTCATCTGCAAGTCGAACCCCCGCCACAAGCAGCGTCAGGGTTGACGCGAGTCGGATCACCGCGGCGAAGCCGCGCTGATGCGACTCGGGTCAAGGTTGAGTAGCGCTGCCGCAGGCGGCGCGTATCGAAACCTCCCGAAGACCTCACAACTCCATACGCAGGACCCCCGGGTCTCGATACGCCGGCTTCGCCGGCTGCTCGACCACCGGGTACATAGGCAGGATCAGAAACCCCGTGAGGGGCGACACCTCGGGCTGGAGGCCCGGGCACCGATCCTGCTCCACACCTCCACCACACTCCCAGGAGAAACCGCATGGCACGTCTTGCCGGCGTTGACATCCCGCGCGATAAGCGCGTGGTGATCGCCCTCACCTACATCTACGGAGTAGGCCCCAACCGGTCGAAGGACATCCTCTCGGCGACCGAGATCAGCCCGGACGTCCGCGTCAAGGACCTGACCGACGAGCAGCTGATCCAGCTCCGCGACCACATCGAAGGCAACTACAAGGTGGAGGGTGACCTCCGTCGCGAGGTGGCCGCCGACATCCGCCGCAAGGTGGAGATCGGCTCGTACCAGGGCATCCGCCACCGTCGCGGCCTGCCCGTGCACGGTCAGCGCACGAAGACCAACGCCCGTACCCGCAAGGGCCCCAAGCGCACCGTCGCCGGCAAGAAGAAGGCGCGCTAGGCCGCCGCCTGCGCATCAGGATTCAGGAGAATCGCACATGGCTGCACCTAAGACCGCCGCGCGCAAGCCGCGTCGCAAGGAAAAGAAGAACATCGCACTGGGCCACGCCCACATCAAGTCGACGTTCAACAACACGATCGTCTCGATCACCGACCCGACCGGCGCTGTCATCAGCTGGGCCTCCTCGGGCGGCGTGGGCTTCAAGGGCTCGCGCAAGTCGACTCCCTATGCCGCTGGTCTGGCCGCCGAATCGGCTGCCCGCCAGGCTCAGGAGCACGGCGTCAAGAAGGTCGATGTCTTCGTGAAGGGTCCCGGCTCCGGCCGCGAGACCGCCATCCGTTCGCTTCAGGCCGCTGGCCTCGAGGTGGGTTCGATCAACGATGTGACGCCGCAGGCGCACAACGGCTGCCGCCCGCCCAAGCGCCGCCGCGTCTGAGATTCCTTCGCGCCGCGCGCGGTCTGCTCCCCAGCCCGAAACGGTTGTCGAGCAGGCCGCGCAGCGGCCGTATCACGACACGGATGCCGGGGCACGTGGTTCACGGCATCCTCGAGAAAAACTCAACACAACTCATCACTGCAAGTGTCAAATAGCGGGCACTTAGCCGAAAGGAACACATAGTGCTTATTGCACAGCGTCCGACACTGACCGAGGAGAAGATCGGGGAGTTCCGCAGCCGGTTCATCATCGAGCCCCTGGAACCCGGTTTCGGTTACACGATCGGCAACGCGCTGCGTCGCAGCCTGCTCTCGTCGATCCCCGGCGCGGCTGTCACCAGCATCCGTCTGGACGGCGTCCAGCACGAATTCAGCACGATCCCCGGTGTGAAGGAAGACGTCACCGAGATCATCCTGAACATCAAGCAGCTCGTCGTCTCGAGCGAGCGCGACGAGCCCATCACCGCGTACCTGCGCAAGACGGGTGCCGGCGAGGTCACGGCCGCTGACATCTCGGCTCCGGCCGGTGTCGAGGTCCACAACCCCGAGCTGGTCATCGCGACCCTGAACGACACCGCGAAGTTCGAGCTCGAGCTCACGATCGAGCGTGGCCGCGGCTACGTCTCGGCGACCCAGAACCGCAACGAGTACGCCGAGTCGGGGCAGATCCCCATCGACTCGATCTACTCGCCCGTGCTGAAGGTCAGCTACCGCGTCGACGCCACCCGCGCCGGCGAGCGCACTGACTTCGACAAGCTCGTGCTGGACGTCGAGACGAAGAACTCGATGGCTCCGCGTGACGCCGTCGCCTCGGCCGGTCGCACCCTGACCGAGCTGTTCGGTCTGGCGCGCGAGCTGAACGTCGAGGCCGAGGGCATCGAGATCGGCCCCGCGCCGGTCGAGACCGTCCTGTCGAACGAACTGTCCATGCCGATCGAGGACCTCGATCTGTCGGTCCGGTCGTACAACTGCCTCAAGCGTGAGGGCATCAACACGGTCAGCGAGCTCGTCGCCCTGTCGGAGACGCAGCTGATGAACATCCGCAACTTCGGTCAGAAGTCGGTCGACGAGGTGCGCGACAAGCTCGTCTCGCTCGGTCTGACGCTGAAGGACTCGGTCCCCGGGTTCGACGGTGCACACTTCTACGGCGGCTACGACGACGAAACCGTCTGAGTCCCGGTATCCCCGAATCTGATCCTGGAGTAATGAAGAATGCCTAAGCCCACGAAGGGACCCCGCCTCGGAGGCGGACCCGCACACGAGCGCCTCATGCTGGCGAACCTCGCCGCGGCCCTGTTCACGCACAAGTCGATCAAGACGACCGAGACCAAGGCCAAGCGCCTGCGTCCGT
This sequence comes from Microbacterium terregens, assembly GCF_039534975.1. Lineage (NCBI taxonomy): Bacteria > Bacillati > Actinomycetota > Actinomycetes > Micrococcales > Microbacteriaceae > Microbacterium > Microbacterium terregens. The sequence continues at coordinate 876,957 of NZ_BAAAWH010000001.1, forward strand.
TCGCCGAGCGACTGGTCACGTTCGCCAAGCGCGGCGACCTGCACGCGCGTCGTCGCGTGCTGTCCGTCATCGGTGACAAGGAAGTCGTGCACGTCCTGTTCACCGAGGTCGCACCGCTGGTCGCCGACCGTGAGGGCGGCTACACCCGCATCACGAAGGTCGGCAACCGTAAGGGCGACAACGCTCCGATGGCTGTCATCGAGCTCGTCCTCGAGCCGGTGAACCCGAAGCCGAAGAGCGCCAAGAAGACGGCTGCTGCCGCTTCGGCCGCCGGTTCGGACGACGCTTCGGCTTCGGCCGACGAGACGGTCGCCGAGGCTTCGGCCGACGAGACGGTCGCCGAGGCTGACGAGGCCGCGGACGCCGCGGTCGAGATCGCCGCGGACGACGAAGCCGCCGAAGAAGCCGCGGTCACCGCCGAGGCTGCTGAGAAGGCCTAGCACTTCAGCTCTGCCAGTGAGACCCGCGTGCCCTTTCGGGCACGCGGGTCTCACTGCGTTGGGGCGCGGCATCCGGTGTGTGGGGTGCGGGGGTGCGGGGGTGCGTGCGTGCGTGCGTGCGTGTCGATGTGTCGCGGCCCGTCTTGACGCTCGCGGCCGGTGCTCGTAGGCGTGCCGGGAGCGCGAGGGCGGGCCGCGAGAGCCGCGGCGCCTCCTCGGTCGCCGACCGCCTGCCGCCGCGCGGCGCTGCTGCAGTCACCGACGGTCGGTGCGGTGCGCCCCGCGCGAGGGGCGCGGATCTGTCGCGGCCCGTCTTGTCGCTCGCGGCGGGTGTACGTAGGCGTGCCGGGAGCGTGAGGGCGGGCAGCGAGAGTCGCGCCGACGGCTAAGCGGTCAGCGACCCACGGCCCTCGGCGCGCCGCGGTCGCGCAGAAAACGATCGAATCGCCCTAGCGAGATGGCGTCGTCCCACACCCACCTGTCGAACGAGTTGACCAGCGGCCGAAGCGCGTCCTCGCGCTCCTTCTCCCGCACGACCACGTCCGCGGGAGGCAGGCCTTTGGTGTACTCGCCGCGCGTGTACTTATGGATGCCGTCGAACTCGCCGATCTTGCGCACACCCGTCCAGAAGAAGTCGACGTCGGATCGGCGGCCGCGCAGATCCGTGAATGTCACCTGCAGGTCCGGTGCTGCGTAGCCCAGCTCGTGGATTCTCGCTCGCGACAGCGATTCGCCGGCGTTCGCCGCTCGCGCATCCCCGAACTCGATGGCCTTCGCGGCGGCGCGGTGCCCGTACCTGACGCGGGCGCGATCGAGCTCTTCCAGCAGCCTGGCGATCGTCAATCCGCGGCGCAGCCCTTCGTCCACCATGGCGGCGGCCGACGCGAACGGAAGGACGCGGCACATGTCCACGACGGTGCGCGACAGGCTGGTGGTGCGAACGCCGTCGATCACGCCGGTGTCGACGTCGGACCGGGCTCGGTGCCGCATCACCTTTGCCGAGCTGCTTCCGCCTGCGGCCGCCGGGTCGGTCACGTGAAGCTTCGACGGCCATGCGCCGATCAGCGGCAGCATGTGCATCGCGGCCGCCGACCAATGCGACGCGATGCGTTCCGCGTCACCGAGCGCCATGCACGCCTGCACGAACAGTCGGTGTCGAGCGTCAGCGTCGGCCGCGGCATCCGATCTCGCATACGCACCCCGCCGGAGCCGGACGAGCCCGCCGCGAGCGACGAGACCGTGGATCGATGTCGCCGACAGTCCGCTTTCGAGCAGGTCGCCATGGAACAGGATGCCGCGACCCCGGGCCTGCGCCACATTCACGCCGTTCGCGACGCGGTCGTCGGAGAGGTTCACGCCTCGAGCATGGGCGCGCGCGCCGAGGGCGATGGGTGTCTGCGGCGGATCTGTGCAGTCGAGCGAGAACGCGGCAGCGGGGGAGGAGTCGGCCGGGCGGTCTCGGCCGGGGTGGTTCGCGGCCGGGTGCGTGCGATCGCGGCGGCGGGGTGGCACGTGACCGGGGCGGCAGGCGGGCGGACGCGGGGCTCGCGGCATGCGTTTCGTGTCGCGGCGTGCGTTTGGTGTCGCGGCGCGTGTTGGAGTGTGGGCCGCGAGGCGGAGCGCGGGCCGCCAGCGCTGCCGCGACCGCGAGGCGCTGCTCGCCGTGCGGCGGGCCAGGCTCGGGTCGATGCTTCGGGGTTCGCGGCATGGGTTCGGTGTCGCGGCGCGTGTTGGAGTGCGGGCCGCGAGGCGGAGCGCGGGCCGCGAGCATGCCGGTCCACCGTGGGGATCGCGTGGTGCTCTTCGCGGTCGGCGGGCAGGGGCTCGGGCGACGCTCACGGCCGCGGCACGCGTTCGGTGTCGCGGCCCGTCTTGGTGCGCGGGCCGCGAGGCGGAGCGCGGGCCGCGAGCGGTACGGCGCCCGCGAGGCGCCGCTCGCTGTGCGGCGGGCCAGGCTCGGGTCGACGCGCGGCTCGCGGCATGGGTTTAATGTCGCGGCCCGTGTTGGAGTGCAGGCCGCGAGGTAAAGCGCGGGCCGCGAGGATGCGGGTCCACCGCGGGTATCGCGTCGCGCCCCTCGCGGTCGGCGGGCAGGGGCTCGTGCGACGCTCACGAACGCGGGCCGCGATCGGTGCGGCGCCCGCGAGGCGCCGCTCGCCGTGCGGCGGGGCAGGCTCGTCGACGCGCGGCTCGCGGCACGCGTTCGGTGTCGCGGCCCGTGTTGGAGTGCGGGCCCCGAGGTGAAGCGCGGGCCGCGAGCGGTGCGGAGCGCACGCGCTGTGTGGGTTCACGACATAGGCGACAGGTGATCGGCGACACGTGAGTCGGGTCATAGGCGACACACTCGGGCATGTCGTCGAAGCATCGGGTCGTGGTGTTGAAGATCGTCGCCGGGCAGCTGAGCGTGAGCGCGGCGGCTGCCGAGTACGGGCTGAGCCGCCAGTATCTGCACAAGCTCCTTGCCCGCTACCGGCGCGGCGGACTCGACGGGCTCGAGCCGCGCTCTCGGGCGCCGCTCGAGCCCGCACGCGACCACCGATCAGGTCAGGGATCGGGTCGTGCAGTTGCGCCAGGCGTTGACCGCGGCCGGGACCGACGCCGGCCCCGTCACGATCGCGTGGCACCTCACCCAGGAAGGACTGCGCGCACCATCGATCTCCACGATCCGCCGGATCCTGCACACGGCCGGACTGATCATCCCAGAGCCACGCAAGCGACCCACATCGTCCTACATCCGCTTCGAAGCCGCCCAACCCAACGAGACCTGGCAGTCCGACTTCACCCACTGGCGCCTTCACGACGGCAGCGACGTGGAGATCCTGAACTGGCTCGATGACCACTCCCGCATGCTGCTCAGCTGCACCGCCCACCAGCCCGTCACCGGCAGACACGTTGTCGACACCTTCCTGTCCACCATCGACGCCTACGGCCCGCCCGCCTCCACCCTCACCGATAACGGCCGCGTCTACACCGCCCGCCACTCCGGCGCACGCAACGAGTTCGAATACGTCCTCGCCGCGCTGAACATCGTGCAGAAGAACGGCGCCCCGAACCACCCGCAAACCCAAGGGAAGGTCGAAAGATTCCACCAGACCCTGAAACGCTGGCTCACCGCCCGCCCCCACGCCACCACGATCCCCGAGCTGCAAGCCCAACTCAACGCATTCCGCGACCACTACAACACCGCCCGCCCGCACCGCGCCCGAAACGGCCTCACCCCCGCGTCCGCCTACACAGCCTCACCCAAAGCCACACCCGCCGGAACACGCCCCGACGCCGGCCACTACCGAATCCGCTACGACCACGTCGGCAGCAACGGGAAGATCAGCTTCCGCCGCGCCGCCCGCATGCACCACCTCGGCATCGGCACCGCCCACCGCGGCAAACGCTGCATCCTCATCGCCGACGAACACACCGTCACCGTCATCCACCTCGACACCGGCGAAATCCTCGCGACCAACACCATCAACCCCGCCAAAACCTACTGGCGAAACAACGAAAGAGTGAACCGTCCCCGGTTCTGTGCCGCTCCTATGCGGGTTCCATCACCGGATGGGATGGCGTTTCGAGGTCAGCGTAGTACGCGGCCTCGAGCTCTTCGGGCGGGACGTCTCCGATGGTCGAGTGCAGGCGTCTCGCGTTGTACCAGTCGACCCAGTCGGTGGTGACCCATTCGACGTCGTCGATCGTGCGCAGCGGCCCGGATCGGAACGGGGAGCCGTCGCGGATCGCCTCGTTCTTGAACAGCCCGATGGTCGATTCGGCCAGGGCGTTGTCGTATGCGTCACCGATCGATCCGATCGACGCGGCGATGCCCTCGAGGGCGAGCGTCTCGGCGAACGACACGCTCGTGAACTGTGAGCCGGCGTCGCTGTGATGGATCAGCCCGTCCTTCACTCCGTGCCCGGCACGGTCACGGCGCCACAGTCCCATCCGCAGCGCGGTGGTCACCAGCGGTGTCGTCTTCACGGTCGCGGCATGCCAGCCGACGACCGCCCTCGAGTAGCAGTCGATCACGAACGACACATAGACGAACCCGGCCCACGTCCGCACATACGTGAAGTCAGCGACCCACTGCCGGTTCGGCGCGGCGGCGGTGAAATCGCGGTCCAGTAGGTCAGGCGCCCTCGCGGCGTTACGGTCCGGGATGGTGGTCCGCACGCCCTTGCCCCGCACGAGGCCGTTGATCTGCAGCTGTCGCATCAGTCGGTCAACTTGCCGCTTCGACACGGCGAGGTCTTGCCGGCGCAGCAGCGCGGTCATCTTCCGTCGCCCATACATCGACTCCGGCGTCAGCTCGCCCTTCGCGTTCACCCGGGCGGCTCGGATCGCGTCGATGATGACCGCGTCCGCGAGGTCCCGGTTGCTGGGCTGGGCGCGTTTCCATGCCCGATAGGTCCGCTCGGCGACCGGCACGCCCTGCTCCCGCAGAACCTTGCAGATCGACCCGACCGAGCGGCCTTTGGCGCGTTGATCCTCGATGAACGCGAGGATCAACGGCGTCGGGGGTCGAGTTCCCCGGCGAAGAAAACCGCCGCGTCCCGCAGAATCGCGTTCGCCTCACGCAACTCACGGTTCTCCCGCTCGAGCCGACGCATCCGCTCCGACTCACTCGAGGACACCCCCTGGCGCTCGCCCCCGTCGATCTGCGCCTGCCGCACCCAGCGGCGCAGCGACTCAGCCCCGAACCCGAGCCTCGCCGAAACCGCCTCGCACGCAGTCGTCAGGTTCGGGTACTCATCGAGGTGATCGAGCACAAGCCGGATCGCTCGCTGCTTCGTCTCCTCCGGAATCCTCTTCGGCATGATCAACATCTTCCTTCCAGACTCGAAAGGAAACGGCATCAAACCGGGGACGGTTCAGAGAGCCCGGCCGATGGCCGGGCTCTCTTTCTTGATGTCTCCTATGTCGCGACTCAGATGTCTCCTATGTCGCGACTCATCACAGCGGAGCGCACGCGCCACTCCGCCCCCCCGCGACCGCCCCGCGCCGTGCGCCGCGCCGCGGCGGGTACGCTTGCGGGCGTGAGTGAGTCGGCGACCCCGCCCCTGTCCGAGCGGCTAAACGCCGCACCGCCGGTCCAGCCGCAGCATCCGGATGTCGTGTTCCGCCCGGCCACCGTGGACGACATCGATGCCGTGCATGCTGCGGTGGCGGCATCCGATCGGGTGGACCACCCCACCTGGGTGACGCCGCGCGAGGAGATCGCCGACATATTCGAGCTCTCGCACGTCGACGCCGCACGCGACACGCTGCTTGCCATCGCGCCCGACGGTGCGGTCGTGGCGATGGGGTGGGCGATGGTGCACCCGACTCAGGATGCCGAGCTCCACGCGTACTTGCAGGGCACGGTCCATCCGGACTGGCGTCGCAAGGGCATCGGCACCGAGCTGATCGGGTGGCTCTACGCGCGCGCGATCGAGCTGCTCGCCGACACGGGGTCGACGGCGGAGGCGGCGATCTACCAATACGTCGATGAGGGCAACACGGATGCCGCAACCCTCGGCGAGCGGCTCGGCCTGCGCACCGAACGCTGGTTCACGTCGATGCAGCGCGACCTGGCGGATCCGATCGAGGAGCCGCCAGCCGCGGACGGGGTCGAGCTGATCGCGTACACGGCCGACCGTTCGGGCGCTGTCCTCGCTGCTCGCAACGACGCGTTCCGCGACCACTGGGGGAGCCTGCCCAGCACGCCGGAACGGTGGGGGCAGTTCGTGGACGGACCGTTCCTGCGTCCTGACCTGTCGACCCTCGCGCTCGTGGACGGTCGCGTCGTGGCGTTCTGCATGGCGTCGGTCAACGAGGAGGACTGGGCAGCTCTCGGCGCCCCGAATACCTATATCGATCTGATCGGGGTGGTGCGGGACTCCCGCGGCCGTGGCCTGGCGCCGGCGGTCATCGCGCGGACGCTTCAGGCGGCGAAGGCTGCCGGGCTCGAGCAGGCCGTGCTCGACGTCGACACCGCGAGCAAGACCGGCGCGAACCGGCTGTACGAGCGGCTGGGGTTCCGGCCGACGCAGCGGCAGCAGGCGCTGGTGCGGCGGTTCTAGGGTCCGGCGTTCGTTCGGGCTCGTGGGCGGGTGGGCCGGCGTCGCGGCACGTGTTTCGTGTTGTGGCGGGTGCTTCGTGTCGCGGGCAGGCCCTTTGCCGCGGGCCACGAGGTGGAGCGCGGGCCGGGAGCGGGAGCGTGGGCCGCGAGGTGGAGCGCGGGCCGGGAGCGGGAGCGTGGGCCGCGAGGCTCGGCGTGGGCCGGGAGCGGGAGCGTGGGCCGCGAGGCTCGGCGCGGGCCGCGGGCCGGCGCGGGGCCGGAGGTGCGGTGGGGCTTGACGCACGGGGCCCCGCGACGGTCAGACCGCTCGCGGCATGCAGTTCGTATCGCGGCGGGTACTTGAACACGGGCCGGCACGCGAAGCGCGCGCCGCGAGCGACGCGGGCACGGGGCTCGGGGCAGGCTTCGGCGTCGCGGCACGTGTTTCGTGTCGCGGCGGGTGTTCAAGCGCGGGCCGGGAGCGGAACCGCGGGCCGCGAGCGTATGCACGGGCCGCGAGCGGATGCGGCCGCGTTGCTGGGATGGGCGCGGGGGCGTGGCCGCGACGGGGCTGGCGGGGAGCCGCAGGCATAGGGCTCGGGCAGGCGTCAGCGTCGCGGCACGTGTTTCGTGTCGCGGCGGGTGTTCAAGCGCGGGCCGGGAGCCGTAGCGCGGGCCGCGAGCCGAAGCGCGGGCCGGGAGCCGAAGCGCGGGCCGGGAGCGGATGCGGGCGCGTTGCTGGGATGGGCGCGGGGGCGTGGCCGCGACGGGGCTGGCGGGGACCCGCGGGCGCGGGGCTCGGGGCGGGGCTCCGCGTCGCGGCACGTGTTTCGTGTCGCGGCGAGTGCTCAAGCGCGGGCCGGGAGCGGAAGCGCGGGCCGCGAGCGGATGCGGGCCGGCCACCAAGCGCGGGCGGTCCACGGCGCGGGCGAGCCACGAAGCGCGGGCGAGCCACGAAGCGCGGGCCGCAAGCCACGCGCGCGGGCAACCCGACACCCGCAGCCACGCCCCACCCGCAGCCACGCCACCCGCAGCCACGCCCCACCCGCTACTCCGGCACCCGCGCCTCGCTGTGGTGCAGCCGCCGGTACGCGCGCATCTCGACCTGGTACGCGGCGTTGGCCCGCGCTTGCTCGGCGTGCTCCACCGCGGTGGCGACGGTGTCGGCGAAGACGCGGGCGCCGGCATCCCCGGGGTGGATCTGATCCCCGGCCAGCAACTCGGTGCGACCGGCGATCGCGCTCGACCAGTCCGCGACGAAGACGCCGGGGCGGGATGCCGCGAACGCCGCGAGTTCCGCGTTGACGCCGGGGATCCACTCGCGCGGCGCGAACGCGTTCACGAGCACGAGGCCGCGGTCGGGGCCGACGATCTGTGCCATCTGCTCCATCGCCTCGGCGTTCAGCGGCCCGTTGGTTCCGAGCGCGACGACGACGTACGGCCGCAGCTGGCCGGTGTCGGACAGGGCCTGCAGGATGCCGGGACCTGCCCACGTGGACCGCGACACCGCCGCATCCACGGCGATCCCGGGGAACCGCTCGAGCAGCCCCGCACCGGAGGCGAGCATCACCGAGTCGCCCACCGCGGTGATCTGGTCGCCCGTGACCGGAGTGGGGGAGGGCACCGGCATCGCGTCATCCGCGGACACCGCCGGCGCCGAAGGGCCCACCGGCCCCGCCGGCTCGCCAGTCCCCGGAGCCCCGGCCGCGTCGAGCGCCTGCAGCCCGGCCCGGACGGCGTACTGCGCCGACGAGTCGTCCGGCGCTGCGGCGATCGCGGCCGAGGTTCCGCCGAGCAGCAGCACACCCATCGTCACCCCGGCGATCGCGCGCACACGTGCCGCGGGCGAGCCGAGCAGGCGGCGGCTCACCCGGACGATCGACCCGCGGAAACCGTAGCGCCGCACCGGCGTCTCGAGAAGCCGGTACGACAGCTCCGCCGCGACGAGTGTCAGCGCGAGCGCGATGCCGCCCAGCCACACCGGGACACCGGCATCCGGACTGGTGTGCTGAATGCCCGCGACCAGCAGCACGAGCAGCGGCCAGTGCCACAGATAGATGCCGTACGAGCGGTCGCCGATCCACCGCAGCGGCCGCACGTCGATCGCGGGCCCGAAGACCGAGCCCGGCCACACCCCGGCGACGATGGCGATCCCGCTCAGGATGCTGGCAGCTGCGACCACGCCCGGAAAAGTCACCGGCGTGAACGTCGGCGGCAGCATCGCGAGCGCGACGAGCCCGGCGAGGGCGGCGCCGCCCGCGACTGCGGTTGCGATCCGCAGACGGCGAGAGGCCGGCGCGGATGGCGCACCCGGGGTCCCGCCCGCGGTCTCGCCCGCGGCAACGCTTGCCGAACCGGCAGCAACCGTCGCAGTCCGGCCCGCGGCAACGTTCGCCCTACCGGCGGCAACGCCGGCAGCCCCGCCGGCGGCAGCGTTCGCCCTGCCGCCGGCAACGCCGGCAGCCCCGGCTGCGGCAACGCTTGCCGAACCGGCGGCAACGGCGGCAGCCCCGCCTGCGGCAACGCCCGCCGATCCGGCGGCAACGTCGGCAGCTCCGCCTGCGGCAGCGTTCGCCCTACCGGCGGCAACGCCGGCAGCCCCGCCTGCGACAACGCCCGCCGAACCGGCGCGCGCCCGGCACAGCATCCGCTCGAGCAGGAACGCCAGCGCGATGCCGAGCAGGATGCCGAACGCGTGGGTGTCGGTGCCGAAGTACGCGCGGGTCACGTCGGTGCCCGACGAGACGACCACGCCCATCCAGACAGCGGATGCCGCGGCCAACGCCAGCACGGCCGCCGCGCGCCCCCATGACCGGGGGAGCAGCAGGAACAGCGGCAGCAGCAGGGGCCACAGCACGTAGAACTGCTCCTCGACGGCGAGTGACCAGAAGTTGCGGAACAGTTTGGGTGTGGCGGCGGAGAAGTATCCGGTCCCTTCGGCGATCGACACCCAGTTGTAGCTGAAGGTCGCCGCGCCGAGCACCTGCTCGCCGAGCCGCACGAGGACGTCACCGCCGACGAACCACGCGCCGGTCGCGCAGACGGTGACGACCGCGACCAGCGCCGGAATCAGGCGCCGCGCGCGGCGCTGCCAGAACGCGAGCAGGCCGATGCGTCCGGTCGCGGTGTGCTCCCGCAGCAGCAGCGACGTGATGAGGAAGCCGCTGATCACGAAGAACACATCGACGCCGACGAACCCGCCTCGCACCCACGACGAGGGGAACAGGTGGTACGTGACCACGAGGGTCACGGCGATCGCGCGCATGCCGTCGAGGCCGGCGTAACGGGCTGGGGGGCGAGGAGGGGTGTTCGAGGTCATCAACTTCCAGAGATGGCAGCCCCCAGTCTAAAAGGCCCCCGCGGTGCGGCTTGGGCGGCGCGCTTGGGTGGGTGGTCGCGGGGCGTCGTTGGTGGCGCGGGTTGGCGCGGGTGGCGCGGGTGTCGCAGGTTGGGCTCGCGGCGCGTGTTCGGGGACGCGGTGGGTGTTGGGGCTTCGCGGGTGTCGCGAGTTGGGCTCGCGGCGCGTGTTCGGGATCGCAGCGGGTGTCGTGTTCGCGGGCCGGGAGCGCAAGGGCGGGCCGCGAGCGAGCCAGCGCGCCGCACGGATAAGGCCACCGGTCGGTCCGGCTCCCGGACCGAGTTGGGGCTCGCGGCGCGTGTTCGTGCGCGGGCCGGGAGTGCAGGGGTGGGCCGCGAGCAGGGGGCGAGTCAACGGGGAGTGCCGAGGGTCCGCGGGCGGGCCGCGAGCACGAAGTCAGCCCGCGCGCGGGCGGCGAGCGTGACGCGGGTCAGCGGGCTGACCCGGATGCCGAGGGCGCGCCGTGAACGGGAGGCCACCGGTCGGTCCGGCTGCCGGCCCGCGTTCATCTTCGCGGCGCGTGTTCGTGCCCGGGCCGCGAGTGCAAGCGCGGGCCGCTGGCAGGAGGCGAGTCAGCGGGGACCGCGGAGGGTCCAAGGGCGGGCCGCGAGCACGAAGTGAGCCCGCGAGCCGGAGGCCACCGGTCGGTCCGGCTCCCGGCCCGGGTTGGGGCTCGCGGCGCGTGTTCGTGCGCGGGCCAGGAGTCCAAGCGCGGGCCGCGAGCCCAAGGCCAGCAACCGCGCGCCGCAGCCAGCAAGCACGCGCCACCCAGCGAGCGCGCGCCCACCCCAAAAACCCCCGACCCCGCTCAGGAGGGTCGGGTAAGCTCTGGCCCACGCATCAGCGTTGCGGCGTCCGACTGAAAGGCCCGCATGACCTCCGCTGAATCCGCTCCCCGCACCACCCGGCGCACCCGCGCGCGCCTCGTGCTGACCGTCTACGCGGTCACCCTCGCGATCATCGCGCTTTGGCCGGTCCCGGTCGACAGCGGCGCCGGACCCTTCCTGCGCACGATCACCCAGGTGATCCCGGCGCTCACGTACGCGCGCATCGAGTTCTCCGCGAACATCCTGCTGTTCGTGCCGCTCGGTGTGCTGCTCATGCTGATCCTGCGGCGCCGGTACCTGATCCTTCCGGTCGCGATCGTCGTCACCGTCGCGATCGAATGCGCCCAAGGCCTGCTCCTGGACAAGCGCACTCCCAGCACCCTCGACATCATCGCGAACACCGCCGGCGCATGCATCGGCATGCTGATCGTCGCCTTCGTCGAATACCGCCGCGCCCGTCCCGCGCGTCTTCCGGCGGGTCGGATGCCGCAGCGCGACAACCCGACGGATGCCTGGGCGACCCTCGGCTTCCTCCCCCCTCCCGTTCCGCCGCTGCCGCTCGTGCCACCCCGGCCTCCGCGCCCGACCGGCGCGGCGCTCGCCGCATCGCGTCCCCCTAGGTCTGGCGCGGCGCTCGCCGCATCGCCGCCGCCCGAGCACGACAGCATCCCGCCGAAGCGCATCCCGCCGGCCCCGCCGCCCACCGAACACGACATCACCGTGCCGGTGCCGCCACCGCCGGCCCCGCAGGCCGAGGGCGACAGCATCCCGCCGAAGAGCACATTGCCGCTTCGGGAGCAGCCCGAGAGCGACACCACCCGGCCGGTGCGCACGATGCCTGCCCAGTCGCAGGCCGAAGGCGACAGCATCCCGTCGAAGAGCACGAAGCGCACCCCGACGCCCACCGCGGGCGACACCATCCCGTCCGTTCGGATCCCGCCGAAACCGCCCCTGCCGGGCGACGTCCAGCGATAACAGGTCGACGTACACTTCCGGTGTGCCCCGTACTCTGCTCGTCGACGCCGTCGGCTCGTGCATCGCGATCGACCTGAGCGGGCTCGACGAGGGTGACGAGGCGGCCGTGCGTGCCGCGTGGGGCGATGCGGCAGCGGATGCCGCGGCCGCACCGATCGCGACCGTCACGCCCGGCGGTGCAGGTCGCGCGCAGATGCTCTCGGACCTTTCGCAGCAGGTGACGCTGGCGGCGATCGAGGCCGCGCGCGGGCGGGCGTGGATGCTGCACGCGGCCGGCGTCGCGACGGCGGACGGGTGCGTCGTGGTGATGGTGGGGCCGTCCGGTCGGGGCAAGACCACCGCGTCGCGCGCGCTCGGCGCCGTGTACGGATACGTCTCGGACGAGACCGTCGCGATCGACGCCGACGGGCGGGTGTGGCCGTATCGCAAGCCGCTCTCGGTCATCGAGGATCCGGAGGCTCCGAAGACGCAGCTGCCGCCGTCCGCGCTCGGGCTGCAGCCGCTGCCGGATGCCGAGCTGCGCGTCGCGGCTGTCGTGCTGCTGGACCGGGATGAGCGGCATCCGGAGCAGCCTGTCGTCGAGGTCACCGACGTCGGCGACGCGATGAGCGACCTGGTGTCGCAGACGAGTTTTCTGCACGACCAGGCGGCCGGACTGCGGTTCATCGCGGCGCTCGCGGCGGCGACCGGCGGCATCCGCACGGTGAAGTACCGCGAGGCGACGAGTCTTCCCGCGGTGATCGCGGAGCTGGCGCGCCCGGCGGCCCCGATCGTGCTGCCGCCGGTGATCACGCACCGGGCTGCGGCGGCGGTGGACGGGGCGCAGGGCGGTGTCGCGGACGCGCGACATGCGGTGGCGGACGAGACGCAGCCGGCGTCGATGGACGTGACGCGGGGCGGTGTCGCGGACGCGGCGCGGGGCGGTGTCGCGGACGACGCGCGACGTGCCGTGGCGGACGAGACGCAGCCGGCGTCGGTGGACGGACCCCGCTCGGACGTCGCGGAGTCACGGGCGGGTCCAGCCCACGAGCCCCGCTTTTCACGCGTGGATGTCGCCGACGAGGTGGCGCTCGAGGATCCCGATCGCGCCGGCATCCTCACCGTGCGAGCGGACGGGCGCGGGTACGTCACCGTGCTCGGCGGCATCGCGCCGGCCGTGTGGCGCGCGGCCCACGGCGCCACGTTCGCGCAGCTGGTGGATGCCGCGGTCGCCGCCTACGACGAACCCGAGGGATCGGATGCCGGGGCCGCGGTGCTCGTTGCGGTCGGTCAGCTGCTGGATGCCGGCCTGCTCACCTCCGATGAACCCGTGTACCTGCGCCGCAAGGACGTCGCGTGGGTAGACAGCGGCGACCGCATCGTCGCGCTGCCGCTCAGCCCCGGGCCCGACGCGCAGCTCGCGCAGCCCGCCGCGCTGACCGGGTCGGCCGCGGTGATCTGGGAGTGGCTGGAGGATCCGGTCACGATGACACAGCTCGTCGCGCGCGCGACGGAGGCAGCGGGGATGGATGCCGCGGCCGAGGTCGCGGGGCAGGTGCAGGCGTTCGTCGCAGGGCTGGTCGAGTCGCGGCTGGTGCAGGCGCAATAGCTTCCCGTTGCGTGTTCCGGAACCTGTTGCCGGTGCATAGAGTTCCGGATACGGCGCCACCGCGGGCCGCATCTAAACTGGGCGGGTGCGCATCCGGCTCGACATCTCCTATGACGGGACGCACTTTCGAGGATGGGCGGTCCAGCCCGGCCTGCGCACCGTGCAGGGGACCCTCGAGGGTGCGCTGGAGCGGATCCTCGGCGGCAAGGCCTCGCTCGTTGTCGCCGGCCGAACGGATGCCGGAGTCCATGCGACGGGTCAGGTCGCGCACGTCGACCTCGACGCGGCTCAGATCGCCCGGCTGCGCCGGAGCAGAGTCAGCGGGGCCGAGGCCGCCGGTGCCGGTGTGCACAATGTCGCTGATCCGGATGCTGGGGGCCGCCCCGAGCAGGGTATCGCCGGCGTCCCGGAGTGGATGAGCGACGTTGTGCACGGCGGGGTCGCGGCACCCGGCTCCGACCCAACCTCCAGTCCCGACGCCGCGGCCGACGCTGGTCGCGCCCCCCACGCCGAGGCCGACGCTGCCCGCGCGCACAACGTCGCTGATCCGCGGGCTGCGGGCCGCCTCCAGCGGGGTGCCGTAGGCGTCCCGGAGCGGATGAGCGACGTTGTGCACGGCGGGGCCGCGGCACCCGGCGCCGACCCAACACCCCGTCCCGCCGCGGCCGCCGACCCCGCTCTCGCCGCCGCCGCCGCGGCCGCCGACCCCGCTCTCGCCGCCGCCGCCGCGAAACTAGCGGCGCGCGTGCGCGGCGTCGTCGGCTCGTATTCCGACGTCGCGGTGCATCACGCGTCCCTCGCGCCCGACGGCTTCGATGCCCGCTTCTCGGCCGTCTGGCGCCGCTACTCGTACCGCATCGCCGACGCGACGACGGGCTACGATCCCCTCGAACGGCACCGCACCACCACCGTCCGCGGACACCTGGACGAGAACGCGATGGATGCCGCGGCCCGATCCCTCATCGGCCTGCACGACTTCGCGGCATACTGCAAACCCCGCGAGAAGGCGACGACCATCCGCACCCTGCTCGAGTTCGACTGGCAGCGGGATGCCGAGGGCGTCCTGGTCGCGAACGTCAAAGCCGACGCCTTCTGCCACAGCATGGTGCGCGCTCTGGTCGGCGCGTGCGTCGCGGTGGGGCAGGGTCGGCTGGACGTCGAGGACGTGACGGATATCCGCGACGAGGGTGAGCGCACCAGCGACTTCACCGTGATCGCCGCGCGCGGGCTGGCCCTCACCGAGGTCGGCTATCCCTCCGACGAACTCCTCGCGGCGCGTGCCGCGCAGACTCGCGCACGGCGCGACCGCGAGTGAGCTGAACGCCCGGGCCCGGAACCTCGCACGCCCGGCCCGCCGGGCGCGGAACCTCGCACGCCCGGCCCGCTGGGCCGCGGAACCTCGCGCGCCCGGCCCGCCGGGCCGCGGCATCCGATCATCCTTCGAAGGACCCGCACCGCCCGAGCACGCGCCTTCCAGTAGGTTGAGGGTGAGGGGGACAACGTGACGAACAGGATTGTCGTAGGAATCACCGAGGCGCCGGTCTCGCGCCGCGCCCTCGAGTGGGCGGTGCAGCGGGCGGCGGACCGGCGCCAGGACCTCGAGCTCATTTCGGTCGTGGGCGGAGCGGTCGGTGCGGTCGGCGAGCGCGCGGTCATCGAGCAGGCCATGGACACGAGCCGGCAGATGCTCGAGGCTGAGGCGCTGCGTATCGAGAAGCGCGGCGTTGTCGCCACCGTGCGGGTCGAGCGCGGCAACCCGGTCAAGCGGCTGATCGATGCCTCATCGGATGCCGCGCTCCTGGTGATCGGCAGCGACTATCGCGGCCCGGATTCCGGGCCCGAGCGCGGTGCCCACGGCGTGCGCATCGCGTCGGGGGTGCGCTGCCCGGTGGTCGTGGTTCCCGATGTCGACGTGTCCGGGAGGTCCGGTGTGCTGGTCGGGGCCGATGGATCGGACGTGTCCGAGCGCGCGATCGCCTTCGCCGCGGCCGAGGCGGACCGGATGGGCGAGACGCTCACGGTCGCCACCGTGTGGTCGCCGATCGTGACTCCGCATAATCCGGGTGTGTATCCCGACGACTATCTGCGCAACATGCAGGCTCTGGCCGAGGAGGCGCTCGCCCTGTCGGTGGCCGGGCTGCGGCAGGACTATCCGGATCTGGCGGTCATCAAGCACGTCGAGGAGGGGTACCCGTCGGCGGTCCTCAACCGGATCGCGGAGTCCGCTCGCCTCGCGGTGCTGGGCTCGCACGGCCGCGGGGCGGTCGCGCGCTTCCTGCTCGGATCGATCAGCGAAGAGGTCCTGTCGCGCCTCGCCACGATCACGGCGATCGTGCGCTGAGGCGGGTCGGCGGGGCCGGGGCGGTCGGGTGTGCGCCGGCGCTGCGGTCGCGTGGGTGTGCGCGGGGACCCGGGGTGCGCGACCGCGGTCCGGCGCCGGTGGGTCTGCGCGGGGACCCCGGATGCGTGACCGCGGTCTGGCTGCAGAACTCAGGCTTCGTCTCGTGACTCGACGAATCGCAGCAGGCTCTCGGCGAGGTCCTGACTGACCCGGCTGCCGTCGTCGGCGGCGTTGTCGCGGATCAGGGTGGCGGCGTCCTCGATGTCGCGAGCGCGGTCGAGTGCTTCGCGGGCGATGTGGACGTGGCTCGCGGCATCCGCGTGCACAGCCCGCAGGCGAGCCCGCTCGGCCTCGTCGATCCGCGGAGGCAGGTTCAACTCAAGCGCCCGCCCGGCGCGGTCCCGTTCGATCTCGCTGCGGCGCAGCGCGCGTTCGGCGTCGATCCGCGCCTGACCGGCGGTGTCGACCGCCTCGGCGAGCGAGTGTCGTGGTCCCGCGGTGCTGGAATCGGCGGTACGTGCCGGGCTCGCGGTGGTCGCGATCTCGAGCCGCCGTGAGCGAACGCGCGCGGCGCGCGTCGGGTGCGTCATTCTCATTGACATTCGGTTGCCCCTGTCGTCGGTCCTGTCCCCATGAAGGAGTCGGCATACGCGGCTTTCGTACATTGTCGGGCAGATTCGTCGGCGGATCTACGGGTTCGGCCGCGGCATCCGGTGTCCGACTGCCGGTTGCTACCTGCTGCCTGCGGCCGCCGAGGGTGCATCTCCCCGCCGTCGAAAGTGCATGTCCCTACTGCCGAGAGTGCATGTCCGATTGCCGAGAGTGCATGTCGCTGTCGCGGCATCCGATCTAGAAAACGTTCCACCGCGGGACGGGCCAGAACACGACGGCGGCCTTGCCGACCACGTCCGCCCGAGTCGCCCAGCGCCAGCACGTCGGCGCGGCATCGTCGCTGCGGCAGAACGCGGCCGAGTCCGACGAGTTGCCGCGGTTGTCACCGAGCAGCAGGAGCGATTCCGCCGGCACCGTCACCGCGTCGAAGCAGCGCGGCGACCGCGGTGTGCTGGTGCAGTCGAGGGTTCCGGGCTCGAACGCGAAGTCGTTCGTCACGTACGGTTCGTCGAGGGGTGCGCCGTCGACGGTCAGGCGTCCCTCGTCGGTGCAGCACGCGACCGTCTGGCCGGCGGTGCCGATCGTCCGCTTGATGAGGGTGTGGGCGCCGGAGGGTCCGAAGCCGGTGACCTCGCCGATCCATCGCAGGGCTCCGCGAAGGGGATCGGATGCCGCAGCCGCAGCGATGTCCCACTCCGGCCCCGCGTCGAAGACGACGACGTCGCCGGATCCGGGGGAGGAACCGACGTACGCGAGACGGTTCACGAGCACGCGGTCGCCCGGCTCGAGCGTGGTCTCCATGGATCCCGACGGCACCCAGTACGGCTTGGCGACGAAGCTGAGCACCAGGCCCGCAAGCACGAACGCCGCGACCAGGTGAAACCACGGGCTCCCCGCGACGCGCCGCCACCGCGGGCGGGAGGGAGTCTGGGGCACGTCCTCACGGTACCCGGTAGCGCGGCCGTGGCCGGACGAGCGGATGCCGCGGCCCCCTGCTGCCGAGAGTGCGTGTCCCTGCTGCCGAGAGTGCATGTCCGGGCTGCCGAGGGTGCGTGTCACTGCTGCCGAGGGTGCGTGTCCGGGCTGCCGAGGGTGCGTGTCACTGCTCGCGAGGGTGCGTGTCCGGGCCGCCGGGGGTGCATCTTCCTGCTGCCGAGGGTGCGTGTCCGGGCCGCCGGGGGTGCATCTTCCTGCTGCCGAGGGTGCGTGTCCGGGCCGTCGAGAGTGCACGTGCGGGATGCCGAGGGTGGGGGCCGACGGTGAGTGACCACGTCCGTGGGCGTCGACATGCACTCTCGCGAGCGAGGACATGCACTCTCGCGAGCAGCGACGTGCACTCTCGCGAGCCGCGACATGCGCTCTCGCGAGCTGGGGACCAGAAACCGGGGCACCGCACCCGGCGACCCGCACCGCACCCGCGACCCGCACCGCACCCGCGACCCACGGCACCACCCCCCCCGCGACCCACGCCACCCCCGCGACCCGCGTCACCACCCCCCCAGCGACCCACGCCCTGGAACCCGGCTGGGAACTTCACAAGCGATTGTCAAGGGTGCATCCCCGCGAATCCTTCGCGTCATAGGCTGGGACGGCTATGAAGGTGATCTCCTACAACTTGCGCAAGCACCGCGCGGCGGGCGAGCTCGCGGCTCTCGTGTCCCGCTACAGCGCCGATGTGCTCTGCCTGCAGGAGTGCGACACCACGAGCATGCCCGACAACATCGGCGGTCTCCGCCTCGCCAACGCGACCTCGCGCAACCGCCTCGGCCTCGCCGTCTACTACCGCGAGAACACCTTCCGCCTCGTCGACGTCCGCTCCATGGCGCTCAAGAAGTCCATGCACGACCGCGTCCTCAAACCGGCGGAAGAGCGGATGCTGGGGGTCAGACTCCACGACATCGACGAGAACCGCGACGTGATCGTCGGATCCTTCCACGCCGCACCCCTCACGGCCCTCAACTCACTCCGCCGCCACCAGATCCGCACCGCGCTGACCGAGCTGCAGACGTTGGGCGAGGGGCTCCCGGTACTCATGGTCGGCGACTACAACTACCCCGTCTTCAAGGAGAACCTGGGGCAGAAGATCCGCGAGCACGGCTACGAGCTCAACCTCAGCGACTCGCGCACGTATACGCGGTACCGCTTCTTCCGCGGGCACTACGACTTCGCGACCTCGGTCGGGTTCACGATCGACCGCGTCCGGACGCTTCCGCAGGGCCTCAGCGACCACCTGCCGATCCTCGTGACCACGAACATCACGGCCCAGACCGCGGCGAACGCGGCCTGACACTCCGGTCGGACGAAGCCGCGGAATAACCCGAAGAACCCCGACGGACCCGAAGAACCCCGACGGACCCGAAAAACCCCGACGGACCCGAAGAACCCCGACGGACCCCGACGGACCCGAAAAACCTCGGACGAAGCCCCGACGACCCCAAGCTGACGCTCGGCCCCGAAGAACCCCGACGGAACCCGAAAAACCGGGACGAAGCCCCGACGACCCCAAGCTGACGCTCGGCCCTGACAACCCCCCGGCCGCAGGCGACGAAGCCGGACGAAGCCTCGAAGAACCCCGACGGACCCGAAAAACCTCGGACGAATCCCCGACGACCCCAAGCTGACGCTCGGCCCGCACGAAGCCCGCGAACCGCCCCCGCCGAACCGACGAACCCCTAGTCCGCGTTCCTGCGCGACCGGCGGACCATCGCGGTCACGCCGAGCGCGGCGCCGGCGAGCACGAGCGCGCCTCCGCCGATCCACAGACCCGTGAGCGAGGCGCTGTCCAGGCCCGTCGTGGGCAGTCCGCTGCCGTCGCTGCTGATCGTCGCGGCGGCGGTGCTGCCGGCCGAGGTCGGCGAGACCGCGGCGATGTTGTAGGTGCCGCTCGCGTTCGAGGGCAGCGTGATCGGCACGGCCGAAAGCGCGCCCACGTCGGTCGAGGTCGAGGTGCCGCTGGCGGTGGTGATCGCGAACTTGATCATGCCGATCGCGGCTCCGGCGCCGTTCTCACCCGTGACGGTGATCGTGACGGGCTCGTTCGGCGAGAACGTCTCGGCCGAGCACTGGAACCGCACGGTCTCACCGGCCGCGGGGGTGGCGGGCGAGACGGTGCACGACCCCGACGGAGGGTAGATCGCATTGGCGGATGCCGCGGACGGAACCGCCAGAACAGCCAACGCGACGAAAGCCGAAGCGGCGAGAACGGTGCGAACGGGGTGCTTCATGGATCTCTCTCGCGGTGCGGGGGGCGGCATCGAGTGCGGAGCGGTCGGCATCAAGACGATGGCACCGGCAGCCAAAGCTGCGGTGCCAGTAGGACTAGACTACGGCGCCCCGCAGGTATCGGCAACTATGGGGGTCGGGGCGATGGTCGGCGTGCTCTCCACGAGCAGCTGCGGCGACGATCCCGCGGGTGCGCGAACGGTCGCCGTCGCGGTCGCCGACGCGCCCGGCGCGAGGTCGACGTTGAACGTCAGTACGCGGCGGCCGTCGTGCATCCCGCCTCCGAAACCGAGGTCGCCGGTGATCGTCGCATCCAGCAGCTCGGCGCCCTCGGGCAGGTAGAGGTAGCCCATGGTCCGGACGATTCCCCCCGGCACACCGAAGCTTCCGCCGCCGGTGATGTACGAGGGCAGGTTCGCGGCATCCGCCGGTGCATTGCTGGTCACCGTCACCGACAGGGTGGCGGTCCCGCTCGCGGTGCCCGCGCTGCCGATCACGCACTCGTTCCACGCGACGGTCGAGTCCGCGGCGACGTAGTAGTCCATCTTCGAGCCGGTGCCGTCGTTCAGGTAGACGCCGAATCGGGTGGCCTCGGCATCCGTCGCCGGAAGCCGGCCCGCCAGAGTCGTGCCGTCCAGCACGGCCTGATCGTCGGGGTGCGCGCTCCAGATCAGCAGCCGGTGCTCGTCGCCGGCCTGCGCGAGCGCCGAGACGAGCGCGGCCGGGTCGACCCCGCCCGCGGACAGGGCGGAGAAGACGGATGCCGCGGCGGCGGCGAAGAAGTCGTCCTGGTCGGCGGGGCGCTCGTAGCGCTGGTACACCTCGTTCAGCAGCAGCGGCACCGCGTTCTCGGCCGTCAGCACATCGCCGGTCGGCAGGGTCACCGGGCCGGTCGCCTGCAGCAGGTACGACAGGGCCACCGGGTCGAGCGAGAGGACGCCGTCGACCTGCTGTCCGCCGTGCTCGCGCGCCCACATCTCGCGGGCGAGTGCACCCGAGACGGTGAAGTCCGGGATCTGCGTGACGTTCTGAATCCACCGGCCCGGCCGCTGTCC
This sequence comes from Microbacterium terregens, assembly GCF_039534975.1. Taxonomy (NCBI): domain Bacteria; kingdom Bacillati; phylum Actinomycetota; class Actinomycetes; order Micrococcales; family Microbacteriaceae; genus Microbacterium; species Microbacterium terregens. The sequence continues at coordinate 897,403 of NZ_BAAAWH010000001.1, forward strand.
GTAGATGGCCTCGGCCTCGGGCTCGAGCGGCAGCACCGACGTGTCGTACTTGGGGTAGTCCGACGAGGACTCCTGGCCGGCCAGGGTCATCGCGCCGCCGTCGGTGTGGATGACCGCCATCGCGCCCGGAATGCCGCCGAGCGAGCGCCACTCCGCGTTGTTCTGGAACAGCACGAGGTAATCGCGCGGGCCTTCGGCGCCGAGCATCGCGGGCAGCAGCACGGTCGCCCGGGCCAGCGCGCCGGTGCCGTCGCGGGTCTCGCGCAGCAGCGCCGAGACCTCGTCGACGGCAGTGCGCAGAGGAGCCAGCAGGGGGGTGCGATCGATCGAATCGACGGATGCCGTGGCGCGATCGATCCCGGATGCGCCCGTCGCCGCGGCATCCTGAATCGCCACGAAGCCGGACAGGTCGACGCGCCCATCCACGGGACGCAGCGCGTCGACCGAGAACGTGGAGGCGACCTCGGCCAGGGGGGTCAGTGCGGTTCCGGCGACATCGTCGATGGATGCCGCGACCGTCGCGAACGCGGCCAGCTGGGGTCCGACCCAGGGGAGTGTCTCGGCGGCCCGCCACACCGGGTCGCTGGTCAGCGCGTGGGCGGCCGAGGTCTCGGCGGCGATGCTGTCGATCGCGCCAGAGGCGGCAGCCGGGTCGGTGAGGGTGGCGCGGACATCGGCGGCCGCGGCCTGCGCGTCACGCAGGTGTCCGTAGGCCATCGCGCCGCGCGCGCCGACCCAGATCGTCGCGATCACAGCGATCAGCAGCAGGGCGCCGAGCACCGAGGCGAAGATGATTCCTCCGGTGCGGAGAGGTCCGCGATCGCGGGAGGACGAGCGATTCGCGGAAGAGGTCACCGAACCAGCCTAGGCGGGGTCGCCGAGTGTTCCCCGTCGGCGCAGGCTCGAGCGACGCAGCGCCGGCTGGCCGGGCCCGACCAGGGCCGGCTCGTCAGGGGTGACGGCCGCAGGCTCGGTCGAGGCGTATTCGCCGTGGTACTGGTAGCCGTAGTACATCGCCTGCGCGCCGCGCTTGGGCACCCGGTTCAGCACGATGCCGAGCGCGCGGGCGCTGGCCTTCTCGAGGTTCGCGGTGGCCTTGTGCAGCATGTCGTAGGTGGTCTTGCCGGCGCTGACCACGATGAGCGCGCCGTCGGCGAGGTTGGCGAGGATCGCGGCATCCGTCACCGGCAGCAGCGGCGGAGAGTCGATGATGACCAGCGCGGACTCGCCGAGGCTACGGATGAGGTCGCGCATGCGGTTGGAGCCGAGCACCTCACTCGGGTTCGGCGGGATGCGGCCGGCGGCGATGACGACGAGGTTGCCCGACGGGTCGACCGTATGCCGGACGTCGGCGATCTGGGCGCGGCCGGCGAGGATGTCGGTGAGTCCGGCGCCCTCGGGCAGGCCGAACAGCGACGCGACCATCGGGCGGCGCAGGTCGGCGTCGACGAGGATGACCTTCTGGCCCGCTGCGGCCAGGCTGACGGCGAGGTTGCCCGCGAGCGTCGACTTGCCGTCGCCGGGCAGGGGGCTGGTGACCACGATCGCGCGCGGCGGGTTGTCGACGTCCATGAACTGCAGGTTCGTCCGCAGCTCGCGCATCGCCTCGGCGATCGCGGTGGGGCCGGCGCCGGCCGAGGTGAAGTCCAGGATCTGGCGGTGGGCGGCCAGTTCCTTGTCGAGCGGCAGCGTGCCGACCACCGAGACGCCCGTCTCGCGCTCGATGTCGCGCGGATCACGCACGCGACGGTCGAGGACGTGACGGATGACGGCGTACCCGATGCCGAGGGCGAGGCCGACGAGTCCTCCGAGCGCGAGGCTCAGTCGCACGTTCGGGGACGACGGGCCGCCCGGCAGTCGTGCGGAATCGCCCGGGATCAGGCTGACTGCGGCCGATCCCGATGAGCCGTCGCCTTCGATGTTGTCGATCTCGGCGACCATGCCGCGGATCCACGCCTCGGCGAGGTCGCGCGCGCCCTCGGGTGATGAGGCGGATGCCGACACGTGAATGACGACGGTGTCGAGGGGATTGGAGACGTCGACCTTGGTCACGAGACTTTCGGGCGAGGTCTGCAGCCCGAGCTCGTCGATCGCGTACTCGGCCACCGTGCGCCACGAGCCGATGTCTATGTACGAGGTGACCTTGCTGCGCGCGAGCTGGTCGCCGACCAGCGACGAACCGACGTCGGATCCGCCGCCGCCCGAGGACACGTAGCCGCTCGAGCTGGCGGTGTAAACCCGTGGCTGCAGCGCCGTCCAGCCCGCCGCAACACCGACACCGAGGAGGGTGAGGAGCAGGATGCCGAGCCAGTGTGCCCGCAGGATTCGCAGGTAGTCGCGCAGTTCCATCCGGCTCCTTCAGTTCCTCTGAAGACTACCGGTAGGGCTGTGCGTGCCCGTTCGCGCAGCGCGGCAGGCGGCTTCCGCTAAGCCGGAACCACTTGTTCGTTGAATTGCGATTTGCTCAGCTTCGCGTCGGATGCGAGCGAGAGGTTAAATCCGCCTGCGTAGTTGAACGATGCCCTGACGACTGCGCTTGCCGTCGCCGTGCGATTCAATCCGATGGTCGCACTGGGGGGCATCGGCGCGTCCCAGGTCACGTTCCAGCTCCCTACTCCGATGTTGACCACCGTGCCCGGATCCCCACTCAGGGTCAGCGTCACATTGTGTGCCTTTTCGCCCTTCTTGACCCTGGCGATTGCTAGGGAGGTTGTCGCCGGCCCCGGCGGGGGCGAAGGAGTTTGGGCGATCGTGACGAGCACCGGATTGCCGGTGAAGCCATTCGACGCGAACGCCACGCCGTTGACGGGGCTCGCCGGATAGCTAACCGAGACGACTTCTACCACGACCTGGTATTCACCGGCTGGAACCCCCGTCAGCGACGCAGCCCCGACCTCAGCGGCAGCGTACATCGCAATTGCGTCGGTCCTGGAAGTTGCGTTTGCCGAGCCGATTGGGAAGTACGCGTAAAGGGACCCGTCCGAAATATTCCTGAGCCCTACCCGCCAATTGACGCTCGCGGTCGCGGGACCGGCCGTCTGATTGTGTTCGCCGGTCAGAGCCCACGCGGTGTAGTTGTAGGAGACCGATGCGAAGTCCACCGTTACCGTACTCGGCGATACTGCCCGCGCGTTCGGAACCGATGCGACGATCGCCGCTGCGGTGATCGTCGTTGGCGACGCCGCGGCGGCCGGCGCAGCCGCGGCGAGCACGATGACCGGCGCGGCCCACGCCCCGGCCTTGATCAACTGGCGACGGCTGAACCTCGGCTCAGGGCGCTCGAAGGTCTGGGAGGTGATGGTGGACGAAAGGTCGTACGACAAAGCGGAACCCCAGTTCTCGGTCAGATCAGAACTCTCGGGGGCCTCCCCAGAAGGCCCCCGAGATCGGCCCCCAGGCCGACTTCTTTTTGGTGACTGGAACTCCCACCAACGATCTGATCCTGTTGCCCGACCGAGGCATCTTCGGGGACTTCAGAGAACCTTGCGCATCACCTCAGGCGCTGTGGCTGAACTTAGGGATTCAGCCCAGAACGACGGTGTTCGTGACCGGCGCTGCGGGCTTGAAGCCGGATGCGACCGCGTTGAATGTGACGGTGACCGGCTTGTTCCAGGCGTAGTTCGGGTTGTCCCAGGTGAACGGGTTCTCGGACGCATGTTCGTTGAACGGGATCGCGTGCGTGAACGTTCTCGACTGGCCGGGCAGGTCCGAGCGGGTGACGATGACGGTCACCACCGCCGTTGCCTTGTTCGCCAGGCCTGTCGACTGGTCTGCGCTGCGGTTCTCGATCCAGAAGTTGCCGACCACCTGGCCAGGCGTGCCGCCAAAGCCCTCCCATGGCGTTCCGACGTTCCACTTGTTACCGCCTTGCCAGACGGCGGTGCTGCTGAAGCGGAGCGAGTCCACGGACGGGGCGGGCTGCGTGGGCTGCGCAGGCTGCGGGGGCGCGGGAGCCGGAGCGGGCGCTGACTTGTCCGGCACGACGGTGCTCGCGGCCGCGGCGGGTGCGGCCGTCGCCAGAACGATGATGGGAGCGGCCCACGCGCCGGCCTTGAGGATCTGGCGGCGGTCGAGCACCTTGGCGGATGCGGTCTGGATGCCGAGATCAGTGCCTGCGGAGCGCGCGGTGGCGCGGAGGAAATCGAAGTTCACGGGGGGAGCCCAAACGGCTCAGGGACCAGCGGAGCCTCGCATGGATGGGCGTTCAATCCGCGCCATCTCTATGATCATTTCTCCGGAAATACCGATCTTCGGGTGCTTAAAGCGATCTTGCGCTTCCTTTAGGGAGCGCTCCCACGGCTTAGGGTTTCGCTAAGAAAGCGGGGGCACGGCCGCGCCCGAACGAACGGTGCACCTGGGCATCTCGATACGCGCTGCGCGCTACTCGATGACCGGGAGGCGTACGCGCTACTCGATGGCCGAGGGGCGGGTGCGCTGCGCGCTACTCGATGACCGAGGGGCGGGTCAGTCCCGCTTCCAGCGGTCCCCGCCCTCGGCGACGGCCGCTTCGGCACGCGCGTCGGCGGCGGCGAGCAGTCCTTCGAACTCGTACCCGGCCGTCGAGACGTCCGCCCAGCCGATGCTCGCAGAAACCTGAGGGGCCGTGGGCAGGTCCTTGTCGATGGCTTCGAGGTCTGTCATCAGACGGCGGATCGAGGCGCTCACCGCAGACGCGGTACGCGACACCAGCACCAGCGCACGTCCCTCGCTCACCGCGGCGACATCGGCCTCGGCGGGGAACGCCGAGCGCACGGCCTCGTGAAAGCGTTCGCTGCGCTGGGCGAAGCGGGAGCCGCCGGTGGCGGCGCGCAGCTCGTCCGCGTCGTCCAGGCGGATGTCCAGCAGCGTCCAGGTGTGCTCACCGGCGGATTTTGCGCGGTCCAGCCGGTCGGCCGCCTGCGCGTAGAAGGCCGCCGTCGTCGATGGTGCGATGGGCGGAGGAGTGTCGCGGATCATGAACAGAAGCGTCGCCAGCGCGGCGATCTGGTAGATCATCGCGGCGACGGCGTTGCTCTGCGTGAGGAGCTCGTAGTTCTCGGCGAGGTTGAGAGCGCCCGCGAAGATGCCGACGACACCCAGGACGACCCACGCACCGGAAGAGAGGATGAGCGGCACGGTGAACCCCTGTGCTCTCTGGGGGCCGCGGAACAGCTCCTGCACCACGAGGACGTTGAAGAGGGCTCCCGCGAGGAAGACCGCTCGGCCGACGAGGTGGAACCCGGGTTGACCCGCACTGAGGATCAGGATCCCGATGGCCGCGATACTGACCGCGACCGGAATCCACGCATAGGAGGGCGCCCCGCGGAACGCCCGCAGGCCCGACCACGTGTAAGCGGGGACTGAGATGATCAATCCGACCGCGACCAGCCAGAGTGCGCCGGAGTCCACCAGGTCGGCCGTCACTCCGAGGAAGGCGGAGGTCAGCCACACCACGTACATCGCCGACCACAGCGCCGTGGCTTTGCCCGGGCGCGCGAGGAAGCCGAGCCCCAGCATCATGGCAGTGCACACGGTCGCGATGGCCAGGTGCGAAACCGTCAGGCTTGGTCCGAGCATCATTCCTCCTGGTTGGCCGTTCGACGCGCCAGCGTCACGGTCACGGTGGTTCCGATCCCGGGTTCGGAGGTGACCGTCACGGTGCCTCCGTGATCTTCGACGATCTCGCGCACGATGCCCATGCCGATGCCGGTGCCGGTGGCACCGCTTTCACGGGCGGCGTGGCCGCGGAAGTATTGGTCGAAGATGTGCGGCACTTCGTCCGCTTCCATGCCGATGCCGGAGTCTGCGAAGCGGATAGACAGCTGCTCGGCACCGCTCCGCGAGCTGATCGTCACCTTCCCGTCGGCGCGGGTGTACTTGACGGCGTTGTTCAGCACGTTGTCGAACACCTGGCGCAGGCGGAACGCGTCGCCCAGGCAGTCCATGTCTTCGACGAGGTTGAGTTCGAGGGTCATTCCGGCGGGCTTCATCGCGGGCAGGAAGGATTCGATGGATGCCTCGAGCACGCGTCGCACGTCGACCTGCGTCTTCTCGACCGACGCGTGCGTGCTCGCGCGCGCGTCCGCGAGGTTCTCGCCGACCATGCGCAGCATGCGCTCGCCGGCGGCATCGATGTTGGCGATCTGCGCGCGCACGCGGGGAGCGAGGTCGTCGCGCTCGAGCAGGATCTCGGTGTGCCCGAGGACGACCTGCAGCGGGTTGCGCAGCTCGTGCGAGACGGCGGCGAGGATGGCGCGCCTCTCGACCTCCGCGCGGTGGATCTCCGACACGTCCTGAACGAGCAGCAGCGTGCTCGACCTGCCCGGCGAGGCGGGGAGGGGGCGGGTGGACACCGAGATGATGTGCCAGGTGCCGTCGGGGTCGTACAGCCACACCTGTTCGTCATCGAGCAGATCGCCGCGGGCGGCGCGCGTGCGCGGCTGGTCGTGGGCGGGCAGCGGCCTGCCGCGTTCGGTGTAGTACTCGATCGACCGGGCCGGAAGGTTGAGATCATTGCGGTCGAGCGCGTACAGCTCGATGAAGGCGTCGTTGGCCTTGACGATTTCGCCGCTGCCGTCGATCCGGGCGATACCGACGTCGAGGCTGTTGAACATCTGGGTGGTGCGATGTGCCTGGCGGTGCGCGCGGTCGAGGGTCGTCTGCAGGCGCGCGGAGTGACGGCGCAGCAGTCTGCGCAGCGCCCGCGCATGCTGCGCTCCGTTGAACGTGGCCAGACCGAGAAAGCCCAGGCTGATCGTGATGACGACGATGCGCTGCACGCTCGTCGGCGGCGCGTTCTCCAACGTCGCGTCGATCGCCATGAAGACCGTGATCATGCCGAGCGTGGCCAAGAGCCAGCGGAGCGAGAAGTGCGTCGCCACCCACGCGATCGGGAACACCCAGAGGTACGCGAAGCGGGAGTCGTTGTCGAAGACGACCACGCCGATGGCCATCGCGTCGGCGAGGGGAATTACCACGACCGCCAGCAACGGCAGTCGATGCCAGGGCAGCGAGAGCGTTGCGACGGTGATCGCGAAGATCGACAGGATGCCGGTCACGAAGAAGGGACTGGCGAACATCGACGGCATGAGGACCGCGCCGATGATCATGATGGTGACCACGCCCCCGGCGAGCGACAGTTGCCACAGCCAGATGGAACGTGAGCGCGAGCGGCTCGGGACAGCCGTGGTGACGCTTGTCAGACGGGCGTTCGTCGGACGCGCCTCCGTCTGCGCGACACTGCGCACCGGTTCACTCACCGGGGATCGCGCCGCGTCATCGGGCGTCTGCGACGGTGAGTCGGTAGCCGATCCCGCGGACGGTCTCTATGTACTTCGGCTGCGTCACCGAATCACCGATCTTTCGGCGCAGGTTCGTCACGTGCACTTCGATCGCCCGCTTGTCGAGGTCGCTGACGTACGCTGCGCCCACCTGGTCGCCGCGTGCAACCAGCGCGAGATCCTCTTTCGAGCGCGGCCGGCGCTCGGACTCGAGGAGTGTCTGCAGCAGATCGAATTCGGTGCGCGTCAGCGAGACCTCTTCGTCTCCGAGATAGACGACTCGTGTGCTGGTGTCCAGCGACAGGTCGCGGTGGTTCAGCATGTGCTCGCGCAGGCCCGCTGCGCTCGTCGGTGCGACCGAGTCGCTGGGTTCGACCAGGCGCGGTCGGCGCAGCATCGCCTCGACCCGGGCGCGGAACTCCCGCGGCCGGAACGGCTTGGTGATGTAGTCGTCCGCGCCGATGCTCAGGCCGAGCACCACGTCGGACTCGTCGGTGCGCGCAGTGACCAGCACGATGAAGGTGTCGCTGAGAGCGCGGACGCGGCGAACGGTCTCGAACCCGTCGATTCCGGGCATGCTGACATCGACCGTGGTGATGTGCGGGCGGTGCTTCTCCACGAGCGCGACTCCGTCCACACCGTTGTCGGTGCCGGTCGCGTCGAAGCCCGCTGCTTCGAAGACCTCGAGCAGAAGCTCGCGCACGGCGGGATCGTCTTCGATGACGATCGCTGTCTGCTGGGTGACGGAGTTGGGCATGTCAGCGATGAAGAACGCCGTCCGCGCCCAAGCGAACGATGGAAGCGTTCATGGCTTCACCTCTCCGCACGTGAATGGACTTTTTCTTAGCTTTAGCCTAAGGCCGTTTGAGTGGTTCTTAGACTCAGGGTCGCAAGTGTCACGAAATTGCGATTAGGTCCGATAGGCGACTGACAAATCAGCGGCGACGTCGGTTCGAAAAGATCGCGTGCATCGCCTTCGGCGCGCTCGTGACGCCGTGCACCCACCGCGCCCATCGCGCGCGCATCGCGGACCGCAGCGTCCCGTCGATCTCCGGGTGCGCAACGCGGAGTTCGGCGCCGCTCGGCCAGAACGCACGCCAGAGGACCGCTGGCTTCTCCCACCACGGAGCCCTTCGTAGAGCAAGCATCCAGAAGTAGGCGCCGTGTGATCCCGAGTCCACTCGTTCGCGCCACTCGCGCAGCCCCCGCGACGCAAGTTCTGCGACGGGTGCCTCGACAGGCACCCCGAGTCGGGGCAGCACCGATGCCAACGTCGCGGCACAGCCCGTCGCGAGAGCCAGGTCCGCCACTTGGATCCGTTCGTCCTCGGTCAGCACCACGCGCGTCAGCTGTTCCAACTCGTCGGCATGACGAGCCTGAATCGAGGCGCCGCGCAGTGAGTGCAGGGCGAGGATGAGCGCGCCGCCCACGCGGTCTGGCACATCGCACTCCACGTGTGCGAACTCCATCCGCACACGGCGCGCCCACAACGCGTCGAAGACATCGGCGGGGGGAGCGAGGAACCCGGGGAAGAACCCGTGCACATCGAGGTCGCACGGCCATCCTTCACGCAGGAAGGTTTCGGAGTGCAGGGTCGTCCGGTGGCTGATGAAGTTTCCGGGCCGTGTCGTCCAGCCGACCTCGAGGACGGCTTGGCAGAACTCCGCAAACCGCACTGGCTCGACGAGCAGGTCGACATCGGCGGAGACGCGCTCATCGCGCAGACCGTGTCGGTGCAGCGCGGGACCCTTGATGAAAAGGACCCGAATGCCGCGGACGTCAGCGAGTGCTTGCATCCATGCGTGGCCGAGGTCTACGGCTTCGTCGAGTCGCAGGACTACACGCGGCTCGGTCACAGGGAAACCGTAGCCGCTACGGGCGTCCCATGCCGTAATAGGTCCAGCCGGCCGCGCGCCACGCTGCTGAGTCGAGGCAGTTGCGCCCGTCGACGATGATGCGGCCTTCGACCAGCGTCGCGGCGTGCTCAGGAGCGAGTTCTCGGCGGTACTCGTCCCACTCGGTGACGACGATCACAGCGTCCGCGCCCCGCAAGGCTTCGTCGCGGTCTTCGACGTACGACAACTGCGGGTGCACCCGTTTGGCGTTCTCGATCGCAGCGGGGTCGGTAACAGTCACCGATGCCCCGAGCCCCCGGAGCTGGACGGCGACGTCGAGAGCAGGAGAATCCCGAATGTCGTCACTGTGCGGTTTGAATGCGGCACCGAGGACGGTGATCTTCTTCTCGAACACTGACCCGTCCAGCGCTTCGACGACGAGCTGCACGGCCCGATCGCGACGGCGGAGGTTGATCGCGTCGATCTCGCGCAAGAAGCTGATCGATTCGCCCCGGCCGAGTTCCTCGGCGCGCGCGGCGAATGCGCGGATGTCCTTGGGCAGGCAGCCGCCGCCGAAGCCGATGCCTGCACCGAGAAAACGGCGGCCAATGCGTGCATCGTGCCCGATCGCGTCCGCCAGTTGCGTCACATCCGCGCCGGTGACCTCGGCGATCTCGGCCATCGCGTTGATGAACGAGATCTTCGTCGCTAGAAACGCGTTCGCGGCGACCTTCACCAGTTCGGCGGTCGCGTAGTCGGTGACGATGAACGGCGTCTGCTTCGCGATCGCGGGGTGGTACACCTCGCGGAGGATGCCGGCTGCCCGGTCGCCGTCCTTGGTGGGCACGCCGGATCTCGTGCTGGGGACACCGGCCACCAGCCGGTCGGGGTCGATGGTGTCTTGCACGGCCCAGCCCTCGCGGAGGAACTCGGGGTTCCACACCAGGGTCGCACCGGTCGGGTGCACGCGTTCCGCCAGGTCGGCGGCCGTGCCGACGGGCACGGTCGACTTGCCCGCGACGATGTCCCCGGGCCGCAGGTAGGGGATCAGCGCGTCGAAGGCGCCGTTGACATAGGAGAGGTCGGCCGCGTGGCTGTCCTTCTGCTGCGGTGTGCCGACTCCGACGAAGTGCACGTCGGCGCCGTGCGCCTCGGCCATGTCGGTCGTGAACCGCAGGCGACCGGAGGCGATGCCTTCGGTGAGGATCTCCGCCAGACCGGGTTCGAAGAAGGGGGCCTCACCCCGGGCCAGGGTGGCGACCTTCTGCTCGTCGACGTCGATGCCGACGACGTCGTGCCCGATCGATGCCATGGCGGCTGCGTGAACCGCGCCGAGGTAACCGCATCCGATAACGGACAGGCGCATGGGAACTCCTCGATGTGCTGGGGATGCCGGCGACCGTTGGCGGCGATGATTCGATCTCTTCTTACCAGGCGGATGTTTCCGAAAGCGTCCTGGCCGGAACTCCCATACTCTCAGTCTTTCTGCCGATCCCGTCATGGCCCGGGGTGCGTGGCCACAATGGGGGAATGACGTTCCTGCCAGATGCTTTGTACACCGAGATCGAGCATTCGATGCCGATCGCCTGCGTCGACTTCGTTCTCGTCAGTGAGTATTCGGTCTTCTGAGGGCCGCCGTTATTGAGGTCGGGGGCCGGGCTTGCGTCGACGCGTTCGTGTCCGTGAGGGCCACCCGATGTTCGGGTTGAGGGCCATCGTTTCTAGGCTCCTTCTGCCGCGTGGCCTATCACGCGGCAGAAGGAGTGATTCGGATGGTACGCAAGATCAGAGCGAAGCTGGTGCTCCGGCTTCGGGCGGAGGGGCTCTCGGGGCGGCAGATCGCAGCGCAGGGCATGTCGCGCACGAGCGTGGCGGCGGTCATCGACGCCGCTGTTCGTGAAGACGTGGGTTGGGACGACATCGCCGATCTTGAGGAGGCGGCGGTCTATGCACGCCTGTTCCCGGGTCGTGGTGAGCACGACAGCGTCTACGCACAGCCGGACTGGGAGAGGATGCACCGAGAGTTGGCTCGGGTCGGGGTGACGCTCAAACTGTTGCACGGCGAGTATCTCGACGCCTGCCGGGTCGAGGGGTCCCCGGCGATGGGTTACGACCGGTTCTGCAAGTCCTACCAGCAGCACGTCCTCGTCGCCGGGGCGGCGTCGCGGGTCGGCCACAAGGCGGGTCAGACGGTCGAGGTCGACTGGTCGGGCAAGACGATGCAGCTCACCGACCCGGCCACAGGGCAACAGACTCGGGTGTTCGTGTTCGTCGGGTGTCTGCCGTTCTCGCGGTTCGCGTTCGTCGAGCCGACCCTGGATATGAAGCAGGACACCTGGTTGCGCGCGCATGTTGCGATGTTCGACTGGTTCGGCGGGAGCGTCCCTCGGGTCGTCCCGGACAACCTGAAGACCGGGGTGATCAAACACCCTGCCGAGGGCGAGGTGGTCCTCAACGACGCGTATCGAGAGCTCGCGGCGCACTACTCGGCGGCGGTGCTGCCGGGGAGGGTGAAGAAGCCGAAGGACAAGGCGAGTGTCGAGAACACCGTCGGCAACATCGCGACCTGGGTGATCGCGTCCCTCCGCGACACGCAGTTCGGCACCTTGCCGGAGTTGCGCGCGGCGGTCTATCAGCGCGTCGCCGCATACAACGCTGAGCCGTTCCAGAAGCGGCAGGGCTCCCGACAGGGGGTGTTCGAGGCGGAGGAGAAGCCGCTGCTGCGGCCGTTGCCGGCGACGCCGTTCGAGATCTCCCGGTGGGTCTATAGGCGCCGGGTTCAGAAGAACGGGCACGTGGTTTGGGAGCGGAACTTCTACTCCGTCCCTTACCCGCACATCGGCCGCGGTGTTGATCTGCGGGTCACCGACACCACGCTCGAGGTCTTCGCTGGGGACCAGCGGCTGACTAGCCACGTCCTCGCCCCGATCGGCGTCGTGAACGAGTATCGGACACATGACGGTGACCTACCTGACGGCCCTCGCTACCGGCAATGGGACGCCGCTCGGGTCAGGGAATGGGCGGCCCGGATCGGGGTGAACACCACGACGGTGGTGAACCGGATCTTCGAGTCCGTGCCCGTCGAGGAGCAGGGCCTGGACGCGGCGTTGGCGGTGTTGCGACTGACCCGCCGCTACTCCGCGGCCCGGGTCGAAGCCGCCGCCGGGATCGCCTTGACATCCCGGGTTCGGTCTCCGCGCTACGCGCACCTGCGGCCGATCCTCGAGACCAGACAGGACGACCCCGACTCCCGTGACGCCTGGTCGACACCAGCGAGAACGGCGGAGCCGGCCGGGTATGTTCGCGGCGCGGACTACTACGCGGGAGGCACCCGATGAGCCGCATCGATTCGGAGACGAAGCGGAAGCTCCGTGAGATGCGCGTTACGGCACTGGTCGACGCGTTCGAGGTCCAGGACGACACCCTGACGCTGGGGATGGTGTTCGAGGAACGCATCAAGCTCGCCGTCGATGACGCGCACGCCACGTTCAGCCATTCCAAGGTCGAGGGGCTGATCCGGCGCGCGGGGTTGCGTTACCCGAACGCGGACCTGCGCCGGCTCGATCTGCTAGAGCAGCGCGGCCTCGATCGGGGTGTGATCGCGCAGCTCGGGACCTGCGCGTTCATCACGAGGCAGCAGAACGTCGTGTTCCAAGGGTTCACCGGATCGGGGAAGTCCTACCTCGGATCCGCTCTCGCGAAGCAGGCCTGTCAGCACCGCTACCGGGCGCACTACGTCCGCATGCCCGATCTCGAAGAGACCTGGGCCGCGGCCCGGGATCGGCCCGGCGGGAAGGAGAAATGGCTCCGCAAATACGCTGCGTTCACGCTGCTCGTGATCGATGAATGGCTCCTCGACCCACCCGCCGATGACGTCCGCAGCATGCTGCTCGAGCTCCTCGAACGGCGCTACGACACCACCTCGACGGTGTTCTGCACCCAATACGCGAAGAAGGACTGGCACCAGAGGCTCGGCTCCGACGTCCACGCCGACGCGATCATGGACCGCATCGTGCACAACACCATCTGGATCGAGACCGGCAGCACCAACATGCGCGAACACACCGCCACCGCCAGCTGACCCGGCGCCGGTGAGCGCCCGTCACCTCGGCTGGCGCTCACCGGCAATATCGCCTGGCCCTGAACTGCAATATCCCCTGGCCCCGAACCGCAATAATCACTGGCCCTCAAACGTCCGAATACTCATCGTCAGCCCGCCCCGCAATGCAGGTGCAGCGCAGCGGGTGGGGCTCATCCTGCGGCATTCACCGTACGGCGAGGTGTGGTGTCACCTCGGGGGTCGCATCCAGCGCGGTGAGACCATCGCCGACGCGCTGAGGCGCCACGCTCGCGAAACCCTGCAGATCGACATCGAGCTGGCGCTCGAGCCGCAGCCCGTCGATGTGTTCCAGTGGTTTCCGGCCGAGGTCGCGCCGGATGACGGCACGCCGTACGGTGACGATGCCCGCAAGCATGCGATCGGCCTCTCGTTCATCGTCGAGCACGAGGGCGCGCCCACTCCTCAGGGCGAGGCGCTCGATTTCGCCTACTTCTCGCTGGACGAGCTTCCCGAGCCGCTATGGCCGGGGTGCGGGCGCCTGCTCGGGCGCCTGTTCAGTGCGGGACCCCGTTACTCGCGCAAAGCTCCCACGTGATCGCGATACCAGGCGACGGTGCGTTCGAGTCCTTCTTGCAGACCGATCTTCGACCGCCAGCCAGCATCCGCCAGCTTCGACACGTCAAGCAGCTTCTGCGGCGTCCCGTCCGGCTTGGAAGTGTCCCATTCCGTCTCCCCGGAGAAGCCGACCACGCCGGCGATGGTCTCGGCGATCTCACGAATCGTCACGTCCGAACCGGTACCGACGTTGACCTGCTCAGGTCCGTCGTAGTGCTCCAGCAGGTGCAGGACCGCGTCGGCCATGTCATCGGAGTGCAAGAACTCGCGGCGGGGCGTGCCTGTGCCCCAGTTCGTGACAACCTCAGCGCTGGCCGAGGCTGCTTCGTCGTAGCGGCGGATCAGGGCAGGTAGGACGTGCGACCCCTGCGGCGAGAAGTTGTCGTTGGGACCGTAGAGGTTGGTCGGCATCGCCGAGATCCAGGGAAGCCCGTACTGCCGGCGCACAGCCTGCGTCTGCAGGATGCCGGCGATCTTCGCGATCGCGTAGGCATCGTTGGTGGGCTCCAGGTGCCCCGTGAGCAACGAGTCCTCGCGAATGGGCTGCTCGGCGAACTTTGGATAGATGCACGACGACCCGAGAAACGCGACTCGCTCAACATCGTTGGCGAGGGCTGCGTCCAACACGTTCACCTGGATGCGCATGTTGTCGCTCAGGAAGTCGACGGGGTACGTCGAATTCGCGAGGATGCCACCGACCTTCGCCGCGGCCAGAACCACGTACTTCGGCTTGATCTCGGACATGTACGCGAAGACGGCATCGCGATCCTTGAGGTCGAGTTCTGCCGACGGCTTGCCGACGATGTTCTCGAACCCGGATGCCTCGAGCTTGCGGACGATCGCGGATCCGACCAGGCCCCGGTGCCCGGCGACGTAGAACGTCGCGTCGCGGTCCAGTTCGCTCGGCGTGTACTGGACACCATCGACGGCTGTCATGCCGTCGCCATCTTCCACGAGTCCAGGTTGACGGTATCGATCCACGGTGTGCCGGCGTGGCTGATCGCTTCGATGTCCGCGTCCACCATGAGCTTGGCCAGCTGGCGGCCGTCGACGGTCGCCTTCCACCCCAGTTCGGCATGCGCCTTGCTCGGGTCACCGATCAGTGCATCAACCTCCGTGGGTCGCAGATAGCGCTCGTCGAACCGGACGTGCTTCTCCCAGTCGAGACCCGCGTGACTGAAGGAGATCTCGAGGAACTCGCGCACGGTGATGCCGACCCCGGTCGCGAGCACATAGTCGTCGGGGGTGTCGACCTGCAGCATGCGCCACATGCCTTCGACGTATTCGGCCGCGTAGCCCCAGTCCCGAACGGAGTCGAGGTTTCCCATGTAGACGTAGTCCTGCGTGCCGGCCTTGATCGCTGCAACAGCGCGCGTGATCTTGCGGGTGACGAACGTCTCGCCACGACGGGGTGACTCGTGGTTGAACAGGATGCCGTTCACCGCGAACATGTCGTATGCCTCGCGGTAGTTCTTGGTGATCCAATAGCTGTAGAGCTTGGCCGCGGCGTACGGAGAACGGGGGTAGAACGGCGTCGTCTCGCTCTGGGGCGGCGGTGTGGCGCCGTACAGCTCGGACGATGATGCCTGGTAGAAGCGGGGCTGAACACCCGACATACGCACGGCCTCGAGAAGCCGAATGGTCCCGGTGCCCGTGGTGTCGGCCGTGTGTTCTGGCTCGTCGAACGAAACGCGCACGTGCGACTGCGCGGCGAGGTTGTAGACCTCGTCCGGGTTGATCTCGGCGAGGAGGGTCACGAGACGCGCGCCATCACTCAGATCGCCGTAGTGCAGGAACAGCTTTGCGCTCGGGTCGTGAGGGTCGACATAGAGATGGTCAATGCGAGACGTATTGAACGTCGATGCACGTCGGATCAGACCGTGCACTTCGTAACCTTTGCCGAGCAGGAGTTCCGCGAGGTAAGAGCCGTCTTGACCCGTGATGCCAGTAATAAGGGCTCGCTTGTTCAAAATCAGTTCCACCGTTCATGTGTGTTGTGCGGATAAATTATGAATTGTGCTTCTACGAACTGAGGCTGCGCAGTACGTCTGCTCTGTTATCGGCCTGCATCAGTTCACAGTGGAATCCTGAGTCGACTGGCTCGGATCGTCCGTCCGGGGGACAAGGGCGCGCGCGAAATCGTGTGCGTCGGCCAACTCCCGTGGTCGCTGTGGGGGGCTCTCGCGGAGGAACGCATCTATCATCCCGCCAATCCCGTCTACGGTGAGAGTGGACCAAGACCCGCACTGCAACCTCGCCACGTCCCGTTTCAGCGCCGGCGCTCCGGCCGCGAGTACGGTCGTTCCCAACCGCGCTGACTTGCCCAAGATTCCGGAAGGGCCGTCGGTTGAGTGCGCCAGGACTGCCGCGTCCACCGAGCCGATTGCTGAATCGATCTCGCTATCTGTCAACAGTCTATCGAGGACGATTACCCGCCCACCGGCCCGTGTGATCTCATCCAGAAAAGGTTGTGCGCGCTTCAACTCTTTGGGTTCCACTTTACCCGCGACGAGGAGACCCACTTGGCTTCCTGCGTGCGTCGCCAGCGACTGAGCAATTAGGGGAAGGTTTTTTCGAGCGCTTACGTTGCCAAATACGCCGAACCACGTAACCTGCGCCTCGACGTTCTCCCGCTGCCTAAACGCGGCGATGTCTGCTGCCGAAGTCGCAATGTCGATCGGGTCCGGTGCCGCAGGAAATCCGCGCCAAACGTATTCGCGCGAGCGCGTCTCCGCGGGTACTAGGACAACGACCCGGTGGCCGCGAGCACGCAATCCCCACATGCCCGCCAACTTCGCCAGATCTCTCAAAATCACGGCTGGCGAAACAGTTGGGAACGATGGCCGGCGCATGATAAGAATAGTCGCTGCCGGAATCCCTCTCGCGAAGAGAAGGCGAAGCGCGTATTTATCACCCTCGAGAATCACAAACTGCGCCGACGGGTACCGTAGATTGGCTTGCCGCAGATTGGACGTAAGCCAAGCAAAATATCCCGGCGCTCTATAGTCCTTAAGGTGGCCAATATCGACGACGCGTGGCGGCGTCCGCCGCGCAAGGATGTGCGTCGCGTATTCCTCACTGGCGAGGGTGTCAGAGGTGGTCGCGAGTACGACCTGGTCATGGGCCTGGAGGATGGCGCGGGCGTATAACATCCGGTGACCCGTATAGTTCGGCTCGAGAATAACTAGTGTTTGTGTCATGGGTTCCTCCGAAAAAGGCCTCCGCGAGTGAAGGTGAAACCGGCGCGAGATGCTCGCAATCGAGGGCTCTTCGGCCACATCACATTGCTGGTCCGACCTCATTGGCTCGCCGAGCGGGTGCAGCGGGTACGCCGACAACTGTGAACCCGTCGGGCACATCTCGCGTTACGACCGAGTTCGCGCCGACGGTTGAGCCCGCGCCGACTGTCACGTGGCCAACAACTTTTGCACCGGCGCCGATGGTTGCCCCGGCCAGGATCGTGGGCGAGAGATGCGGTGCAGAACCGTCGGCATACTTCTCCCCGAGGGTCACCTGTTGGAGAAGGGTGCAATGCGCTCCAATGACGACGCGGCCGCCGATCACGATCCCGTTCGGATGTTGGATCATCAGGCCTGGCTCTGCTCGGCAACCTGGAACGAAGTCCGCGCCGAGCGTAGTCAACGCGATAAAACGAAATAGCGAGGCGGTCGTTCGTCGACCGCGGCGAGCTGCTCCTTCGATAGAACGAAAGTAGTAGACGGCGAGTAGGCCCGGGCTAGCAAAGCAAGCTCGGGCAAACTTAAGTCGCGTGAACTTCTGCTGGGGGCGGTATCGTTCAAAGTCTTTCGCCAAGACTGCCCATTTTCGCATTTCAGTGAACGTCCTTTCTCCATGCCAACACGAGAGAAGCGGCGACGGCGCCGTGCATTAGCACGAAGGAGACCGCGAGGCCAACGATCCCGAAGATAGGCCCGAGAATTGCCATCGCGGCGAGCCCAGCGACCGAGCAAAAGATCATGATGAGGGGGACACGCAATGGAGTCGTAGTCCCGTAGAACCACGCCAGATGGATTTGCGCAATTCCCGAGAGCCCCGCTCCTACAAAAACAGCCGCAATCATGGGAGTGCTCTGGGTGTATTCGGGCCCGAATAGGATGAGCGTTATCTGGGGGCTGAGGAGGGCGAGGCTTGAAACTGACAGAGCTATCACAAGTACTAACCGTCGCGCGCGCCGAAAGACATTCAGGCGGCTATTCCGGTCAGGTGTACGTGCAAGTTCAGGGACAAAGACTTGCATCATGCTAGTGATGGCAACGTTGATCGGGTTCGTGAGCCGGGCGGCGGGGGCGTAGAACCCAGTCAGCGTGACACTGGACGTCAGCGAAATCACCACGCTGTCGAGCTGGGAGATCTGCGGGCCTGCACTGGCGAGGGCGAACGGCGCGTTGCGGACCAGTGCCACCTTGATCGGCAGAGCGCGGCCCGCCCGCGCGGCAACAGCGATCAGATAAAAGGCCACGCCGCTAACAGCCGCAACGGCTCCAGCGATTAGCACCCCGTCTGCCGTCGGGAGAACAAAGATTGGAATTAGCGAGGCGCCTCGTCGTGCGAGCAGCGCCATCGCAGCACGTCCCGATTGCAGTCTGCCTTGCCAGACGACCACCGCCGACTCCCCGAAAGACTCGCCGACTGCCAACAAGCAAGCCGCCAGGACTAGCTGTGAGTTGTAGCCAACGCCGAAAATGGCCCATGCCGACGCAAGAAGGAGAGCAAGGAGAGCCACGGCAGCCCCACGGCTCAGGAGAGAAAATCCGAGGTAGCCGCGCGCGTCAGGATCAGCCTTGAGTCGCAGGAACCGCGTGCCCATGCCGAAATCAATGATGCCGAAGACAAAGAGCGTGGCCGCGTTGGCAGTTGTAAATACGCCCATATCGACGGGTCGGAGTACGCGGGTGATTGCGATGAACAATATCGCCTGAAAGATGGCACCACCGAAGCGACTGCCGAATGATATTGCGTAACGCCTTATCAACACTGCCTCATAGGAAGGTCACCTTGGATCGACGCACGAGGGCTCAGAGCGCACCGCGGTACGCGGCGATCTGCCGGAGGAGCCATTCCGCTGGGGGCTTTGACTCCGCCCAGCGTGCAGCGGTCTCTGCAAGCGAAGGCCGGTTTTCGACCGCAGCAATCGCGTCGGCGAGCGCTCGCGGTGTCGGGTTTGCGACGGCGCCGCCGGCCTGCTCGATGATCAGTTCAAAGCCGGTCCCGGTACAGCCGACGGTGGGAACGCCGTAGCCAGCCGACTCCAACAGGACCGTTGGGAAGCCTTCCCCACGCCCATTTGACGCGAATATATGAACATCCGAAGCAGCGAAGGCGATCCGTGAGTCCGGCACGTGTCCCAGGAGGCGCACGCCCGGGTGGTTGTGATAGCGCCGGCGCAGAGCCCGCTCCATGGTGCCGGTGCCCGCAACTATAACTGAGTAGTTGGCCTCCAGCGCTGCCCTGATGGCGAGCTCGGGGCGCTTGCTCGGGGCCAGCCGGCCGACGACGGCGGCAACCCGGCTGGTGTTGGAAAGACCCAGTTGATCCCGGGCCGATTGTCGGTCAAGTCGTTCGCTTGTCTCGATGGACGTTTCGATAACGCGCAGTTCTGTGCCTGGATCCACCCGGGAGGAGATGCTCGCGGCGACCACGTGTGACACGCAGATTATGACGGCCGCGTGTCTTGCTGCGCGCCTGTAGAACGGCCGGATCAGCAATCCGAATACGCCACTTGGGAAGCGCCCGTGTTCGGTCCAAACCACCCGCCCAGTCTTGGCCAAGGCCCGGGAGAGCGTGATCTGCTCGCGCTTGAAGTGAAGTCCGTATGAGGCCGCAGGCGCTGATTTTACGGCGCGCAGAACATTGTGACGGTCCGGCCATAGCCTCAACAACGCCACCGGCAGCGAGCGGAGGGACCACTTCGGACCAACGCTCACGCTGTGGCTTGGGAGGCAAGCAGGCCACGGGCGCAGGTGCCCGATGAGAGACGTATCGAGTCCAGCTCGCGTCATATCGCAAGCAAGACGCGCGATATAGCGCTCCGCTCCCCCATCGACGCTTGTGCTTGCAATGATTGTGACTTTGCCCGCCGCCTGCGAGTTATCGCGATTCACGAGTTCGTCCTTGGTTTCCATGATCGTCTTTGCTGCCGGCTCCGAGTGCCGCGTGCGCGTAGGCCCGGACCTGAACTGACCTGGCATCCCAACTATTCGACTGAGCGACAACGAGTCGCCTATCGATCTCGTCGTTCGTTGGCGCGGCTGCGAGTCGGACCGTCTCGGCCACAAACTCGTCCGAGTCCCTCGTGACGTAGATGTCCGGCGCCAGAGGCGATACCCCCGGGAGAGCGGTGGCGACAACGGCTAAACCTGCGGCGAGGTATTCGAACGTCTTCAGGGGGCTCACCCCTCGTGTGTACTCGTTCAGGCGATAGGGAATTAGTCCGACACTCGCCGTAACCATCTCGGCGGCGAGCTCATCGAGGCTGAGCATGCCCAGATAGCTCACCCCGCTGTCGATGAGTGAGGAGAACAGTTGATGGTCCCGACCGCCACCCTCTGCGCGTGGTCCCGCCACACGAACGTCGAGACCGGCGCGAGCCAGGCGCTCTAGTAGTTCGTAGTCGACCTTCGCTGGGGAGAGATTTCCCGCGAAGATGACCCGAAGTGGTATGCGGGTAGACGTTTCCGGATGGGCGGCAGCGATCGTAGCCGTATCTGCCACGTTTTCCCACAACTGCACGTCCGAGAACCCGATATCGGTCAGGTGGGCCTGCACCACCTTGCTCGCCGCGGCAGATAATGTGTTCTTTGACGCGAGCCGCCGCTCCTCACGGTCGATGAGCGCTCCATCTATCCCCGGTACCTCCCCCAGCAGGTCGACGCAGTGGTAGACCGTGCCCTTTGCGGCTGACTCGAGGTCGTAGGTGGTAGGGGTGTACGCCCACAACAGCGTCGGCCCGTCATATCTAAGCCATGCTCGAAGGGTGTATCCGAGTAACCGTCGATTCAGTTTGGCGAAGGCCCCCGAGTGAATCGGCATGATCAATGGAGAAACGACGTCGAGCCGCGGTGGCCGGGGACGCCATGCTTCATTCGCTGGGGACACCTTCTTGCGCCTGAACGCTGACCGGAGGCGATCCAAGACTCGTCGAATGTCCCTCGTCGTCAGTTCCGGTCGGCGGAGGGCGAGCGACTCCACAAACGTGACACGCGCTCCTTCGATCTCGCTGAGCGCGCGGCTTACATAGTGCTGATTCGTGGCGATTGGTTGATTCCAATCTGCGGTGCCCAGCACGAGTATCCACGGTTCGTTCTCGCCGTCGCCTATCGAGCATGCGACCGTCCCCGGCGATGCCGATAGTGATGGGTTGGGCTCACTCATGCTCTTTTACCCATGCCTGGATCTCCTGTCGAAACCGGGTGACCGAGAGTGCCAACGTCCGTGCCCGCAGGGCTTCCCGGTCGACCGATGACGCCTCGATGAGTGCAGCACGCCACGCGCCTGGGCTGGATCCGGTGGTGATGGCGCCACCACGCAGCAGGTTGACGCTTTCTGCTGCTCCGCCCACCAGGGGGGCTATGACGGGCGTTCCACATGCCATCGCCTCGACTGGCATGATTCCGAAGTCCTCGATAGCTGGAAAGACGAATGCTGTCGATCGTTGATAGAGGGCGTACAGGAGGGCGTCCGACGGGCGGTCGATGATTCGAACCGGAATGGACGCGTCCTCCGCAACTCGTTGCAGCCTCGGAAGCTCGGGTCCGCTTCCGGCGAGCACGACTGGAATTCGTGTGGCCTCGCCGGCCGCGACCACGAGATCGAGGCGCTTGTATGACACGAACCGCGAAGCGCCGAGCAAGAACTCCGTCGGCAGTGATCCCAGCAACTCCGCATCCTCTGGCCCTAGGTGAGTCGCCCAGTCGCCTCCGGCAATCAGACGCTCGGTGTCGACGGGGGGATAGATCACGGCCGCGTCTCGGCGCCAGGCGCGGTCGATGCGGCTGCGGGTGAACTCGCTGTTTGCGGCCAGGGCCGTCGAATCGCCCGCGCGGCGACGGTCGATGGGTTTCAGGGTCGCGGCAACAAGGCGTGGCAAGAGGCCCGAACCTCTTGAATCTAGCTCCGGCTCCCATATGTACCGCGCCGGTGTATGCACGTAGACAAGCCTAGACAGATCAGGTTGCGTCCGGATTCGAGCGTGATGGGCAAAGAGGTGGGAGCTTATGAGCATCCAGTCGTAGTCCACCTCCGAGCGCATGGCCCGCCAGACCGCCGGGAGCATGGGAAGGGCAAGCGCTTTGTGTCGCCGAAATGGCGTTCTTGCCAGCCAGGATTCGGAACTCTTTACTCGGAAGCGTCCCGGTGCATCGTCCCAGAGCACACGGAGGTCGGCGTCCGGAAACGTCTCAAGGAATTCCTCGACTACCTTCTCCGAGCCCCCGGCGGACTCCACCCACTCATGAACCACAAGACCGGCCACTAGTGGGCGCTCTCGCCTGGCGCGAGCACGGCCTTGATCGTCTTGAACAGGATCGCCACATCGCCGATCAGCGACCAATTCTCGACGTAGTAGAGGTCCAGCCTTACAGCATCCTCCCAATCGAGTGTCGAACGACCGCTAACTTGCCAGAGGCCGGTGATGCCGGGGCGGGCGAGGAGGCGCCGCCGGGCAGCATCGGAGTACATGGCCACTTCTGCGGCAACCTGCGGGCGGGGCCCTACAATGCTCATTGATCCGGCTATGACGTTGAAGAGCTGGGGAAGTTCATCGACTGAGTACTTGCGGATGAACCGACCTACCCCGGTGATTCTCGGATCGTTGCGGACTTTAAAAAGTGGCTTTGTGGACGTGCCCTGTGAGGCTAGCAATCCCTCGAGCTCTTCGTTTGCGCCAACGCGCATCGACCGGAACTTGAGTATGTGGAAAGGCCGTCCGCCGAGTCCGATTCGTTCGTGTGCGAAGAAGATTGGACCTGGACTCGTCGCCTTCACGACGATCGCAACGACCCCGAGTACTGGCGATAGCACGATGGCAATCGTTATGGCGGCGCCCAGGTCGAATGCGCGCTTAACGAATCGCTGACCAGCAGAGAATCGCGGGGTCTCGACGTGGATCAGCGGGAGTCCCGAGACTGGGCGTGTGTGGATCCGCGGCCCCGCGATATCGGTAATACTCGGCGCGAGGACGAGGTGTTGTCTGCCCGCTTCGAGGCTCCACGATATCTGCTTGACCTTGTTCGGCGGAAGATCATCGGTGCTTGTAACGGCGACGGTATCCGCATGTGTCGCGGCGATCGCACTCTCGATAGCGTTGACATTTCCCATGATCGGAATGTCAGTGCCGTCGATGGTGTCGGCGATCTTGCCTGAGGGGACGCACGCGCCAACGACGAGGTAGCCGGCGCTGGACGCACGCTCGAGTTCGCGGGCGATCTGCGCGACGGAGTCGCGCGATCCGACCAGCAGCACACGCGCCGAGTATCCGCCAGTCGAGCGTTTGGCGATGAGCCACTGGCGCCAGAGCCATCGTTCGAGGACGAGAACCACGATTCCAAGGGGGAGGGCGATCAGAAGGTACCCGCGCGCGACATCAACCCGAGTAAGGAACGCGAGGATTGCAATCAAACCGAATACACCGACGCTCGCGTGAATCACGCGAATGTACTCGGTCGTGCCCTGACCGATCACTCGGTAGCTGCGAGAGTCAATCAGAGCAAGCGACCACATCCATGCCGCTACCAAACCCGCGGAGAATAGCCAGTACGAGATCTCGCTGAGTCGGACATCCTCACGGATGGAAACTTGGGCATTGCCTGCCCCGAACCACACCATCTGGGTGCCATAAACCACCCATATCAGCACGAAGAAGTCGCTGATCCGCAAGCGCCTGCCATATCGCTCACGCCAGCGTGGGTCAGCGGTGCCGAGCGACCTGATCGAGGAGGGGTTCGAATCAGAATCGGCCGGCTCCTTCGCCGGACTCGCCTTGCCTGACTCGGGCGACGTCGGTGTCGCGTCGATGTTAACACTCGACGTCACAAGTATTCTCCTGTAGCTCAGTCTCCCAGGAACGAGACTAACAGCCGCAGGTAACGGCAACGTTTCGTATGGACTGCGACGCCGCGATGTCGAAGTGAAGACCAGAGGGCGCCAGTCGCTCAGGGCGATGGCACGACGGCGATGGCGTCGTTCGACCACACCAAGGTGCCGCGCACCTCGAAAGTGATCGCCACCGGTTGGCGGGTGTCAACGCCTTCTGCGCAACCCGCGGGTGACGAAGGCTGTTCGACGTCCGAGACGAGATAGCGGGTGAGGGCCAGCCCCTCGCACCTCTCATCGACGTGGCCAACAATTACATCAGCTCCGTCAACAGCTACGGCGACTGCCGCGACAGCTGACAGTGGTGTCCAAGACTCCTCTGACCGGACAAAGGCCACGTCGCCACAGATGACCGCGGCGACGGACCGAACCGCACGAAGGCCCCTCGCCTCCACGCACGGGGCTGGGACCGAGATGCCCCCGAGGTGAACAGTTGACGAGGTGGTCAGGTCAATGAAGCGCGATCCAGAAAGAACTTCGGGATACGACTCCCAAAACCGGCCATTGGTAAAGCTACGAAGGGCCCGCGTCTCGCAAGCTGGGCCGATAGCTGCGATAGCCTCCACGGCATCCACCGCAATACCCTCGAGGGAGGCGACCTGCGCTATCCCCGTGTATAGGGGGGTTATGTCGACCCATGTGTCCCCCCCGTCGTTCGAACGCTCAACAACCGGCGTCACGCCACCGCAAGACCCCGCCACCCCGCGCCAGAGCGTTCCAGCCGCCGCGGACAAGAAGCGTTCCCGGTCCCTGGGAGTCGTCGATTCGGCAGTGGGTGTAGGCGTCGGAGTGGGCGAGTGCACGCCCAGATTGAACGTGGGCACCGGTCCCGGGGATTCGGATTGAACAGTAGGTGTGGCATGCTGCAGCGCGAATGCTGTCAACAGACCGACGCCAAGAGCCAGAAATACAAGCGCCACCGGCGCGATTATCCGAGCTCGCAAACTCCGACTGGCCAACTGAGCTACCGATGCTTTATGAGGCGGGGGTGGAACGGCGCGGGGGTGAATCAGTTGGCCCAGTCTGGGTATGGGCAGCGCTCCGCGCGGCTCCAGGTTGGTACAGGGGCAGTTGCGTGGGTATCGGCGCCGAATCGGGCATCGTCGGTGTGGCAGGCCTCCGGCTCGGTCCCAACCCGCTCTTTTTGGGTTGCCTGCGGGAGCTGCCGGTGGCTCCGTTCGACGCCACCCCGTACCCGTATGCATACCCGGCGCCGTACGTGTAGTAAGCGTCCGGGCCGCGGGTGGGCACCATGGACAACACAACACCAGCGATTTTGGCTCCTACGGTTTCAAGCGCGTCTACTGCGCCTGAGAGTTGATGCCTGCTTGTGTGACCCGCTGACACTACGACGATGGCACCGCTGGTTGCCTTCGCGAGGATAGCGCCGTCGGTTACAGGCAACAGCGGCGGAGCGTCGCACAGTACCACATCGAAGTCGCGCTCGAGCACCTCCAAGAGCGTATGCATCTGTTTTGAACCGAGCAATTCGCTGGGATTTGGAGGAATCTTTCCTGCGGGAAGCACATAGAGACTGCGTCCTCCCCACGGCAACATAACGTCGCCAATGCGAACCCGGCCGATGAGCACGTCTGTAAGCCCTGCACCGCCCTCGATTCCGAGGTATTCGGCCACCTTCGGCTTACGCAGGTCCGTGTCCAGTAGCGCGACCCGTTTGCCCGCGTCGGCGAGGGCTATCGCGAGATTGATGGTGGTGGTCGACTTGCCCTCGCTTGGAACACTCGAGGTTATGACGAAGCTTGATCGGCCGCCCATGTCCAGAAACTGCAGGTTAGTACGCAGCGCACGGAAGGACTCTGCGCGCGGACTCAGCGGATCGACGTGCACGATGAGCGGGCGTTCCTTCGCCTTCGGATCGAAAGCAATGGCCCCGATTAGCGGCCGGTCGGTCACAAGCTCCACGTCGCGCGGAGTCCGGATGCGCGTGTCGAGTACCGCCCGCAGCACCGCGATACCCACGCCCAGCGCAAGCCCCAGGAGCGCCCCCAGCGAGAGGTTCAGGGGGACATTCGGGCTGGACGGAGACAACGCGGGCAGCGCGTCCTTGACGCGGGTCAGCCGCACTGGGCTCGTGTCCGTGCCATTAGGGGTCTCGATCGACTCGACTGCACTGGTGAGGCTGGCTCCTAGTGCATTTGCTACGTCGGCCGCGGCGATTGCGTCATCGCTCGTTACGGTGATCGTGATGAGGGTGGTGTTCAGCGGGCTCGAGGCCGATACGTTCTTTGCCAATTCGCCTGCCGTGATGCCGAGACCGAGCTCGGCAATGACCGGATTCATTACAATCGGCGTGGCCACGAGGTTCGCGTAAGTTGTGACTCGCGACTGCGTGAAACTCTGGCCTTGTTGCAGTTCGCCGATCGTGCCGCCAGCCTGCGTCGAGACGAACACAGTGCTCTGTGCTTCGTACTGCGGACTGCGAGTGAGTGACCAGCCAGCAGCACTTCCGACCCCGAGCAGAGTAGCGACCACGATGATCAGCCAGCTCTTGCGAAGGATGCGGATATAGTCTGTGAGCTCCATGGTGCCTCTCGGTCGCGCTGAATCGGGGGAGCGCGAGCCTTCTTCATCCTGCCATAGGGCGCGACGGGGCCTTGTGGTCCCGGTTTGGACCCTTTGCTTACTGTTGTCTAGACGTGCTGATTTAGTCACGGCGGGATCGCCGCCATCGTTAGCCAGACGATGTAGACCAGGCCGGGTCGCGGTCCATTCGAGCCAGAAATCCCGGCGTCATCCCGCGCATGGATAACCGCATCGCCGAGCGCAGGCGCATTCAGCAGGATTGAGATGCAAACGCGAGCGAGATGCGCACATGCGGACGTCGGGTGCGGAGCTTATGATAGTGCGTCGACATCGAGCCGGTAATATCGCCCACATGGCCTTCGAACCGGTTCCGCCCCGTGGATGACGGCGCATCGCTCCTTCTCATTGCGTTCGGCGTGGTCGCCGCGGTATGGCTGATCGCCTTAGCTGCGTTGCGACCACGCCAGGTTGTACCAGTCATCGCTGTCGCAGGGATCGTGTGCAGCCGTCCGAGCCTGATTGGGGAGCGATTCCCAACCCTGGGCGCGATTCTTCTGCTCATTGCAGCAGCTTTCGCACTGTTCTCCGGTCGTGGGACGAACACTTTCAGGACCGGGTGGTTCGCGATCCTCGTAGGACTCGCCTACTTCTGGTTGCTCGTGCATGAGGCTATCGTTCCGAATTCCGAGGCGAGCCTCACGTCGATTCTGCTCACGACAGCGCTGCCGATCATCCTGTTCTGGTTCATTGCCCGCGATCGGGGCTACCTGGAACAGAGCATCATTGGCCTGACGACAGTTGTTGTCGTCGTGGCGGCTCTTTCCCTAGTGTCGTTCGCGGTCGGGGCGATCATCGGATTCGGCGCGACCCACGTCGCGAACGTACCACTCGGCTACTCCGATCGCGGTGTCGGTCTTCTGTTGCCGGGCGGTTTCACCTACGGCGGGACGCTTAGCGAAGGGTTCCCCCGAATGCTGGGCCTTGGCCGAGAACCCGGTATGGGTGCGATTTATTATGCGTGGGCCTTCTTCGCGATACCCGCGACCTGGCGCCACAGGTCCGTGTTGCGGTGGGTTGTTCTCCTGGGTGCGCTGCTCACCACTCAGTCGACAGCGGGCGTGGCCCTGTTCACGATTTCTCTCGCGCTCTGGGTAGTGTTCGGTCGTGACCGCATCCGCCCGTTAGTCGCATTGCTCGCCTTGGGAGCGAGCGCCGCGATCGCGTATCTCGCGATCTTTGACACGAGTTTTGGGGTGCTCTCGAAGTTGGAGACGACATCCTACGACGAACGCAACGCGGCCACCCTGCGAGGGCTCGAAGCGCTGCAACTGAACTTCTGGGACAGCGCGACGACGCTGCCGCTGTCGAATGTGAACCTGATCGCCGGCGTTGACGCGCATGGCGGGCCGTGGCTAGTCATTCTTGGCGTTTTACTGATCACGGCTCTGATCCGGTCGGGTCGGCAGAATCCGATGACTTACGCTGCTCTGTTCATCGCCCTGACCGTCCTGGCTTCTCAGCCAATCATCGACACCCCCGCCATTTTGATCATGTTGTTCATTTGCGTCGCTAGCAGGCCTGTCCGACCCGCCCCTGAGCTCGAACGACTAGAGCCAGCAGAGCGACGGTCTGTCACCAAATCAGGGTCGGATGGTTCGCGGTCGGCGACCGTTCAGTGACGTGATCTGCCCGCTCGACAGCGCGCCAGGGGAGATCAGCATCGGCGAAGTAGTGCTAATGCGCCCACTATGCCCCGCCGATCCCATGGCCCAGGGTGAATGTCGGTGGCCATGAAACGGCCCGCTGGGGACCACGGAAGTGCCCACTGGCGGCCGGGGGAACTGCCCGCTGACGGCTGAATTCGGACGATCGTCCCGGTCAGTTCCGCGTCGACTAGGGAACGCACCGACGGCAGCCGGTTCTTCCATGACGTGTGTGGTCTCAGGGCATCTCTGACGCTTGGTCGTTGGGAGATGCTTTCCGCTGGTGGGCGCGTGGAGCGTTGTAGTTCCGGAAGGGCTTAGTCGTCGTGCGAGTGCGCGGTGCGAGTTCGCTTTCGCCGTCGAGAGCACGGAAGTGGTGGTCCTCGACGAGGACGGTGACGACTTTGCCGGCGTGGGTCCGGCCTATCCGGAGCCTTCGCGCCTCGCCCATCGTGACACCCCCAACGGGACACGTTGTTGGACGCGCTGTGCGCCGCCGGCTGGGGGGGTCGGCAGCGGTGTGCTCACCGGGCGTGCTGCGCGAAGTCGTGCAGGATCTCCCGCCTGAAGCGCACCAGGGAGGATTATGGTCAGATGTCCGTCTGCGATTACTTGAATCAGCCCCCTGTCGGGGCGGAGCGTGACCCTGCGGTGTCGGTTCTCGGTCCGAGCGGGATCTCGTGCCCGGCGATAGCGACGATGCCGTCTCGGGTCGCGTGTTTCGCTCGTGCCCGATCGCGTGTCGATATGGCGAACGGTCCTGCTGTCGTCATGCGATGGCTCTGCGAAACGAGAATGGTCGGGCGGCCACCTGTGGTTCGCGGTTTACCTTGAGCAGGCTGAGATTGTGTTCGCTGCTGCTGCGTGTCCAGTCACGTGACGGAGAGTTGGACGATGCGTACGACCTCGTCGATCCCGGGCTGGAGATCGGCAGTGGAACGCTCGTACACGTCCGAGCCTCGCCGGTACGGGTCAATCACATCATCATCATTCGGATCCGTCGGGGGTGGAAGCATTCCGCGATGGGACGCGATCGCCGCCGCCGCCGCGCGAAGTCGCGCCGACGCATCCGACCCTGCGGCGGCCGCCGCAATTCGAATTTCTTCGTCGGAGACGGCGGTGGTAAGCCGGGCAAACTCACGGATCGTGAAAGTGCTGCGCAGGCGGGCGGGAGCGAGTTCGGCCACCAAACGCCGGTGCTCGCGCGTCATCGTGAGGATGAGGTCGGGGGAGTCGAGAAGAGCCTCCGTCAGGTATCGGGAGCGGTGCGCGGCCGAGTCCTCGGCCGGAACGCCGAGTCGGCCCGCGATCGCAACAGCCTCTGCGGTCATCGGGACAGCTCGAAGACCGCTCGTGCCGGCGCTGTGCACGATGCCCTCGAGCGGGGCAAGCCTGGCACGCAGGAGTTGTTCGGCGAGCGGTGAACGGGCGATGTTTCCCGTGCACACCGTGAGGATGTCGAACACCGAGGGGCCTCCGCAGGGCAAGGTAACGTGGGCGAGTGCCTGACCACTCTATCGACGTGACGACACCCGAACTCGCGGTCAGTGATGCGACGGCAACCACCCCGGCGGTCGAGCCGACGTTCACGAGAGCCGCGAGGCGTGACGCATCGAAACCGCTTGCGGAGCCACGCATCGACTGGCGTCTCGGGGGTCGCACGGTGGCGCGCTGGCGCGAATGGCTGCTCGCGACCGCGCTTTTGTCGCTCGGCGTCGCCATCCTGATCGCCACGCTGCTGTCTTGGCTTTGGCCGACGCCGGAGGGCGCGGCATCCGCCACCGCCGTTCTCTGGCTCGGGATGCTGGTGCCGATCCTGTGGGCGTTCACACGGTCGCGGCCCGCTGGGCTGTTGCGCTTCCGTGCCCTCGACGTGTTGTACGGCGTCGCGCTCGCGGGGGTGCTGCGAATTATCCAGGGGTGGCTCGCAGTCGTGACCGGGGGTTCGGGTGCGCTGCCCTCGTATTCACTCATGAACGGCGAGCTGTCGGGCATGTGGTGGTTCACCGACGCGGTCTCCGTCGTGCTGATTGCGCCGGTTGTCGAGGAGTTCTTCTTCCGCGGGGTGATCCTGGTCGCCCTATACACCGTGCTGCGCCGGCCCTTCGGACACGTCACCGCCGGCCTGGTAGCGGTGATCGTCAGCACCGGGCTGTTCGTGCTGCTCCACGGGCTGACGGGTGGGATCTCAATCGATCAGGTCGTGTCGATCGCGCTGATTGGACTCGTTGGCGGGATGCTCGTTATGCTGACGGGGCGCATCTGGGGTGCCGTTCTGGTGCACACCGGATTCAATCTGACTTTTGTCGTCATCTCTTTGGCGGGGACATTCCTGGTCTAATTCGCCGGAATATTCACGATCTGTTCACGCTGTGTCCTCCGAACGGGGGACATTAGCACACGATTTGTTACCTGTCCGAAACCAACGCGACTCGTCAGGCGTCCTGAGGTATTGCTAAGGTTTCCCCAGACATAGGAATCCCATAGAGGGTTCCGCCAACCGTTCAGTTCGCGAAACCATTCCCCCGGGGGTTCATTACATGTTCAAAAAAATCTTCACTGCGGCTGCTGTCGCGGGTCTTCTCGTCCTCGGCGGCGGCTCTGCCGCACACGCTGTGTACAGCGGCGACGATGTGCCGGTAACGAGCGCCTCGGCGCCCACGATCACGGCGGGCAACTCGACCGTCGTCACCGTGTCGAACCTCGGCCCTGAGATCACGAGCGTCTCGTTCACCGCTAACGGCGGCGCGCTGTCGTCCATCGTGCTTGCGAGCGTCGGACCCGTCGTCAAGCCGGTCTCGAACGGCAGCGCATCGGTCACGTTCACGGCGACCGCGCCCGGCAACTACACCGTCTGGGCAGCTGATGCCTCGGGTAACCCCCTCGGGTCCGTGGCTATCACGGTCGTCGCAGCAGGTAGCGGCGCCGGTGGCGGCACCGGTGGTACCGGTGGCGGCCTCCCGGCGACGGGTAACGAGCTCCCGGCTGCAGCCCTGTGGCTCGGCGTTGGCGCCCTCGGCATCGGTGGCATCGCCATCGCAGCCGGCGTTGCACGTCGCCGCGCGCACACCAGCAACTGACACACATCAGCACTGACGAAGGCCCCGGTCGCAAGCCCGGGGCCTTCGTCATGAGTTCATAGGGGACCTTCGTGATGATGACGAGTGCCGGCGAAGCATCGGATACTTCTGTGCCGGAGCCTTCGGGTTCTTCGGCACGCGCGTACTCCAGACCGGGCCTCGCGCTTGTCTTCGCGGCGCTCGGGTTCGTCGGAACGCTCCTGCTTCTCACCGTCTATCTGAGCCTGCGTGCCCGGTGGGGCGCGCTGCCCGAGTGGCTGCTCTCCGTCCTCGACCTGGTGCTGATCAGCCTGCCGATGGTCGTCGCTGTCATCGGGGCGGGCATCGCGGCCTCGAGGATGGGAATCGCTCGGGCTACCGGCATCCGATCGTGGCGATGGATGGATCTCGCCTACGGACTGGGCGTCGGGCTCGTGGTGCGGGCGATCGTCGAGCTGGTCGCGCCGACATTCGGGACGCTGGGCGGCCCGTTCGGCCAGCCCGCGCTCGCGACCACGGTCGTTCTCGTTATCGGCGCGGTGCTGATCTCGCCGTTCGTCGAGGAGTGGTTCTTTAGAGGGCTGCTGCTGCGGGCGCTCATGGATGCGATGTCTGGGGCTCGGGTTTCCCGGATCGTCGGCGGACCAGGCGTCGCTTCGGTGATCGCGATCGTGGTGTCAACGTGCGCGTTCGCCTCGCTTCACTTCATGCCGTGGGGCTCGAACATCGCGCTGTCGCTGGCGATCGGAACCTTCGGCGTCGGCCTGGGGTGCGGCATCCTGACCGTGATCACCGGACGGCTGGGTGCAGCGCTGATCGCGCACGCCTCGTTCAACGCCATCGGGGTTGTGCTGCTGCTGGCATGACGGACCCGGGCAGCGCGGGGATATCCGCTCCGGGTAACAGTCCCCCTCGCCGCGGGACGACCGCGAGATCGGGGCGCGCGAACGTGCGAACGGTGACCGCGGCTACTACCGGGTACAACTCGCACGACCCAGGGGGCCCCCGTTGCGAACGTTGTGCGGGCCGGGCCGACCGGCACAGCGAGTAGGCGCTATAGGACACGATTGCTGAACTTGCAGCTCAAGTGGCGATCACGGTTCCCAACGGGCAGTGGGTTGTGTTCGGGGACTCGCACACGGCATCGACCGGCGACGCGGCCACAACCACCCTGCAAAACCGCTGCATGGACTCGTACCACTTCTGGGCATCCTATTACCTGGACGGTGGGCTGACGCAGGTCTATAACGCGGGCATCAACGGGAACACGTCTGCGCAGGCGCTCGCACGCATCGACGCAGACGTAATCGCCAAGCTCCCCAACGGAGGGCTGTGCACGGTGATGCTCGGCACCAACGACATCATCCAGGGCGTCACCCTCGCGACGTTCCAAGCGAACATGCAGGCGATTGTGGCGGCGCTCGTTGCGAATCGCATCGTCCCGGTGCTGCTCACCATCCCCCCGCTCGGGACTCCCGGCACGAACCCCGTGACGTTCTCGCCGTCAGGATCGGCGGTCACACGTACCGCGGCGCATCTGCTCATGCAGACACAGATCAATGACTGGCTGCTCACTTGGGGTCGCGCGAACGGTCTCGTCGCGGTTGACCTGACAACCGTCCTGACGAATCCCGCCGACGCCACGTACCTCACCAATTACTCGTTCGACGGGGTACACGCAATGCCGATCGGTAAGCGCGCAATCGGGAAGGCGCTCGCGACCGCCCTGGAGCCTTACGTGAAGTCCGCCAAGCCAATTCTGGCAACGTCGAACGTTGACACGTCGATCATCAATGCGAACCCGCTCATGTTAACGAATAATGGCGTGTTGCCGAGCGGCTTCGCGGCGTCGGGCTCCGGGTCGGTGACGAGTATTGTTGAGCCGGTCAGCGGGTTCCGTGGCGAAGCGCTCCGCGTCTCGGGATGGTCCCGCGCTACGGCCCGCATCATCCAGGGTCCGCTGCTCTCCGCTGTAACCGGCGATCGGGTTTCCCTGTCGTTCCGCTACCGCGCGGTCGGCTTGCAGGCGAGGGGGCTCCGACCAAATATCAGCCTCCGTGGCAACGGTGGCACCTTCTCCTACATCATCCAGCAGTGGGTGGAGGCCGACACCGACGGCGATCACGTCGTCTATATGGAGGGTGTGATAACACAGGCGTCGGTAACTCAGATACGCATCTCGATTGAACCTGGCTCGTCGGGAAACTCTGACCCGGGAGCCGGCGACGAGTTTATTATCGGGGAGTTGACCGTACGGAAACTCACCTGATCACGGACGCTGCGGTCAGCGCAGGGAGACGCGTTGCATCAGCCGTTCGAGCCGCTCGCGTCTCCCTGATGGCCCAAGCGCACGCAATACATGCCGCAGCGACCGCGACACCCTTGTTCGTCGACCACGGAGAGAACAGGATGTCCCAAGCGCTCTGAATCGAAACAAGGATTACGACCGCAGACCAACGACCGCGGACCACGATTGCGGAGTAGGCGAAGAATGCGACCAAGAGTGCGGGGAACACTGCGGCGAGGATTCCGCCCTCCACCCACGACGAGAAGAACACTGAGTGCAGGGAAATGAAACCGTCCGAGCGCACCCAGTAGCCGAGGTAGGCGGACGGTGAGCCGAGTCCGAGAGACTGTGCTATCTGCGAGCCGTGCGCGATGGTGTCGTCGGTGAGGTTCTGCGCGCTGCCCCACCCGGCGATCGGATTCTCGAGGATCGCTGCGATCGATAGCGGCGGCTCGGTGCGTCCGCCGAGAAGGAGTGGTCCTTCTGCAGACTGCGCCAATGTGCGAGCGCGCACTGCGTCTCCGAAGACCCCAGCGGTGACCATCTGGGGCAGAATCCACATCAGCGCGGCGAGCCCGGCGAGGCTCGAAACGACGGCTCGGAAAGCGCCGCCCCGGTTCTGCCCCTTCACGAGAAGAAGGAGTGCCGCAACGAAACAGATCAAGCCGTGTGAACGGAAGTTGAGGAAGATCCCGAGCGCTCCCACGGCGAATAGCGCGAACGCCGGCCACGCACGTGCCGTACCACGTAGCGAGAGTGCGTACACCGCCACGATCGTGACTGGGAACGCGATCCCGTACTTCCAAAGCCCCTCGAATGTCCCGCGTCCCTCGTCGATTCCGATCGTCAGGAAGTAGAGGATCGCGCCGGCCGCGAACCACCCGATGAACTGAGCGGATGACCGAAGCGTGATGAGAGACGAAGGTAGGGCGGCGAGCATCAGCAGGAATACCGCAAGCTGACCCACCGAACCGGACAACACCGGTGTGCCGTTGGCCAGCGACGCGACGACATGGGCAACGATCGAAACGACAGCCCAGATACCCAGAATCCTCAGCCACGGCATTCGTCCAGGCGCTCGACGGAGCGGGATCAGAAACGGTGCGATCAGCGCCGAGGCCGGGATGCCCATCCCGATTGCCGGTACGTTGCTGAGCACGCCCAGCGCGCGGACAAAGGCGGGGCGCTGATGAACGGACAGCGCAGGCTTGTCGCTCACTGGTAGGCCGCTGCGATCATCATGCCGACGACGCATGCTACAACGATGAGCATCGCCGAATAGGCAAAGAGACTGCTTGCCTGCTCATGCTCCTTCGATCCGACTTCACGCGCACGTTGAGCCCAGGCCGCGAGGCGGTCGGCGGGGGTGCCGCGTGAAGTCATACCCACGATCGTATCGCGACGCTCGTCGCACCCTCGAACGGCTCCTATAGACGACAGATTGTTGCATCTTCACGAAGTCAGACGATGCCTGGGTGCGGCGACCCGACCGTCGCTACTTGGCGGCTCGGCGCCGTACTTGTCGCGCATGCCTCGCTCAACCCCATCGGGGTTGTGCTGCCGCTGGTGTGAGCCGTGTGTCAGCGCGACGTGTTGATGATGCTGAAAGCGGCGGTGACTACCAGCACCGCGAGGGTCACGAGCAACCTCCACACAGGTACGCCGCCCACCTCGCGCTGCCACCATCGCGGCCTAACGTCGGTCGATCGTCGGCGACGTCGGCTGCTCATCGGGCTGCCCAGGAATCGCGATCTCGAACACTGCCCAGAACGGAGATTCGTGAGACTGACGGTCTGCAATGAACCCAAATGACGAGCCGCAATGGTGCGGTGCAAAACGACGGCAGGGGGTTCGGGCGGCCTTTCCCTGAACGTGGATAGTACGCACCCGTAGAAACCCCCGATGAGGGGGCAGGCACCGTGCTCCTAGGGTCAGCCTTAGCCTGAACTCGCGCACGAGACCGCTGCCCCTCGGCGGTCGGCCGATCACCGGTGACGGTCAGGTGCCGTCGGAACTCGCCCAGCCCCCCAAGCAGGCGTGCCCGGCGGCGCCGCCGCGCCTTCGTGTGCATCGTGTATCGGAAATTGCGCCCGATGACAAGGCCCCCAGGGTGTGTCGGCGGTGCCCCGTATGGTCGTTCATGCCCAGTCCGAACCGCGGGGATGCCGTCCTCCAAGACGGCTCATGCGGGGAGCGGTCCGGGTAGGTGCCGTCGGACGCTGCCTTAAATCCCCATGGGCACGTCCGTCGGCACCGGCAACTCGTTCTCTTTGTTGGATTGAGTTGCGTGTGCTGGTGGGGCGGTTCCTCCACAGCATCCGTCGCCGTGGTGTTGTGCACAAGGCCTCGGAACATACCTCGGAATGTCGGGGGCCGCTGTCACTATGGACTATGGCTTTCTTGTCCGAGCTGCAGGGTCACCTCGACTCGCTTGGTGCGCACGTCGGGCGCGACTTCGAGCTGGACGAGCTGCCCGGGTTGCTGCGTTGCGTGGACAGCGAGGCGGCCTTGTCGTTTCTGTCGACGGCTGCCGCGGTGCACAACGGCGTGGAGAACCTGATGGCAGTCGGCGCGGGAGTCCTCGCCGAGCGATCGACCCGCGATCAGGGTCATTCCGGCGTCGCGGCTGTGCACGGCCACAGCACTCCGGTCGCGTTGATCCAGTCGATCACCGGGGGGACGAAGGCGGATGCCGCGCGCGCGGTCCGGGTCGGCCAGGCGCTGCTGGACGGTGAGCCGCCGGTCTCGTCCGAGGCTGATACGACCGAGGCTTTGCCGGTCGCGGTGCCGTGGCACCAGCCGCTGCGGGCGGCGATGCTGGGCGGGCGCATCACGCCGGCGCAGCACGATGCGATTCGCCGGGGACTGGGGGAGCCGCAGGTGAGTGCTGGCCGGGTTTCGGATGATGCGGCGCGCGAGGTGTGGGCGTGCGCGGCCGAGCAGCTGCTCGCGGAGATCGACGGGATGCCGGTAGAAGAGCTGCTGCGGCGCGCTCGCCAGGTGCGGGATGCGTTGGATCCGGTCGGCGCGGAGGAGCGCTTCCAGCGGCGATACGACGGGCGGTCGTTCCGCCGGTGGACCGACGAAGACGGCGTGCGTCGCGGCAGCATCGCGTTCGATGACGAAGGTGCGGCGTGGGTGGACGCGATGATCGACGCCGCCCTGCGGCCCCGTCGAGGCGGTCCGCGGTTCGTCGACTCGGATGCCGCGGCCGCCGCCGATGCCCTGCTGAAGGATCCGCGGACGAACGACCAGATCGCGTACGACCTGATGCTGGACGTGTGGCGGGCAGGATCCCTCGCATCGGCGAGCGACGTCTTCGGGGCGCGGCAGCCGGGCGTTCGCATGGTCGTCGTCAAAGACGCGATCGGCCCGCGCGATGCATTCGGTCGAATGGTCGCGACCGGGCATTTCGAAGACGGCGGCGACGCGATCCCGGGTTCGGTTATCGATCGCACGCTCTGCACCCTCGGCGCGCAGGAAATCGTCGTGGACCGAGCGGGGAATCCGCTCAAACTCGGGCGCGAACAGCGCCTTTATTCTGCGCGGCAACGGATCGCATTGGCCGTTCGCGACGGCGGATGCATGTTCCCCGGATGCTGCGTTCCCGCGTCGTATTGCGAAGCGCACCATTGCGATCACTGGGAGGAGCATGAGGGTCGCACCGACGTGGATCGCGGCATCCTGCTCTGTCGTTTTCATCACATGCTGCTTCATAACAACGGGTGGCGGATCACGCGCGAGAAACTCGGGCCGTTCATGCTGCATCCGCCGCCGGGGCGGGGTGATCCGGTCGCGCTGAAGACGAAGTCGGCGATCGCGTGGGCGTGGGATCCGCCACCACCGCTCGAGCGACGCGGGTGACGCGCGGCGTGAGCGGGCTACTTGACCTTCACCTTCACATCGCCACTCGACGTGGCACCGACCGCATTCGCGAACACGACCTTGTACGTGTAGTTCCCCTTCGACCGCACCAGGGGCAGCGAGACCGTCTGCGCGTTCGGAGTATTCGCCGTCAACGCCATCGGCGCCCCCAGCGGCACACCGTTCTGGTAGAACTGCGCGCTGGTGGCATTGGTTCCGCTCGACATGGTCGCCGTCAGCGTGAACGCCCCGTTCTTCGGCGACGTCGCCTTCAGCATGACCTTGCCCGGATTGGCATCCTTCACCTTCACCGTGTGCGCAGCCGTCTTCGTCACCCCGGTCGAGTTCTCCAGCTCCGCGGTGTACTTGTACGTCCCGTTCGCCTTGCCCGAGATCGCGAACACCGCACGCTGCGGATTCGGAGTGCTGCGCGTCAACTCCTGCTCAGCCACCACGACGCCGTTTTCGAGCAGCCGCACGATGCGCGCGTTCTCGCCCCGTTTGATGTCCATCGTGACGTTGTAGGTGCCGTCCTGCAGGCGCGGGCTGTTGTCATCGCTCATCACACCCTTTGCCGGCTTGACCGTCGACCCGTCGTGCAACGGGTACCCCAGCGTGAACGGAGAGAAGCTGCTCGTCACCCCGCACACCCGGCCCGCCTCGCGGCTCGTGGTGATGTTCGTCCACGTGTAGCCACCCTCGACCGGCTCGTGGTGGTACAGATACGGCGGACCGCCGGGCAGATTCGCGGTGTTGTACGTGATGCACACCGTCACCGGCCCGCCCGGCTCGGCAGTGGTATCCAGGTGGTAATACAGCGGCGGGTTCGTCGCCAGCGTGAACTCGTTCGGCGCCGGGCCGGTCGTACTCACGGCTGCCGTCGTGGTGCCCGCCTCGGTTCCCTCGGGGAACGTGAACGTCAGGTTCGTGGCCCCCACCGCGACGGTGGACTCGGACGCGCCTTCGGGTGTTCCGACGGATGCCGAGGCCGCTGGCGCCGTCACCTGGAAGTACTCGTAACTTCCCGCCGGCCAGTAGTACTCACCCGGAACCCCCGCCACCAGCTGGTACTGGCTGTTCAGGGCCGTATCCGCCGGGATCACGAAGGTCGTGTTCAAGGTTCCGTCGGCAGCGACGGTCCCGGTGCCGACGGGAACAGCATCCGCCGGCAGAACCCCGCCCATCAGGAAGAAGAAGAAATAGTCCATGTTCGGCGCGAGCCACAGCTCCAACTGCTCACCCGCGGTCAAGCCGCTCGCCGTCACCGTCGCCGACACCCCCGGAAACAGCTCCGCTCCATCGGCGCCGGCGACCGAGATCTCCTGCCCGATGCCGAACACCGTGTGCTCGTTGCCCTCGTCGAACCGCACCGGCACGAAGCGACCAGGCGCCGTGTACCGGCCGATCTCGGTCTCGACCGTCGGGTCGGCGGCGGGCGTGCACACCTGCGGGCCCTCCGGATCCTCGGGATCTTCGGGCACGCAGACATCCGGCGCCGGAGTCAGCTCGTAGATCACGGCCGTGCGGCCGGAGTACTCGGGGACACCGCTGTCGCCGACCAGGTACGCCGTCTCGCCGGCCGGGACCGTCAGACGGAAATAGTCCGTGAGCCCGTTGGAGGCCTCTTCTTCGAGC
Organism: Microbacterium terregens; assembly: GCF_039534975.1. Classification (NCBI taxonomy): domain Bacteria; kingdom Bacillati; phylum Actinomycetota; class Actinomycetes; order Micrococcales; family Microbacteriaceae; genus Microbacterium; species Microbacterium terregens. The sequence continues at coordinate 936,374 of NZ_BAAAWH010000001.1, forward strand.
ACGCCCCACGTCGCGGGCTCCCACAGCGGTTCGATCACGCCCTGGGTGGAGGTGTCCGTCCCGAACCCGATGACGACCGGCTCGGCGGAGGCGTTGGTCACGCCGTAGTTCGCCAGCGGCGTCGGACCGGACGGCTCACCCGAATCCACGAACGGGTCACCGGACCCGTGTTCGATGTGCACGGTCAGATCCCCGACGGATGCCGGGTAACCCGCCACCGGTGTCCACACAACCGGCGGCGGGTCATCCGCCACGGCAGGGGTAGCCGCCCCACCGATGACGACGAGCACGAGAGCAGCCAGTGCGGCCCCCGCCGCACGCATGCGAGGAACAGCCATGGAACGCCCCCCAGCCTTCCGGTGCACCCCCGCGCACCGGCACCCCCGCAGTGGCTCCAGTGCCACCGTCGAGCACAGCGTGGACCTCACGCGCTCAGGTGTCAAGAGGCGAAATTCTTGGCGGGTGTTCGGCCGCGGCATCCGGGCTTACGTGATGGTCTTTACGACCCCCGAGAACGGTCCGTCAGGACAGGCGCGCGGAAGCCCAGCCGTCGAGCTCGGCCTCGCGCTCGGCATCGCGGCGCAGCATGGTCGACACACGCATCATCGACACGGCGATCGCGAAGGCGATCAGGACTCCGAGCACAGCAGGTATCACGAGTACGCCTAACCCACATGTCTGGCGAGGACTCTTCGAATCCATCATCGATGCCTGGATCTCTCGTCTTCCCGCGGACGCGGTGGTACCCGCGTCATCGCGAGACCGTGCTGCGAGACTAGCGGCATCCGCACCCTGCCGGGGCGAAGCCGCTCGCGATCTGACCGCGTGTTTGGCCGCGGCATCCCGATGCCGTAGAATCGATCCTTGGTGCCTGTGCCCTGCTGGCCTCGCACCGCGAACGTGAGCCCTCCACTGGTGCGTTTGGTCCGGCCCCCTCGACAAAAGCTCGGGGACCGGGATGGCCAAACCCCCCGGAGCGGGATTCACGAACATCTCCGTTCGAATCAATGAAAGCAGCACTATTGTGACGCGCACGTACACCCCCAAGGCTGGCGAAGCTCAGCGTGAGTGGCTGGTCATCGACGCCACCGACGTCGTTCTCGGCCGGCTGGCAAGCCACGCGGCAGCACTGCTCCGCGGCAAGCACAAGGCGACCTTCGCCCCCCACATGGACATGGGCGACTTCGTCATCATCATCAACGCCGGCCAGGTCGCGCTGACGGGGCAGAAGCTCCAGAAGAAGAAGGCCTACCGTCACTCGGGTTACCCGGGTGGTCTGAAGTCGGTCACGTACGAAGAGCTCCTCGCCAAGAACCCCGAGCGGGCCGTCGAGAAGGCCGTCCGCGGCATGCTCCCGAAGAACAGCCTGGGTGCGCAGCAGCTCTCCAAGCTCAAGGTCTACCGCGGCGCCGAGCACCCCCACGGTGCCCAGCAGCCCAAGACCTTCACCCTCGACCAGGTCGCCCAGTAAGCGCCTCCCAGACTGACTAAGGACATACTCGTGGCGAATCTCGAAGAATCCACCGAAAGCAACTTCTCGACCGAGACCCCGGCCGACCAGACCGTCGAGGTCGTAGAGCGCCCCGTGCTCAGCGTCCCCGGCGCAGCGGTCGGACGACGCAAGCAGGCCATCGCCCGCGTGCGACTGATCCCCGGCTCGGGCACCATCACCGTCAACGGCCGCAAGTTCGAGGACTACTTCCCGAACAAGCTCCACCAGCAGCTGATCACCGACCCGTTCACGGTTCTCAACCTCACCGGAGCGTACGACGTCATCGCGCGCATCTCGGGTGGCGGCGACTCGGGCCAGGCCGGCGCACTGCGCCTGGGCATCGCCCGTTCGCTCAACCAGATCGACGAGGAGAACAACCGCCCGACCCTGAAGAAGGCCGGCTTCCTCTCGCGTGACGCCCGCGTCATCGAGCGCAAGAAGGCCGGTCTCAAGAAGGCCCGCAAGGCTCCTCAGTACTCGAAGCGCTGATCGGTCCCCCGTTCCGCATGCCGCTCTTTGGCACGGACGGGGTGCGGGGGCTGGCCAACGGCCCCCTCACCGCCGATCTCGCTTTGCACCTGGCCCAGGCGACTGCTGTCGTCCTGGGCCAGGGGCGTACCGCCGAGGCCCGCAAGGCCGCCGGCAAACGCCTCACCGCGGTCGTCGCCCGCGACCCGCGCGTCTCGGGTGAGTTCCTCTCCGCCGCCGTCGCGGCGGGCCTGGCCTCGTCCGGTGTCGACGTCCTCGACGCGGGCGTGCTGCCCACCCCGGCGACGGCGTATCTGATCGCGGACATCGATGCCGACTTCGGTGTGATGGTCTCGGCATCCCACAATCCCGCTCCCGACAACGGCATCAAGATCTTCGCCCGCGGCGGTGTCAAGCTCCCCGACGTGGTCGAGCGACGCATCGAAGCCGCGATGGCGGGGCAGATGCTGCAGCCCACCGGCGTCGGCGTCGGCCGCATCCGCCGGTTCGCGGATGCCGAGGACCGCTACGTCGTCCACCTGCTCGCGTCCCTGCCGCACTCCTTGGACGGGCTGCACGTCGTGCTGGACTGCGCGCATGGCGCGGCATCCGGAGTCTCACCCGAAACGTTCCGCGACGCCGGAGCCCGCGTCACCGTCATCGGCGCCGACCCGGACGGCATGAACATCAACGACGGCGTCGGCTCGACGCACCTGGATTCGCTGGCCGCGCACGTGGTGCGCGTGGGTGCCGACGTCGGCATCGCGCACGACGGCGACGCCGACCGGTGCCTGGCCGTGGACTCGCGCGGACGCATCGTCGATGGCGACCAGATCATGGCGATCCTCGCGGTCGCGATGAAGAACCGCGGGCACCTGGTCGCGGACACGCTGGTGGCGACCGTGATGAGCAACCTCGGACTGCACCGGGCGATGGCCGATCAGGGGATCACGGTCGTCCAGACCGGGGTCGGTGACCGCTACGTGCTCGAGGCGATGAACGCCGGCGGATACTCCCTCGGAGGCGAGCAGTCCGGCCACGTGATCATGAGCGAGTACGCCACCACCGGCGACGGGCTGCTGACCGGCCTGCACCTGATGGCCGAGATGGCCCGGTCGGGCCGTTCGTTGGCGCAGCTCGCGTCGGTGATGACCGTGTACCCGCAGGTGCTGGTGAACGTGCGCGGCGTGGATCGCACGCTGGCCGCGACGGACGCCGGCGTTGCTTCTGCCGTTGCATCAGTCGCCACGGCGCTCGGCGATTCCGGGCGCGTGCTGCTGCGGCCCTCGGGCACCGAGGAGATGGTGCGCGTCATGGTCGAGGCGTCCTCGGCGGAGGTCGCGTCGGAGTATGCGGAGCAGTTGGCCGAAGTGGTGCGGGAGCGGCTCGCGCTTTAGGGTCTGCGCGTTTCGTCGGGTTTGGTGTCGCGCTTTTCTTCGTTGCGCGCTTTGCACGGGTTTGGGCTTCGCCGAGTGCACGGGTTCGCGACGAGTGCACGGGTTCGCGATGCGGACAAGTCGTGCGCTCGGCGGGAAGTCGTGCGCTCGGGGTAGGTGGTGCGCGGGGGCGTAGGTGGTGCGCTCGGGCTTGAGCGATCGTTCGGTCGCCGCTGTCCAGCTCGCGAGAGTGCATGCCCGGCCCGCGCGAGTGCATGCCCGGCCCGCGAGAGTGCATGCCCGGCCCGCGAGAGTGCATGCCCGGCCCGCGAGAGTGCATGGCTCGCGTGTGAACACCCGCCCACAGCCATGGTGCGCGGAACCCATTGTGGGAGCGGGCGTAGAGGGTCACTCTGGGGGAATCAGCGATTCTTTCGAGCGCAGGGAAGGACGAGACGATGCCGCTCTACCTGACGAGATTCAGCTACACACCCGAGACCTGGCAGCGGCTGGCACAGCATCCCGAGGATCGTCGCACGGCGGCGCGGACGTATATCGAGTCCGTCGGCGGACAGCTGCACGGATTCTGGTACGCGTTCGGCAGCCACGACGGATACACGCTGTGGGAAGCGCCCGACAACGTGTCGATGGCGGCGGTGGCCCTGGCGATCGGCAGTGGCGGGGCGATGAGTTCGTTCGAGACGACGGTGCTCCTCAGCGTCGAAGAGACGCTGGAGGCGCTGGGCAAGGTCGCGCAGGTCAAGTACCGCCAGCCCGGGACCTGACCCGCTGCTCGCGAGGGTGCAGGTCGTTGCTCGCGAGAGTGCATGTTGCTGCTCGCGAGAGTGCGTGTTGTCGGCACGGGACTTGCCAGTTCAGCGCCGGGGACGTGCACTCTCGGCATCCGGGACATGCACTCTCGGCGTCGGGGACGTGCACTCTCGGCAGCGGGGCAGGCGGGGACATGCACCCTCGGCAGCGGGACGTGCACTCTCGGCAGCGGGGACGTGCACTCTGGGCAGCAGGGGGCAGCGAGGGGGAGCGGGGGTCAAGGACCGGGGGATGCCGCGGCCCGCCGCAACCGCAACTCCATCGCGACGTACAGGGCCAGGTAGCCCACGAACGCGATTCCCAGGAGCGCGAGAAACCCCGGGGTCGCCGGACGGTCCCAGTGCAGCGCGTCGCGGCCGGCGAACAGGGAGCATCCGATCGCGATCAGGCTCACGAGCTGCGCCTGGAACACGATCCGGAACGAGCTCCACCGGGCATCGCGCAGGAACCACAGCGAGACCACGCCCGGCAGCGACAGCACCGCGCCGAGCACCCGGGCGGTCAGCGGAGTCACGTCCCAGGCCCAGAACGGGATCACGAACGTCGGGATGACGAACAGCACGACGCCGGTCAGCAGCGACGCGACGCCGACGAGGATCAGCAGCACGCGCACCACCATCGGCACCCGGCTGTCGGGAATCTCGGGCTCCCCGTCATCGCGCCCGCGCTGCAGCCACATCAACCACGCGGTGACGAACGGCGTCGTGATGTACAGCACGAACCAGGTGTAGAACGACAGGTTCTGCGAGAACCGGTCCAGGTGCAGCAGCGTCGCGATCAGCAGCGCCGCGGTGAAGACGATCACCGGGGGAAACGCCACGACGACTCGGTGCCACCGGCGTGCGCGCACGATCCGCGCGAAGACCCAGATGCCGCCGACGTATGCCGAGGCCAGCAGATACGCCGTCAGCGGCGGGGTGATCGGCCACGCGAACAGCTCGCCGGTGCGGTCCGGAAACCCGAACAGCAGGATGACCGCGATGATCAGGAACGGCAGCAGGAGCAGCGCGACGATCCGCGTGATCCGCAGGACCCGGTCATCGCGCGTCCGCTCCGGACGCGCGCGTTCAGCGTCGGTCCGTGACACGAGCAAGGACCTCGGAGACGGGGAGGGTTGCGCCCTCTTGGATCGCGGCATCCAGAACCGGTCCCTGACCGGACTCGCGGAGTGCCTCGACGAGCGGGCCGGAGAAGGCGAGACCTCCGGGATTGACGAAGCCGATGTGCCGCCGCAGGCGCTGCGCGGCGCCAACCAGCAGCCCGGTCTGCTCGGCGTTGCGCTGCGCCGCGCGGATCGCCGCGAATCCCTCCAGCCCGTACACGATGCCTTCGTCGTGACGCATCGCCAGCGAGGTGTCCAGGGCCTCGGCGAAGTCCCGCTCGGCACCGTCGATGTCGCCGGCGAGGAACTTCGGCCAGCCGCGGTGGTGCTGCGCGATGACGACGCCCAGCATCTCTCCCGCCGACGAGGCCAGCGCGAGGCTCTCGTCGAATCGCGCGGCGGCGGCCGGGACATCCTGCGTCACCATGTCCATCCGTCCGAGCGCGACCAGGATCATCGCCTGCCCCCACCGGTCACCGGCGTCGCGGAACCCGGTGAGGCCCTGCTCGAGGGCTGCGCGACCGGACGCGAGGTCGGGACCGGTCGGGGCGGACAGGTACGCCAGGCCGATCGACACCCGCGTCAGGGCGGCGCTCGCCGGCTCACCGGACTTCTCGAACAGCTCGGCCGCGCGCGCCAACCCGGGCAGCACGTCGACGCCGGGATCCTGCCAGTACGTCACGGCGCGGGTGAAGTACAGCGCGATCGCCTCGGTGCGCGGGGTCAGCGCGATGCCGTCGCGCTCGGCCTGCTCCAGCAGCTCGGCCATCCAATCGCGGACGACCCCGAGCAGCCCTCCGATCCACACGTACATGTACAGCGACCACGCGAAGTCGGCCGCTTCGTCCAGGCGCGACGTGTCGAGCAGGTGACGCATGACTGCGCCGAGGTTCTCGGTCTCGGCATCCAATTCCCGGATCACGGCGAGCTGATCGGCGGTACGCATGCGCACGGACGCGTCGCGGGCGACGGACATGTAGTGCGCGACCCAGCGATCCCGCGCCGCGTCGACCGCCTCGACCGTCTCGGGAGCCTTCGCGCGCTCGCGCGCGAAGGCGCGGACCAGCGCCAGCATCCCGAACACCTGCAGGCCGTCGCGCTCGTGCTGCCAGAGCAGGCTCGTGTCGATCAGCGCCTCCATCGCCGCGACCGCTCCGTCGCCCTCATCATCGCTCGTGCCGAGGACGGCTTCGGCCGCGACGAAGCTGAACGGGCCGGAGAAGACCGAGAGCGACTCGAAGGCCGCGGTCGCCTCTTCATCGAGCAGCCGGACGCTCCACTCGATCGTGCTGCGCACGGCGCGCTGCCGTTCGGGCAGGTCGCGCGCGCCGCCGACGAGGAGGCTCAGTGCGGAATCCAGCCGCTTGAGGATCTCGCGCGGCGGCATCGTCCGCGTGCGCGCGGCGGCCAGTTCGATCGCGAGCGGCACGCCGTCCAGTGCCCTGACGATGCCGGCGACGGACGGCGCCTGATCGGGCGTCATCCGGAACGCGGGGTTGATCGCCATGGCCCGCTCGACGAACAGGGCGACGGCGCTGGCGTTGACGGCATCCGTCGGGGAAGCATCCGGATCGGGAAGGGTCAGCGGACCCAGTTCGAAGGTGCGCTCGGCCCGCACCCGCAGCGGGGACCGGCTGGTCACCAGCAGCTGCAGGGTCGGCAGCTCGGTGATGAGGCGGACCAGGTCGCCGGTGGCATCGAGCAGGTGCTCCATGTTGTCCACGACCAGCAGCATGTTCCGGCCGCCGAGCGCGGCGAGGAGCTTGGTGTCGACGCGTTCCTCACCGGTCTCGCGCACGCCGACGGACCGCGCGATCACGCTCAGCACCCGTTCGGGCGAGGTGAGCGTCTCGAGCATGACGAAGGCGACCTCGCGCCCGGTCGCCGCCACCGCACCGGCGACCTCGATCGCCAGGCGCGACTTGCCGATGCCGCCGGGGCCCACGATCGTGACCATACGCACGCCGGGGGAGTCGAGCATCTGGAGCAGCTGCTGCTGCTCGTCGACGCGTCCCACCAGCTTGGTGAAGGGCGCCGGGATGCCGCGCCCCGACTCCAGCTGCGCGGCCGCCGGCGCGGCTCGGGATGCGTCGAACCGGTCGGCGAGCAGGGTCGCCAGGTCGGCGACGATCAGCTGCGCGAGCTCGGCGGGCGTCTCGAAGGTGCGGTACGAGCTGGTGTCGTCGCTGCGGATGCGCCCGAGCAGCTCGGCCAGCTGCGGTTCGCGGTCGGGCGCGGGGCTCTTGATGTAGATGAGGTGGGGCAGGTCGCCCGAGAGCAGATACTCGTCCTCGAGGCCCGAGACCTGCTCGTCGTCGGCGGTCCACCCGTAGCTCTGCCAGTACAGCCCGACGAAGATGTCGCTCTGCGCGAGGTAGGCGCGGTACAGGGACCGGGGCGGGTGTGGCCGGGCCCCCAGTTCGAACATGACCGGGGCCAGATGAAGTGACTCGATCGCGGCACGGGCGGCCTCGCGTTCGGGCTCCAGTTCTCGGAGAGTGGAGCTCAGGAACACCCGGATGCGCTGGTCGGGCGTGCGGATCGACGACGCATGAGCGTCCATACGTGAAGTGTGGCGCAGGTGGGTCCGATGCGCCAGGGATGTGGCGGGTTGGGGGGCTGGGTTTTCGCGGGGGTGGGTCGGGGGCTTTCGGGGGGTTGGTTGTGCGGGGGGCTCGGGTCGGCTGGGGGCTCGGGTCAGGCGGAGGCTCGGTGTTGCTGGCGGCCCGGTGTTGCGGGCTCGGGTCAGCGGAGGTCGGTACTGCGGGGGGCTCGGGTCAGGCGGCCGGGGTGCTCCACGACAACGACTCGATGTATCGCAGCAGTACGCCCTCGCGCAGCGCCCACGGCGAGACTTCGAGTTCTTCCACGTTCAGCGCGGTCATCGCCGTGTGCAGGACGACGGCGGCCGCGACGATCTGGAACGTGCGGTCGGGGGTGATCCCCGGCAGCTCCTGCCGCGCGGACGCGGGGATGCGCGCCAGCCGCGGAATCCATGCGCCGAGCGCGGCGCGAGGCAACAGCATCCGCTCAATGCTGGACCAGCGACCCACCGGATACCCGGCGAGCTTCGCCAGCGACCGGATCGCCTTCGACGAGCCGACGAAGTGGTCGGGGCGCGGCTGCGCGCGGAACGTGTCGAGCTCGGGCGCGAGGACCTGCTTCGCGTGGTCCCGGAGGCGCTCGACCGCGGCTTCGCCGGGCGGGTCGTCGGGCAGGAACTGCACGGTCATGCGTCCCGCGCCCAGGAGGACGGATGCCGCGGCCGCGGGGACTTCCTCGGACCCCGCCGCGATCTCGAGCGAGCCGCCGCCGACGTCCAGGAGCAGGATCTGCCCGGCCGCCCAGCCGAACCAGCGCCGCACGGCGAGGTAGGTGAAGTGGGCCTCGGTCTCGCCGGCCAGCACCTGAAGCGGCTGGCCGAGCGCGGCCTCGATGCGGGCGATCACCGCGGCGCCGTTCTCGGCCTCGCGGACGGCGGAGGTCGCCGTGGCCAGCAGCTCGTCGACCCGCTCGGTCGCGGCGACCGCGCGGGCTTCGCGCACCGCCTGCTCGAGGGCGACGATGCCCTCTTCGGTGATGGAGCCGTCCGGGTCGAGGTACCGCATGAGCCGCAGAACCGTGCGCTGGCTGGTGGTCGCGAGCGGACGCCCTCCCGGTCGCACATCGGCAACGAGCAAGTGGACGGTGTTCGAGCCGATATCGAGAACTCCGAGGCGCACGGGGGAAAGCGTAGCGCGGCGCGGGGTCGTGTCCGCGCGGGTTCCCCCCGGCTGCCGAGAGTGCATGTTGCGGCTGCCGAGGGTGCGTGTTGCGGCTGCCGAGGGTGCATGTTGCGGCCGTCGAGGGTGCGTGTTGCGGCTGCCGAGGGTGCGTGTCGCGGCCGTTGAACCGTCCCCGGTTTGATGCCGTTTCCTTTCGAGTCTGGAAGGAAGATGTTGATCATGCCGAAGAGGATTCCGGAGGAGACGAAGCAGCGAGCGATCCGGCTTGTGCTCGATCACCTCGATGAGTACCCGAACCTGACGACTGCGTGCGAGGCGGTTTCGGCGAGGCTCGGGTTCGGGGCTGAGTCGCTGCGCCGCTGGGTGCGGCAGGCGCAGATCGACGGGGGCGAGCGCCAGGGGGTGTCCTCGAGTGAGTCGGAGCGGATGCGTCGGCTCGAGCGGGAGAACCGTGAGTTGCGTGAGGCGAACGCGATTCTGCGGGACGCGGCGGTTTTCTTCGCCGGGGAACTCGACCCCCGACGCCGTTGATCCTCGCGTTCATCGAGGATCAACGCGCCAAAGGCCGCTCGGTCGGGTCGATCTGCAAGGTTCTGCGGGAGCAGGGCGTGCCGGTCGCCGAGCGGACCTATCGGGCATGGAAACGCGCCCAGCCCAGCAACCGGGACCTCGCGGACGCGGTCATCATCGACGCGATCCGAGCCGCCCGGGTGAACGCGAAGGGCGAGCTGACGCCGGAGTCGATGTATGGGCGACGGAAGATGACCGCGCTGCTGCGCCGGCAAGACCTCGCCGTGTCGAAGCGGCAAGTTGACCGACTGATGCGACAGCTGCAGATCAACGGCCTCGTGCGGGGCAAGGGCGTGCGGACCACCATCCCGGACCGTAACGCCGCGAGGGCGCCTGACCTACTGGACCGCGATTTCACCGCCGCCGCGCCGAACCGGCAGTGGGTCGCTGACTTCACGTATGTGCGGACGTGGGCCGGGTTCGTCTATGTGTCGTTCGTGATCGACTGCTACTCGAGGGCGGTCGTCGGCTGGCATGCCGCGACCGTGAAGACGACACCGCTGGTGACCACCGCGCTGCGGATGGGACTGTGGCGCCGTGACCGTGCCGGGCACGGAGTGAAGGACGGGCTGATCCATCACAGCGACGCCGGCTCACAGTTCACGAGCGTGTCGTTCGCCGAGACGCTCGCCCTCGAGGGCATCGCCGCGTCGATCGGATCGATCGGTGACGCATACGACAACGCCCTGGCCGAATCGACCATCGGGCTGTTCAAGAACGAGGCGATCCGCGACGGCTCCCCGTTCCGATCCGGGCCGCTGCGCACGATCGACGACGTCGAATGGGTCACCACCGACTGGGTCGACTGGTACAACGCGAGACGCCTGCACTCGACCATCGGAGACGTCCCGCCCGAAGAGCTCGAGGCCGCGTACTACGCTGACCTCGAAACGCCATCCCATCCGGTGATGGAACCCGCATAGGAGCGGCACAGAACCGGGGACGGTTCAACCTGCACCCTCGCGAACAACGACCCGCACTCTCGGCAGCAGGGACATGCACTCTCGGCGAGCCGGGACGCACACGCGCGCGAGCCGGGACGCACACGCGCGCGAGCCGAGCACAGGACACCTATGGATACGATGTTCCAGATGCCCGCCGACGACACCGCCCCCGGAACGACCACCTCTGTCTCGAGCCCTGAGACGCCGGGCGGCTTCTCGCTCTACCGCGAGATCGACCGCGGGGACTGGTCGCGACTGGCCGCGGGAACGCCGCAGCCGCTGTCCGAGACCGAGATCGTGCAGATCCGCGGCATCGGCGACATGCTCGACATGGCCGAAGTGCGCGAGGTCTACCTGCCGCTCAGCCGCCTGCTGAGCCTGTACGCGAACGCGACCAAGCGCCTCGGCGCGGACACGAGCACGTTCCTCGGCGAGCCGGACACGACGACGCCGTTCGTCGTGGCCGTCGCCGGATCCGTCGCCGTCGGCAAGTCCACCATCGCCCGCCTGCTGCGCGAACTGATGAGCCGCTGGCCGGGCACTCCGCGGGTCGAGCTCGTCACCACCGACGGGTTCCTCTACCCCAACGCCGAGCTGAAGCGTCGCGGCCTGATGGAGCGCAAGGGCTTTCCGGAGTCGTACGACCGCCGCGCCCTCGTGAGCTTCCTCACCGATGTGAAGAGCGGGGCGCCCGAGGCGCGTGCCCCGTTCTACTCGCACATGCGCTACGACATCGTGCCGGACGCCCACGTCACCGTGCGGCGCCCCGACGTCGTCATCGTCGAGGGACTGAACGTGCTGCAGCCCTCACCCTCGCCGAGTGACATCGCGGTGAGCGAGCTGTTCGACTTCTCGATCTACGTGGATGCCGAGACCGACCACATCGCGTCCTGGTTCGTGGATCGGTTCCTGGCGCTGCGCCGCAGCGCGTTCTCGAACCCCAGTTCCTTCTTCAACGTCTTCTCGCACCTGTCCGACGATCAGGCCGTGCAGACGGCGCTCGGGTTCTGGAACGAGATCAACCTGCCGAACCTCGAGGAGAACGTGCTGCCCACCAAGCATCAGGCGACGCTGGTGCTCGAGAAGGGCGCGCGGCACACGGTCCAGCGGGTACTGCTGCGCAAGCTGTGAAAGAACAGCCGAATCAGGATGCCGCGCTCAGGATGCCGTCCACCTCGACGTAGCGCTCGCCGGTGTCCGGGCACACCCACGCACCGGCCTCGGCCACGAGCGGTTTGCCCGCCCGGCCCACCCATCCGATCCGACGGGCGGGGACTCCGACGACGAGCGCGTAGTCGGGCACGTCCTTGGTGACCACCGCACCGGCCGCCACCAGCGCCCACGCCCCGACCCGCACCGGGGCGACGCATACCGCGCGGGCGCCGATCGAGGCACCGTCGCCGATCTCGACGCCGACCGGGTGCCAATCCGCGGCGCTCTTGACCGTGAGATCCGGGTTCGCCGCGCGCGGGAACTCATCGTTCGTCAGCACCGCCGCCGGGCCGATGAACACCCCATCGCCGAGCACCGCCGGCTCGTAGACCAGCGCGTAGTTCTGCAGTTTGCAGGCGTTGCCGATGGTGACTCCGGGTCCGATGTAGGCACCGCGACCGACGTTGCAGTCCGCGCCCAGAACGGCTCCTTCGCGCACCTGGGCGAGGTGCCACACGCGCGTTCCCGCGCCGAGCGTGGCGGAGTCGGCCACGTCGGCGGACGCGGCGGCGAAGGGGGCACGCGGGTCGGTCATCGGCATCCCTTCTCTGAAAGACGGTCGGCGGACGTTGCTGCTCCGCGACCGCATAACGCTATACTGCACCCGGGGATATTCGACGGCTGCGCTTTCTGGGGATCGCGTGGGGGGTCGTCGGGTAGATAACACCTGCTGGGGCAGGTGGTTCCATGGCGCTGTCGAACGGAGCCATGGGCAGTCTGGGGAAAAATGGGGATTGGGGAATCCGTCGTTCTCAAGGGGACGACGACGTCGACGGCACGGGTCGTGCCCGCCGCGTACTCGCGCGCCGCTTACACGCGCGCCGCGACGACGTGCACTCTCGCGAGCGGGGACATGCACTCTCGCGAGCGGGGACGTGCGCTCTCGCGAGCGGAGGCACGCGAACGCGCCGCCGCGACGACGTGCACTGTCGCGGCCGGGGACGTGCACTCTCGCGAGCGGGGACATGCACTCTCGCGAGCCGGGGACGGCGATCCGATCGCGTGCCGGACAGCATCCGTCGCGGTCGTCGGCGCGAGCTCGCGCATCTGGGGAGATAACGGGGAAGTCGGGGAATCGTGGACCACAGGATGAACATCGCTGTCGTGGGGGCCGGCTATTGGGGGCCGAACCTCGCACGCAACTTCCGTACGAACGCGGCATGGAATCTGGCCGCGATCTGCGACCTCGACATCGAGCGCGCACGCGCCGTCGCCGAGTCGGTCGGCGGGGCTCCGGTCACCGACTCCCTGAGCGACGTGCTGAACGATCCGCTCATCGACGCGGTCGCCATCGCCACCCCGGCGCGCACGCATCACGCGATCGTGATGGCGGCGCTGGAGGCGGGCAAGCACGTGATCGTCGAGAAGCCGCTCGCCGACAGCCGGACGGCGGGCCTGGAGATGGTCGAACGCGCCAGCGAGCTGCGCCTGGTCCTGATGGCCGACCACACCTACTGCTACACGCCCGCCGTGCTGAAGATCCGCGAACTGATCGCCGAGGGCTTCCTCGGCGACGTGCTGTTCGTCGACAGCGTGCGCATCAACCTCGGGCTCATCCAGCCCGACGTGGACGTGTTCTGGGACCTCGCCCCGCACGACCTGTCGATCATGGACTTCGTGCTGCCCGGCGGCCTGGACGTGACCAGCGTCTCCGCGCACGGCGCCGACCCGCTCCGCACCGGCAAGTCGTGCGTCGGCTACCTGGCGATGCCGCTGGTCGGCGGGGCGATGGCGCACGTGCACGTCAACTGGCTCAGCCCGACGAAGATCCGGCAGATGGTGATCGGCGGCACGAAGCGCACCCTGGTGTGGGACGACCTGAACCCGCAGCAGCGGGTCAGCGTCTACGACCGCGGCGTCGACATCGCCGAGGTCTCCAAAGCCACCGCGAGCGACGCCCGCGCGGCGAACATCTCCTACCGCCTCGGCGACACATGGGCGCCGGCCCTGCACGAGGGCGAGGCGCTCGCCGGTGTCGTCACCGAGTTCGCCGCCGCCATCCACGAGGGCCGCACCGCGCGCACCAGCGGCGGCGCCGGGCTGCGCGTCCTGTCGGTGCTCGAGGCCGCGACGGGCAGCATCAAGGCCGGCGGTGCCCCGCAGTCGATGGCCACGGCATCCATGAAGCTGGAGGTGGCCCGATGACGACTCTCGAAGGCGCGGACATCCTCGTCACCGGCGGCGCGGGAACGGTCGGATCGACACTGGTCGATCAGCTGCTGGATGCCGGCGTCGCGCACGTCGACGTGCTGGACAACCTGGTGCGCGGGCGCGTCGGCAACCTGGAGGGCGCGCTCGCGTCCGGCCGGGTGACGCTCGTGGACGGCGACATCCGCAACGCGAAGCTGGTCGATGACCTCACGGCGGGCAAGGACGTCGTGTACCACCAGGCGGCGATCCGCATCACGCAGTGCGCCGAGGAGCCCCGGCTCGCCCTCGAGGTGCTGGTGGACGGCACCTTCAACGTCGTCGAGTCGGCGGCCAAGCATCGCGTGGGAAAGCTCATCGCCGCCTCGAGCGCCTCGGTGTTCGGCCTCGCGGAGGAGTTCCCGACTCCGGAACGCCACCACCACCACAACAACGACACCCTGTACGGCGCGGCGAAGTCCTTCAACGAGGGGCTGATCCGCAGCTTCCGCGCGATGCAGGGGCTGGACTACGTGATCCTGCGGTACTTCAACGTGTACGGCCCTCGCATGGACGTGCACGGCCTGTACACCGAGGTGCTGGTGCGCTGGATGGAGCGCATCGCCGATGGCAAGCCACCGCTCATCTTCGGCGACGGCAGGCAGACGATGGATTTCATCTGCGTCCCCGACATCGCCCGAGCCAATGTGCTCGCGGCACGAAGCGGCACCGTTGACGGCGATTACAACATCGCGAGTGGCACCGAAACCAGCTTGCTGGAACTTGCGGAGGCACTGCTGCGCGTGATGGGGTCCGAGCTTGGAGTCGAGCACGGACCTGAACGCGCCGTCAACGGTGTCCCCCGGCGGCTCGCCGACACGCGCGCCGCCCAGCGGGACCTCGGCTTCGAGGCCACGATCGGCATCGACGAGGGGCTGCGGATGCTCGTGGACTGGTGGCGGCCGCTGCGCGAACAGATCGCCGCCGGCCGGCTGGTGCGCGCGTGAGCGACCGTATCAACGTCATGGTCCCGTGGCTGGGCCAGGAGGAGGCGGATGCCGTCGCCGACGCGATCGCCAGCGGATGGGTCGCGCAGGGACCACGTGTGCTGCGGTTCGAGCAGGAGTTCGCCGCCGCGATGCAGGCGCCCTACGCCGTGGCGACGACCAGCTGCACCACCGCGCTGCACCTCGCGCTGCTCGTCGCCGGAGTCGGACCGGGCGACGAAGTGATCGTGCCGTCGTTCTCGTTCATCGCGACCACCAACGCCGTCCGCTACGTCGGGGCGAACCCTGTGTTCGCGGACGTGGATCCGACGACCGGCAACCTCACGGGTGCCACCGTGGCGGACGTGCTCACCTCGGCCACGAAGGCCGTCATCGCCGTCGACCAGGGCGGGGTCCCGGTCGACCTGGACGACATCCGCGCGGTGACCGACCCGGAGGGCGTCCTCGTGGTGGAGGATGCCGCGTGCGGGGCGGGATCCACGTATAAGGGCCGCCCGGTGGGGGCGGGGGCGGACATCGTGGCGTGGTCGTTCCATCCGCGCAAGCTGCTCACGACCGGGGAGGGCGGCATGATCACCACCCGGCGCGAGGGGTGGGCCGCCCGGGCCCGGCACCTGCGCGAGCACGCGATGAGCGTCTCGGCCGCCGACCGGCACCTCGCGGTGCTGCCGGCCGCCGAGGAGTACACCGAGATGGGCTTCAACTTCCGGATGACCGACCTGCAGGCCGCCGTCGGGATCGTGCAGCTGGGCCGCCTGCCCGAGATCGTGGCGCGCCGGCGTGCGATCGCCGAGACGTATCAGCGTGCGATCGCGGACATCCCCGGTCTGCGCGCGGTGACCGACCCCGTCTACGGCACCGGCAACTATCAGTCCTTCTGGGTCGAGGTGCAGCCGGAGTATCCGACCAACCGGGACGGGCTGCTCGAGGCGCTCGCCCACGCGGACATCTCCGCGCGGCGGGGCATCATGGCCTCGCACCGCCAGGCGCCGTATCGCGGCCTCACACCGCCGCAGGGACTGCCGGTGACCGAACGGCTGCACGATCGCACGCTGATCCTGCCGGTGTATCACGCGCTGTCCGGGGCCGACCAGGATCGGGTGATCGCGGTCCTGCGCGAGGTGGGGGGCACGGGAACGTGAGCGAGGGAGTGCTGCTCGTGGGGGCGAGCGGACTGGCGCGGGAGGTTCTAACCGCCGGAATGGTCGGAGTCACCGGCATCCTGGACGACGACCTGGATCTGCAGGGCACCGAGATCGCCGGCGTGCCGGTGGTCGGGCTGACCGGCGATGCGACCCGGCGCGACGAGCAGCTGCTCGTCTGCATCGGGCCCAGCGCGAGCCGTCGCACAGTGGTGCGGCGACTGCTGAAGTTCGGCGTGCCCGAGCAGCGCTTCGCGACCTACGTGGCGCGCTCCGCGCGGATCGGGCTCAGCAGCACCGTCGGGATCGGCAGCATCGTGCTGGACGGCGTGGTCGTCACCGCCGACGCGGCCATCGGCCGCCACGTCGTGGTGATGCCGAACTGCACGATCGCCCACGACGGGATTCTCGACGACTTCGCGACCCTCGCCGCGGGCGTCGCGCTCGGCGGATCCGTGCACATTCGCGAAGCGGCATATATCGGGATGAACGCGTCGATCCGGCAGGGCCTGCAGGTCGGAGGGTCGGCGACGGTGGGGATGGGCGCGGCGGTGCTCGAGGACATCCCGGCCGATCAGACCTGGGCCGGTGTGCCCGCGCGGCGGCTGGAGGACGCGCGATGACGCCCGTGCCGTTCCTGGATCTGGCCGCGCAGCAGGCCGAGATCGTCGACGAGGTGCTGCCGGTGTGGCGCGCGCAGCTCGAGTCCGCGAGCTTCATCGGCGGCGCCGAGGTCGAGGCCTTCGAGCGCGAGTTCGCCGACTACATCGGCGTGACCCACGTCGTCGGCGTCTCCAACGGCACCGACGCGCTCGAGCTGGCCTATCGCGCGGTCGGCATCGGCCCGGGGGATGAGGTGCTCGTCCCGGCGAACACGTTCATCGCCACCGCCGAGGCGCTCTCCCGCATCGGCGCGGTACCGGTCTTCGTCGACGTCGACGACGAGTACCTGCTGATGGATGCCGATGCCGTCGAGGCTGCGATCACCGCACGCACCCGCGCGATCGTCCCCGTGCACCTGTTCGGCCAGACCGCGCCGATGGATCTGCTCCGGCCGATCGCGCAGCGCCACGACCTGGTGCTGATCGAAGACGCCGCCCAGGCGCAGGGCGCGGCCTCGACGGCGGGACGCGCGGGCGCGCTGGCGCGCGTCGCGGCGACGAGCTTCTACCCCGGCAAGAACCTCGGTGCGGCCGGGGATGCCGGTGCGGTGCTGACCGATGACGCCGAGGTCGCGGCGCTCGTGCGCACCCTCGCGGCGCACGGCAGCTCGGTCAAATACGTGCACGACCACGTCGGCGTCAACGCACGTCTCGACGCCGTTCAGGCCGCGGTGCTGCGATCCAAGCTGCGCCGCCTGGAGCGGTGGAATCAAGCCCGCCGCGCCGCGGCGGGTCGGTACGCGGAGCTCCTGCGCGAGAGCGACGTGCGGATCCCGACGGTCCGGCCGGGGAACGTCGACGTCTGGCACCTTTACGTGGTGCGCGTCGATGATCGCGACCGTGTTCTGGCTGAGCTCGCCGCGGCGGGCATCGGCACCGGCATCCACTATCCGACGCCGGTGCCCCTGACCGAGGCGTACGCGTCGCTCGGCTACCGCCGCGGGCAGTTCCCGGTCGCCGAGGCGGCCGCCGACAGCATCCTGTCCCTGCCGATGTTCCCGCACCTGACCGAGGGTCAGCAGGACAGGGTCGCCGAGACACTGGTGCACGCGGCCGCCCGGTACGCACCCGCGGGCAGCTGACATGGACACCCTCGACCGGCTGGTGGTGACAGGAGACGTGCGCGCGTGGCCGGGCCCGAAGCCGCGCATGGCGTTCTTCCGCATGGCCGACCCCGCGCTGCCGGAGTTCATCGCGGGCCACGCGCGCGACCATGTCCGGTGCCTGGAGCAGTTCTTCGACGTGTCCGTCATCGACGCGAACGCCGACTACGACGAGGTGGTCGATCGCCTGCGGCCGGACCTGACGCTGTTCGAATCGGGGGTGTACGCGCGGCGCGGCCGCGCCATCGCGAATACCCACCGTCACCCGGAGATCCCCAAGGTGGGGCTGCTGAACGCCGATGGATACTGTCCGACCCGGTCGGTGTTCCTCGCCGACATGGATGACTGGGGAGTGGACACGTTCTTCGCGATCGCGGTCTCGGCCGTCGGCTACACCCCCGACATCGCCGACCGGACATACGCCTGGCCGAACTTCGCCGACCGGAAGATCTTCCACCCCTACCCGGGCGGCAAGACGCAATCGATCCTGCTGAGCGGGAGCCGGGAGAGCAACTACCCGTGGCGGGTGCGGGTCGACCGGGTGCTGCGCGAGCGGTTCCCGGTGCGGAGCATGCCGCACACGGGGTGGTTCGACCGCTCCGCGGCCACCGCGATGTCGTCGGGGGAGTCCTATGCGCGCGCGCTCAGCTCGGCGTTGATCGTGCCGACGTGCGGGACGATCGCCGAGGAGCTCGTGCGCAAGCACCTCGAGATTCCGGCCTCGGGCGCGCTGCTGCTGACCGAGCGCACACCCGCGGTGGAGGCCGCCGGGTACGTCGACATGGTGAACTGCGTGTTCGCGGACGACGCGGATGTC